>NZ_BAAGIC010000022.1:0-74924 GCF_054658315.1 Sessilibacter sp. MAH1
ATAATATCGGTGAATTAACCTCAGCCATTGGTGACACGTTAACATTAAGTGGTACTACCCTAACATCGAATGCATTTACGGGTGTTGGATTTAATACTGGCGCTGTTATTGGTGATGGCAGTCAAACCTTAAATCTAACCACGCAAAACGTTACGTTAGATACGACTCGCGACTTTATTGCTAGCGGTATCGGCTTTGATCAAATTGGTACCGTGACCAACGTTGGTACTCTTACTGGTACAACTGCAGGTGATAATTTTACTTTGTCAGGCACAACGGCCACGGTTGGCTCTGTGGTAGGTACCAGCTTCCAGAATGTTAATACTATTAATGGATCTGGCGGTTCAGATACTGTCGATATTAGTGGTCAAAATATCGATCTCGCAGTTGGTTTAATTACAAATGGTGTGAATTTAATTTCACTTGAAACAATTAATAATATTGGCGCGTTAACGGCTGCCACCAATGATGTACTGGCATTTAATAGCAGCTCGATAAGTTCAAGCTCTCAGAGTGGTGTCGTTTTCAATGCGAATAATGTATTGGGTGATGGCTCCCAGACGTTAAATCTAGACTCTTCGACCGTAGATTTAACGTCTACTCGTGATTTTAATGTGGGTACTGTGGCCTTTGAGCAAATTGCCAACGTCAACAATACTGGTACCGTCACAGCAACTAATGGCTCTGAAAACTTCGTTATTAATGGTAACTCGCTTGTAGTTGATACCGTTGCTGGAACCACGTTTAACGATGTTGGTAATTTATTAGCGGGCGCGGGAACCGATACAGTAGATATTAACTTTGGTAATGCGACTCTTACGGGTACTGCTCTGAATGTCGGTTCTTCTGTTTTGGTGACCGGTATTGAAAACGTTAGCAATACGGGAATTTTAGCTGGATCTGCTGGCGACAATACTTTTGTAGAAACTGATGCAAACCAAGTTGCTGTTCAATCCATTCAATTTAGTGAAGTTTCAAGCATTAACGGTAGCGGCGGTAATAACTCAGTTAATGTAATTAACTCCGGAGTAACTCTAGGTGGAAGTTCCTTCACCAGTGGTAACAGTATTACCTATACAAACGTAACAACTGCAACTCAGGTTGGTGCCCTAACTGGTAGCGCTGGAAATGATAGCTTTGATGAAACCGCGAATAATCAAATTGATACGAATGGTTTCGCTTTCCAAGGTGTGTCTACAGTTAATGGTAACGGTGGAACCGATAGCTTAAGTGTACGCGCAGGCTCATCGGCCAGTCTTAATACTGCCGACTTTACCGTATCGGGTATCACCTACACCAATATCGACACAGTTGATGGCGTAACCTTTGTTTCTGACGGTGTGAATGGCAACCGCTCCTATTCACTCACCAATAATGATTTGAATATTCTCGGATCTACCTTTAATAACATCACCACCTTGACGGCGGGTACTGGTACAGACGCATTAAATATTAACAACCAAGACCTAGATCTTACCGTTGGTTTGCAAGTCAGTGGCGTAACCTTTAGTGGTATTGAAACCGTCGATAATATCGGTGAATTAACCTCAGCCAATAGCGACACGTTAACATTAAGTGGTACTACCCTAACATCGAATGCATTTGCGGGAGTTGGATTTAATACTGGTGTTGTCATTGGTGATGGCAGTCAAACAGTAAATCTAGATTCGCAAACAGTAGCGCTTACGTCAAACCGTGACTTTAACGTTGGCAGTATTGAATTTGATCAAATTGGAACTGTGAACAATGCAGGTACTTTGACTGGCACATCTACTGGTGAGATTTACACAGTGTCTGGTTCTTCTGTCGCGGTGAATACCGTTTCAGGAACCGCCTTTAATAATGTATCGACCGTTGATGGTGGTTTAGGACAAGATACCGTTGACGCTAGTGGCAGCGACATTACTTTAACTGCATCAAGCTTTACGAACGCCGCAGGTTTGGTGTTTACCAGTATTGAGAATGTTGAAAACGGTAGCGGCAATCTTATCGGCACTACTGGCGACGATACTTTCAGCGAAACGGGTTCCCGAGAAGTAACCAGCAATGGAATCATTTACGGTGATATTACCTTTGTAGATGGTGTAAGCGGTTCTGATACTGTTGATCTTGCCAATAACTCAACTGTAACACTTGACTCTGTAAATTCCCTCCGCTTCAGCGGTAGTTCTCAGATTAACTACGATAATGTCGAGCGTGTTACCAATACCAGAAATCTAATAGGATCTTCGGGTGATGATAATTTCACGGTTGTTGATCGAAATAATCAAGGCACTACTGAAACCGTTGTTCGTTTAGACCTACTTGACGGCTCTGGAAATACGATTGATTTTATTGGTGTTCGTGACATTGACGCCGGTGATACAGACATTAATGGCGACGGCATCATCGATGCTGGTTTGGATACCATCAATCTTTTAGATGGTGCAATTGACGGTAACAGAAGCACAATTTCTGAATTGGCCGATGGCGATATTTCAATTACCGGTTTTGAGCGTGTTAACCAATCTGGTGGTATAGCGCTAGGCTCCAATGGAATCGATTCGTTTACAGTAGAGCTTAATTTAGATGGCTCTATTGACGTTGTTATTAGCCTGTTTGATGACACAGGTACTACAGTAACCTCCACAACAACAATTCTTAATGCATCGTCCATTGATGGTCTGGGGCAAACCGGCTCCGGTGACTCTATTTTAGTCGGTTCTGGTAGTACACGGTCGACTCTTGATCCTGTGTTGCTAGAAACTGCCGGTTTCCGAATTTTCTCCACTCCGGGAGATTTAACCAGTGGCCTTGATGTATTTAATGTGGAAGTCGTGCAAAACTCTGGAAATGTGTCATCTTTTGCTAGCTTTGATTTTGCTGTAACTGGTGCGTCCGAAGGCTCAGCATCTGGTGTTTTATTTCAAGACGTCGGTTCAGTTACTGGCTTTACGGGAAGTTCTCTTTCTCTGTTGTCTTCTGCTCTATTAGGTTCGGCTTCTATAACTTCTGATCTAATCGAATTTACTGGTTTTGAATCTATCTCTGGTGCATCAACTATTGAGGTTGCATCTGGTGAACAAGGGCAGTTTTCACTAGTACAAGGGCAAATGGGCGCCCTTCAAACTCAACTGGGTGGAGATTCTATAACGTTCTCTGGTGTGTCTTCTGTTTTAAATACCGGGTCGCTCATTGGTTCTAGTGCCTCGGATAGTTTTGTATTGTCTGGCAACAATAGTCTTGCAAGTGCGGGAATAAGCTTTGAAGGAGTGATTGGGCTTGATGGTGGGGCAGGGAGTGACAGTATTTCCTTATCACAAGCGGGAGCGGTTCTTGATGCACGCGCTGATGTTGATTTTATTTCCAGCCAAATTTCCGTCTTTAACGTTGAAAATATCACCGGCACGGGTGTATTAACCGGGAGTTCTTTATCTGAATCTTTCTCTTCGGTGCAAAGTCAGCAGGTTTCTCTAGGTTCGATTAGCTTTAATGGCGTTTCGCGTCTAATTGGGTCTGGTGGTACCGATACTTTGGATATAAATAATGCTTCTATTGCTTTAGGCAGTTCAGTAGATGCGGTTGATTTTACTTCAAGAGATATTGGCGTCTCCGGTGTGGAGGTTGTTCAACGAGTAACGGATATCACGGGTTCAGGCGAAATAGAAATTTTTGATATTACCGCTGCTGATGAACTATCTATTACCACAGCTGCTAATGCGTCGCTAACGGTTGTAGGTGGTGGTGTGGTCAATGCCGGCGCTTCTGCGGATGACGTAGTTGTTAATAGCCTAGGCGATGATATTGTGTTAATTACTGGCAATTCGATTTCTGTTGGCGGATTTACGTTTACTTCCATTGAACAAGTTCAAGCCGCAGGAACTATTGTTGGTACAACGTTGGCCGATCAATTTGAAGATTTTGGTAACAACGAAATTGGCGCATTTAATATCCAATTTTTTGGCACCAACCAAGTAAATGGATTGGGCGGTGCTGATCAATTTATATCAAATGGTAGTGTCTTGGTCTTTAATGGAGGTACCGGTAACGATGCTTTAATATCGGATACTAACGTCGAATTAACAAACATAACCAACGGCGCTGACGGTGTTTCTGGCAATACATCATTTACCGGTGTAGAGCAATTTTTCGGTAATGAAACTGCAACTTTCACTGGCTCTGATCAAAATACTCTAGTCGGCATCACTGGTTTGAATAATGGTAGCCTGCAAGTTGACGGTGGATCTTCTGTTACCTTTACTGGTTTTGGAATCATACGTACTGGCTCTGGCACTGATACTGCTAATTTCTCTGCAAGTGGTGCCCTGACCAGCCTTGATTTAGGTGCTGGTGATGATGTAATTAATTTGACTGCCACCTCAACGGCTTCACTTATTGGTGGGGCTGGAAATGACACCCTACAGCTTGATAATTCCAATAATATCGTTGATGTAACCGGGGTAAATTCTGGTGACGTTAATGGCAATACCTTTGCCGGCATAGAAAATATCATTACCGGTTCCGGTGCAGATCAGGTTTCCGTTTCTGGCAGCCTAGTAAATATTTCAACAGGCGCAGGTAACGATAGTTTGCAGTTTACAGGTTCTGGTTCCGTTTCAGGTTTGATTAATGCGGGAACGGGCTCAGACAGTCTGGTGGGCGGCGGTGCGTTCCAAATAACCAACATTAATGCTAATGCTGTTGTAATTGGGGAGCTCAATGGATCCGCTTTTGAAGGTGTTGAGAATTTTGTTGCTGAAGGTGAAGCAACTTTAGCGGGATCAAATCAAGATCTAACCTTTAACCTCAACTCAAATGGTGTGCTGGGCGTTAATTTAACCGGTGCGGGTAACCAGGTCTTTGAAGTTACGGGCTTTAGTGGTTTGCAGGCAGGATCTGGCTTCAACAATTTAATTACTAATGGAGAATCATCGCCATTTACAATTACCAATGGTAATTCCTCTTTTGGTGGGTTTGCATTCAGTGGCATCGACTTTATTGAAGATAATACTGGATTGGTTGATATTTCGACGCCGCTGGCGGTTAGTTTTTCAGATACTGGCCTCTTGAATATTGGCAATAATATTCAATTTGATTTCAATAATGCTCCATTAACCATCAGTGGTGCGGCAAGCGTGTCGGGATCACTGTTTGCTCAATCGACAATTAGTTTGATGGATATTACGGGTGATATAACATTGTCCGGCGATTTTATTGATATTACCGCTACCACGATTGATGGTGCTGTCTCTATCCAAGACGACAACGATATTGTTATTACTAATATCTCTACTGCGGGTGGTAATGTATCAGTTGGGGCTGCCAGTGGTAATATCTTTTTGAATACTATTAATACTGGTTCTACTTCTTCTGGTGAAGTTAATCTGAATGCTAGCGTAAGTATTTTAATCGATCCATTAATCGACTTTGGGGAAAACCCTGACCGAATAGTGAATCTAACTTCTGCAAGTGCAACTTTGATCGCTAATGACATTATTGGTAGCGAGAATACACCATTCCGTACTAACGTCTTTAGCTTTTCAAGCTTCTCTGAGGAGTTCGTTCCGGTTAACAATTCTTTGGCTGGTACTATTCCTCGTCAGTCTGGTTTTAGGATTTCATCGATTGCAGAAAGAGCCGCAACCTCAGGAGCTAGTGTAGCTGCTGCTCAAACTGGATTAGAAGAAATAGGTAATGTTGATCCTGCGATTTTTGCGGAATTAAAACCCTATGCCGTTGGTTCTAGCCCTCTACTTCTTCCAGAAGATCAAAGGGAAGATGAGTTTGAGGAAAATCTTGACGAAGAGTTTGTTGACTACAACGAATCAGATACGGTCTCTCAGAAATAATAAAAAGCCGGCATATGCCGGCTTTTTATTATGCTACTTTTTTAACAGCTTGCTAGCTAAAGCCAATACGTTTAATTACATGTAGATATAAAATAAAAATAATTAATGTTCGGGTGGTTGTGTTTGACATAAAGGGCTATTTTTCAAGATTTAAACATTGCTAATCGTAATTGAGTTCGCCAATTTAAAATCAATAATTCTTAAAAATTAGTGTTTCGAGCCATTTGATTTTAGATTGTCTATCAATTATTTGTTGTGAATTATTAATATTTATTTGGTGTGCGTTTTTATGCAAAGAGGCGTTTTTTTCGTGCTGCATAATTAGTTGTTATTAAGAAAAATGAAGTGTTTAGGTTGCTATCGTATTAAAAAATACCCACTAAGATTAAATATTTATAGCTGCGTTTTAGAATAAACACAAAATATCTGTACTTGTTTAGCGAGGCGCTGATATTTACAACTTCTGACTATAGGAACCTCAGATTAATTCATGGGTGAGTTAATCTGAGGTTCCTATAGAGTTCTTCACGACTATTTTAACGGTCTTTAAAGGCTCGGTGGTTGTAATTAAAAACCACTCAATTCAACTTTATTATCACACTAATGACTTAAATTCCTCGAAAAACTTTCAACTTTTAACCTCGGTCATGGATTTTTGACTATTTAATATTTAGTATCCATTTCTTATGTATTAATAAGCTTTACGAGCGATTACGGAGAGAATATCGTGCACACAAGAATATCAACGGTCGTATTATCTACACTGGTTTTGACTGCTTGCGGCGGTGGAGGTGGCGGCGGAAATAGTACCCCACCAGAAAATGTAACCATCTCGACGTCACCGTCTATTTCAATAGAAGAAAACAGTAGTTTGTCTGTGGCAGTTGAAGCAGGGTCCGATAATTCCGCGAGTACGGGTATTACGTTCTCTGTATCGGGTGGTACTGATGCTGACTTATTTTCATTCAACGGTAGTAACCTCGTCGCCAGTGCAAATTTTGATTTCGAAAACCCACAAGACAGTAATGGCGATAATGTATACGAATTCCAAGTTACTGCTACCAGCAGCACGGGCGCCACAGCAACGGCACCATTTACTGTTGAAGTTGGGAATGTGGTAGAAATTAGTTTTCAGTCAACAACGGATGCATCGGTAGAAGAAAATACTTCCTTTTCGTTACCGATTACAGCTTCTGCTGATGGTGTTGCAAGCAATAATCTCACTCTTTCTATTACCGGCGGCGCCGATGCCCAGCTTTTCACAATCTCCGATTCTGGCGATAGTTTGGTCGCCTCACAAACGTTCGATTTTGAAGATCCTTTGGACGGCGACACCGATAATGTTTATGAAGTAGAAGTTTCAGCGACAGACAACACTGGAGCGACTACCAGCGAATTATTTCAAGTTTCGGTAACCAATCAATTTATTTTATCTCACGAGCTCGTATTTCCAACACAAAACAGCAATATTGCAACCGAAACGACGCTGGAAGAACTGCAAGCTTCAGGTAAAACCGAGTTCGAAGCCGTTGCGAAATTGATCGACTTAGAAGATGGCGAAGTCACCGCAGAAGAAGCGGCTACCATGATTTCTTTTACTATTAATGGTCAAAACCTAGTTCAAAGTGCGGAATTCCCAGACTTCTGGAGTGTTACTGTCCCAGTTGTTCCTGGTGCCAACGATTTTCAGTCAGAGTTGGTTGCTACGGCTAACAACACAGAAACTCAAACGATTACTGCTTTTAATAATCTCTTGTACGCAAATCCACAATTTCTAGATATTAGTTCTGATGGCAATTTAGTTTATTTTTCTGCAGAAGAGAGTTCTCTAACCTCGACATTAATTCTGGAATTTAACATTAATACTAGTGTTTATCGTTTGGTTTCTAGTGATATTACAGCTGATGGTGCCCCTTTAATTGGCGGGTCAGGTGCACTAACCACTGGTGTATTGGACGAGAATAATCAGCGTTTATTCTTTTTGGGTGCATCTTTTGTCAGAGATAATACAATTGTCGAAATTGATTTGGCTACAGGTACTCGTTCCCAAACCCCAATTACCTTCGCACCCGATACTGCAAATACCTCCGCTGAAATATTTGGTTATGATTCATCACAAAACCTTATTTATTTAAGTGATAGTCGAGGGGTGTTTACTCTTAATCCTGATACAGAAGTTATAACAACTCTGGGCTTTAGCTCTTCGCGTAATTTAACGTTGGATTCTACTAATAATCGTATATTAATACCTAATACTACTGCTTTAAGTTCTTATAATATTACTACAGGTACTACAAGCACATTATTTACCTACAGTAATGCCGGGGTAGAATTTACACCTGATAGAGTTGATCTAAGTTCTGAAAATAGAGTGGTGCTGAGTTCACGTACAGAAGCAGTTAGAGTTAATTTGAGTGATCTGAGCATTACCGAGTTAGCTTCTGTTGATGCGATAGCTGCGGGAGATAATCCAATTAGTAGTGCCTCTAGTGGCGATGTATTTTTTAGTAATTTCAATGATTCACTTTATAATTTTGCAGGTACGCAAAGACTAACTTCGCTTAACGGAAATAATGAGATTTATCAATCGGTGATAAATGAAGGCGGAGAAGGCGATTTTTTTTCACCCTTTAGACGAAATTTTTTTGATATCGAGCCTTTATTAGATCCTGAGAGTCGAAAGATTTATCAAGCCGACCAGAATGACAGAGCAAATCCTACTGAATGGGAATTTTTTGAAATTGATTTAACTAACGGAAATAAAACTCTATTATTTGACCAAGATGATTTTTCGAGTGTAGGCTACACGGGGTTTACCAGCGCGATGACGTTTGATGATAATCGCGAGAATATTTATTTTATCGATACCAGTCGTGAGAACTTATACCGCATAAATTTAGAAAGTTTGCAAATATCTTTTGTGAGTGTATTATCTATACCTTTTACCTCAACTGATATTGAATTGTTAAAGTTGGAAAAGTTAGAGGGTAGAGATACTCTTTTATTATCGAACGCTAGACGTCCGGCGGTTGGTTTTTTTGAGATTGATGTTTTTAGTGGAGAAGTTCAACCAATATCTACAAGTGCTGCTCCTAATGATAGTAATCCATCATTAGATCTTATTGTGGGATCTGGGCCTAACTTTATCTTTTCAGTGGATTTTGTTTTTAATCCCCAAAATACTAATGAAGTTTTTGTGTTAGACGAAGAAAATATTTTTTCGCTTGATTTGACCACAGGAGAAAGAAATATCATCAGTGCAACCTTCACTGATGATATGCTCCGAGCATTTCCTTTAGATATTTTGTACGAGAGTGAAAGCTCATTTTTAATCTTTACCGTAGATGCAGACTCAGCATTAAATCAATCTTTTAGATATAGTAGAGATATAAATGAATTTGCTCCAGTTTTTGGTAGTATCTCGCCATCCCTATTCTCAGCAGTGGATCCTTTGCTCGGAAGCGTGGATTTAGATGAATCACGCCAGTTATATTATTATAGTATAACTGAGGGGCAACCTTTCGATAGGGCTATTTACTCCTACTCACCTATTAGCCAAGAATATATTGCATTGAGCTTTTAAATAACAACGAGCTTTAATTATCCTGTTTGTTGTTTTTGATTTGACTCCTATAGACCCAGCCTCGTTTGAGGTTGGGTTTTTTTATTCGTACTTAAACTTAAGGATCCTCTGGTTTACTCATTCATGATTTAACCGGAGGTAAGATATTGACAATGTGATTTCCAATTTCTTTACAATTTCAATTTTTTATCGTTTTTGAAATTTGCGACACATCTTTGTGTCGCGAGAAACTTTAGGTTAGTCAGAGTTTCCTTAACAATTTTTTTAAGCTCTTCGTTCAAAAGACTCAATTATTAGAATATTTAGTATTTTTTAAATTCTCTAAATTTTTGTCGTAATTTAAATTCGAGTTGGCCCTTGTTGTTTGATGTATCCACAAGCTTTTTAAGCTTAAAATTTTTTGGAGTTGAAATAAATTTTAGTTTGCTGAACTTAATTAATTTTGTTGATTTATTATGGGGGTAGGTAAAGAGTTGAAGGATTGATTTTATTGCTCGTGGGTTCTGGCTTTTCGGTTAACGACACATCCTTGTGTCTTGATTCTCTTTAAGCAGCAATAACTTTTAGAGTTTCTTCAAAGATAATCCCAATTTTTCAATAACAGGTTTTTGGTCTGCATTGGTAATTACTGCTGTGCTTGCTTTTTCTGGTGTTAAATAGATTTTTGCAACGCGTTTTAAATCATCCAGTGTGGTTGCTAAGATTCCCTTTCTAAATTCTTCACGTTGTTTTTGATCGCGTCCAAAAAGTTCGGCATGGAAGGTTTGTTTCGCTTCTCCGGCAGGTGAACTTGGCTTATCTAAAGACGCGATAACGCCCAGTATTGCTTCTTCGAGAGATTGCGCTGTGTGGTCGTGAGTTAATAACCATTGCAGTGACTCGTCGAAGTCGCACAGTGTTTCTTCTAATCGTGGATCACGGTAGGAGAAAAATCTAAAGCTACCGGTGTTGCTGTCTTGGCTTGCGCCGCCACCATAGGCACCGCCTTGTTCGCGAATGCAGCGGTGTAGATAGCCGTTTCTTAGAAATCCCGATAAGACTGTTAACGCAGGTGCATCAGGATGACTTACGGCAACAGTAGGGTAGGCCTTTGCACAAAAGTTAACTTGGGTGTTGGTAATCCATGCTTCTTTAGTAATTTCTGGCGTGATTTCGTAATTGAATTCAGAGGTGCCTGATAGGTCGTCAAAGCTCCATACTTTTTCAAGATTTTTAATGCAGTTTTCACTGTTGTGTGGTTCTGCGGCAAGAAAATATTGCTGTTCTTGCTGTTTTATTTTGTTGTGAATCGTTGCGAGTTTTTCCGCAAAAATACTTAATTGCTCTGGATTTTTAAGGTCGTCGTCTAAGGCTTTAATAAACCGAATACCTTCTAGGCCAGTTAGCTGATGTGAAATTTTGGCACCTGCACTAATGCCGCTAGCAGCGGCAGACATTGCTAAGCTATGGCCTGAGCCGGTTACGCTCATTTCTTTGCGAGCACGAACTTGCGCAACTAATTCTTTAATACGATTTAATTCATCGAAACGTACCGACTCTAAGGTTTCTTTCATGAGTTCGGCGAGTTGCATTTGATTTCTAAATAATGCTTTACCCGAAAGCGTTAGGTGCCCTGAAATATCTTGTACATCGCTAATGGTGCCGCGAATACTGCAAAAAGCGCTAAAGCCACCTGCAACTTGTGCTTGCCATTGTTGAGCTGCCAAATAGTCTTTTTCGCCCACGCCCAATTCCGTTAAACAAATAGAATAGAGCGGTAAAAGTTGCAGTTCTTCGGTAGTTAATTCGGGAAGTTTTACGATAATTTGTTGGTAAACCAAACCATTGGTGCCAGGCGTGTAAACAGTTAATGGGTGGTTATTAATTTTTGAAGAATTACCGGCAACGTAATGGGTTTTTTCGGGAACGTCCGCAACGGTTACTTTTGGTAAAATGGATTCGTCGTCAACTTGATTTTGGCGTTCCACCAAGCGAGCCGCTAGATCCACGATATTGTGCTTGTCATCATCGCTCAAGGAAGATTGCATTTTTGCCAAGCGCGCTTTCTCAGCTGCTGTTTTGCGAGCGTTAATTTTGGAGTCTGGACTCATCACCAGCGTGACTCGGTGCGGATTATCCACTAAGAGTTCTCGCGCTAAATTTTGAACAAAATTAGGCTCTTTGGCGGCTTCTCTTAAACGCGCAAAAGCGGGTTCTATGTCCAATAGTGATATTGGGTCTCCGCGGTGTGTGGCTGAGTTAAGAGCGCTCAGAATTAGCTGTAATCCGTAGGGGTAGGAGTCGCCGCCAATTTCTCGTTGGTGTAACTCTAGTTGATGCAAACAGGCTTCAAGTTGTTCTTCGCTAACCCCTTCTTCGGCGATTTTTTCAAACAGTCCGAGAATCTGCTGTTCGAAGTCTTCTACTTTATTGCTGTCGCTACCTTCAATTCCGCATAAGAACGACAAGTCTTTTTGGGAGTCATCTAAACCACACAGTGGCGATGGTGAAGAGCCAAGTTCTGTGGTTTCAAGTAGGTGTTGTAACGGGGAAGCACTGTTATCCAACAAAATGCTGTTCAATAATTGGGCTTTTAATACAGAGTCGAGATCAATACTTGGACCCAGCAACCATGCCATAACTACGTGAGTTTTGTTTTCCGCGCTTTCTTCTGCGTCGTCTAAGGGATAGAACTCTTGCACTTTAATCGGTGCGTGATAGCGTTTTTCTTCGCCAACATCTACGCGATAATTTAATTTTTCAAAACGAGACAGTGCCTGCTTCTCGAACTTTTCTTGATGTTCCACGGCAGGAATATCGCCGAAAGTCATAAAAATGGCATTACTTGGGTGGTAGTGATTCTTGTAGAAGCTTTTTAATTGTTCATAAGAAAGGTCAGGAATGGCTTCTGGATCGCCGCCACTGTTGTAGTGGTAGGTAGTGGTCGGGAATAGGTATTTACACATGGTGTGCCAAAGCTGCGACGGAATCGAGCTCATTGCACCTTTCATTTCGTTGAATACAACGCCCTTATAAACCAGCGGCGTAGTAGGGTCATCGGCCTTCTCAAACTCTACACGGTGACCTTCTTGGGCGAAATCTAGAGGATCGAGACGCGAGAAGAATACCGCGTCTAGATAAACGTCCAGCAGATTATTGAAATCTTTACGGTTTTGGCTCGCAAAAGGATAGGCCGTCCAATCTGAACTGGTAAACGCATTCATGAAGGTATTGAGTGAGCGGCGGATCATCATAAAGAATGGGTCGCGAACCGGGTATTTCTCGCTGCCGCAGAGGGCGGTATGCTCTAGAATGTGCGCCACACCGCTGGAGTCCATGGGTACTGTCCGCAAGGCTACTAAGAAGACATTTTCGGGATTATCGGCTTGAATGTGGATGTGTTGTGCGCCGGTTTTGGTATGACGGTACTCTTCTACCGTAACATTCAGCGAATCAATGGATTGCTGACGAATAGACTCAAAAGCAGGGTGTGCAGTAGCTTGCATGGACTTCCTCGTTGTTAACGCACAGATTGTGGCGTTTTAAATTTATTGCCGTTGGCACCTGTAATCTGCTTATTCTAGTGTTGCTCTTGTCTATGTCGCAACGCGCAGACTTTAAAAACACAGGTGTCGAGTAATCAACTCAATAACTAACTAAAAGAATATCAACCAAAAGAGCGTCGGATTAACTCGATCTTGTATCGAAGCGATTCTAGGTTAATCAGCACTCCAAAAGCTAAACAGCGATGTTGACCTAGGTTAGGCTTCGTTGATGATATTTTTTGCAAATCATCTCGATATTGCATTGCTATAAAAAATTAATATTTGCAGCTAATGTTTTACAGAAATTGCTGCAAATCATAATTTCTACAGTGTACACCTCTGCAAAACTCGGGCAACGGTCATGCTAAAGAATCAGGGTATTTCATAACAGAATTTTGGTTTGAGCATGGATTAGCTTCAGTTTTTGGGCCCGGTTGAGTTTTTTTAACGCAATCTCGCGCTTACTGGCACTGGATCGGTCGTGATTAAACTCTGACCAAACTAGGAATAATGGCCGATCCATCCGGAAATACTTGGCCCCCGTGCCGTTGGAATGTTGTTTACAACGTCTTGCTAAATTATTGCTAATTCCAGTATAGAGCTTACCCGATCGGGTTTCGATCATATATACACACCAGTTATTGGTGTTTTTAATATCTGACTGTGATTCGAAGCTACACATTAGGTGAGGTGCCGCTTGGGCTAGGGGTTTTAGCTGTATCTTTATTCATTATCTACGTTTGTATTTGGCTCGGCGACTCTATGGCGGTCTGATTAACTCATTCATGATTTAATCAGAGTTTCCTCTACTCTGATAAGTTCTTCCGTAAGTTAATCAGAGCTTCCTCTATTATATTTATTTAAACTAGGCATTTTTCAACGGTCTGTTGTCATGGAAAAACACCACACAAAAACATTGGTCAGCGGAGACCGTAATTTTGATGATTTAGCGCACAGATTTGAACGCAATGTTTATCAATCTTTGAAGGGTAAAATTAGGTTAGGTGTTATTGAGCGAGACCTCCAGGAGTTCAATTCAGAGTTATTTACTGCGTCCCAAAAACCTTTGCGTATTCTTGATGTTGGTGCTGGTCGAGCGCCAATCTCCATCAAATTGGCTCAATTAGGTCACCGGGTTACGTTAGTAGATGTTTCTGTTGAGATGTTAAAGCACGCCTATGCCGATGCTGAGCAGTCGGGTGTTTTAGATCGCATCGAGTTTTTTCACGGTTCTGCGCAAGCGTATTCAGAACAAGCCGCGTCTGTTGGTAATAAGTCGTTCGATCTTATTCTTTGCCATGCCGTTGTAGAGTGGTTGCAGTCGCCGCAGCCTTTGATGATTTGTCTGAGTAATTTATTAGCTTCAGACGGCCTGTTGTCATTAAGTTTCTACAATGTTCACGGGGGTGTATTTAAAAATTTGTTGCGAACAAACTTTAAAAGAATTAATCGACAGGATTTTTCGGGCAGTAAAAGAAGTTTGACGCCTCGTTATCCGCGCACTATTTCAGAGGTTTTTTCTTGGTTTGAGCTCTTGCCGGTAACACGTCTTTGCCACAGTGGTATTCGTGTGTTTCACGACTATATCTTTAATGAACAAGATCGCGATCGTGAACCTGAAGAGCTGCTTAAGTGGGAGTTGTTTTATTCCCGTGAGTCGCCTTTTCGCGAGCTTGGTCGTTATCAACACGTTCTCTACAAACGCTTACCTGAGTAAATTTAGCGCTCTAGGTTGCGTAGAAGAATTTCTTTCGCTGAGTTGATTTTGGCGGCGAGATAGTCTGAGCCGCCTCGATCTGGGTGAAATTTCTGCATAAGCTTGCGATGCGCTTCGATAACGTCTTGCTTTTGGTATTGGCCTTTTAATCCGAGTACATCTTGAGCCTCGCTTATGCTCATATTATCGTCAATTTTGGGTGCCCGTGATTGCACAAGATACGGCTTATATTTATTGAGATAAGCGATTATTAGTGCATGTGAATCTGCGTCACTTTTGCAAAACGTTAATAATTCGATGAGCTGCTCATCCGTTAAATCGGCCAGCGCTTTTCCAGAAAAAGGCCCAGAAATCACAAGCGCGGCCATTTCACCATTATCGCTTAAGACAAATTGCAAAATAGATGTATTTGTTGAGCGAGCATTCTTGTTGTTGTTTTTAATTTTGTTGGCAAGCCAAGGTTGTATAAATGGGAAAACTTTAGGCGCTAACACTAAAAGGCTCCGGCCAATCGGTAGCAGTGCTGCTAGAGCCGCGCCGAGCCAATGAATTCTTCCGGTGAGTGCTAAACCGATCATTACCGCCGCAACTGTATACAGAGTTACTTTAATCCACAGTTGTCGCTTTTTTTCTGGCGGTTGCCGATTGATGTATTTCACTCCGGTAAAAATAACAATCAAGGCAATAATAACGAGAAGACTTCGAATCATAATTTAAACTCGGGTTTGGTAAACATTTCGTGCCTGCTGATATAACAGATTTTCACCGGATTGATCTCAGCGTTGAGTCTCGTTACCGAAGCTGTTGATGGTTTTAGGATTTAAATTTAAGGAATCTGCTACCGATGTTGTAACTCGTAAAGACAGAGCAAATTACTCAATGACACCTCATTTGTGCCGAACTATCGGTTAACTCTACCAGATTTAGAAATGGGATGGCGAACTGTTGGCATGGAAAATAAACAGATTCTACAGCATAAATATTGTGCTGATTTGTTGTCACGACGAGTAATTCTCGATGTGGTGTTTTAAGTACAAGTGTTGAAGCTTTTCTCGTTTGACTATAGAAAGGAATCTCTGAATAACTCTTCCATGATTTAATCAGAGAATCGAATTTGACCATTCGAGGTATTATTTTTCGGAGTTTTAATCGATTATTATTTTGAGTGGTATATTCTATTAACCTCGAAAGCTCTTAAACAATCAACGTTTTCAATTTTTGTAAATAGATTTTTGTAAATAGATAGTGGCTTGTTTAAGAATATTCCATCGTCACATTAATACGTGCCAAATATTCAGATTCTTGCTGCAATGAACGCTCACTGAGTTGATTGTTTGGCAACCAACCATCACCAAAATCTAGGTGGATTTTATCGCCATTCCACGTAACCTTGGGTGTTTGATCGGTTGAATCTCGTTTGCGGTTCAAAATCACTGCAAGTCGTAAGCAGATGACCATTTTTAATATGGGTTCGCGATGGTTAGGATTAAGGCTTTCCAGCGATTGTTGATTAAGTTTGCGTCGATGCATTCCCACTAGAGTTGCTAACAGAAATTGCTCGTACCGATTAAAGCCCGCTAAATCACAGTGCTCTAAAATATAGCGGCCGTGGTGGTGGTAGCCAGAATGAGAAAGCATTAAGCCAATTTCATGCAGTTGCGCTGCCCAACCAATTAAGCTGATAGGGTTTAATCCAGAATCTTCTTTGATATCTGCTTGCGCAATTAACGCCAATGCAGTCTCTTTAACTCGCTGTGCCTGGCCTGCATCGATGTGATACTTGTCGAGGTATTTACGTACGGTTTCGTTACGAATATCTTTTTGGTTTCTGCGTCCGATAGTTTCGTGGATTAAGCCTTCTTTGAGTGCGCTATCCGAAACATGCAGCTCTTCTATTGAGAGACTATCGAGTATGGCTCTCAATACCGCCATACCGGCTGGCATAACGTATCTTCTCGGTTTGGCGATACCTTCTACTTTTAGCTCACCTTCACGAGCGATCTTGTGGTAGAGCTCCGTCACACCAACCCGCGTTATCACTCCAGCGGGCGTTAAATCGGGCATCATTTCTGTAATGGACTTCATTGTACCTGAGGTACCGTAGGTGATATCCCAGCCTTCTTTTCGGAATTGTGACTGAATAGCCTCTAACTCCTCGCGCGCGGCGATATAAACGGCCTTCATGGTTTCAGGGGTGACTTCTAAGTCACCTTTGGCGTTGGTTAAAAATTGCTCGGTGTAGGTGACACAGCCAATACTCAAGCTTTCTAAAAGAGTTGGGGTGTTGTCTTGTCCAATGATAAATTCGGTGCTGGCGCCGCCTATGTCGACAATTAATCGCTTGCGATGATCTTGAGAGATACTGCTGGCGACCCCGGCATAGACCAATCGCGCTTCTTCATAACCAGAGATCAGTTCAATGGGTACGCCCAGTGCTACTTCGGCTTCTCGCAAAAATGCTCGTGCATTCTTAGCTGCTCTTAAGGCTTTGGTGCCAACAGCTTTAATGTTTGTGCTGGGTATGCCAACAATTCGCTCATTAAAACATCTCAAGCATTCGATGGCTCTGTCTTGTGCTTCCTGTGAGAGTTGCCCATCTTTTAAGCCGCGAGCAATTTGCACCATTTCTTTGACTCGATCTACAACCTGTAGCAAACCGTGATTTTCTCGCACGATAAGCATATGGAAGCTATTCGAGCCTAAATCGACAGCGACGAAGTAGTGATCTTGATGGGGTGTTAGGTCTTGCACAGTGTCATCCCGTTACATTTTTTAGAAGTATATCAACCATATGGCAAGATACAGAAGCCTAAGAGTCAAATGTGCATTAATTCCACACGATAATCCCTTTATCTGTGTTTCAAATGTGATGAATGGTTATTAACCAGGGAAGAAACATAGCGAAGAAAGTAACGGCACGCGGGCTCAGGTGTTTTTAAGCGAATATTAAATCGCTGGTTTATGTGAAAACGAGTGTGTTCTGAAAGTCATCCAATATTTTATTGGAATCTCCATTTAACTCTTCAATGATTTAACTAGAGGGCCGAACTTGCAAATACGATTTTCAATTTCTAAATAATTTACATCGATGAAAATTCTAGGTTAATTAGAGTTTTCTCTAATTTATTCCAATAGGATTTAATCACAGATAACTCCGATTAATTCGAGAGATCGGCAATAAAAAGAGATGCGTAGTTTCTCATAGTAATGAATTGAAGTCGTGAAAATTTGGAAAACGTATTTTCAATTTCTGTCTTCCTATCAGTCTGTCTTGCTATTAGATAGCGGCTGCGTTAATTAGAGGTTTGAAGGTTAGTTAGAGGTTTGAAGAGTAGTTTTCTGAATTTTTATGGTTATTGAATAAGTCTATTTTTAATGGTTTTCTAAAAATTGAATTTCATGTTCCCTGTGTTTTGACTGTGTGTGGAATAGGTTATTAATTTGCGCGATGGCTATTTTGGTATTGTTAGTGGTGTTCATCTTTAGGTAATGTATCGTGTTGGCGGTGTTTTGTTGTATCGAAAATGTGTGATGGCAATGAGTAGTCGTTAACTGTTATTCGAGAAATAGTGAGTTTATAAAAGTGGCACGATACGTCTGTTTTTTATAAACAATTTCGTTTAACCCAAATTATAATTTGGAGGTTAAGTTAATAACGTTGCATTCCTAGGTGGAATGTTCGCTAGAAGGCCAGTCGGTAAATGTTGCATCTGTGGTTGATTTATATCGTTGTTATTAACGTAATAATATTTGCCTAAATGACAGATTAGATTTTAATCTAGGGTGTTCGTAAGTTGGTATTGTTTATGCTGCTCATCGTTAGGTGTTGGGTTATGTGCGAATCAGTAATTAATGTATGAGATATTTTCGAGGCTTTTTTAAAGTAAATATTTTTTGTGATGAAAAGCCAGTGATTGCATCCGGTAAATCGTTCATAATTGGGTGAATCCTATTTAGATGAAGTTAATACCCTATGCTATTTGGAAAACAAAAGAAAATTACTCTTCCGTTGCCCGAAAACGCTCTGCCCGGTAGGCCTGAAGCGTTAGTTGTTGATAACCAACATTTTGTACTGAATACTCCATTGAAGGTCCCGGACGATAAGTGCGAACGTGCTTATTTTGGTATGGGTTGCTTTTGGGGTGCAGAGAAGCGATTTTGGATATTGCCTGGCGTTATATCAAGTGCCGTTGGTTATGGCGGTGGCTATACCCCAAATCCTACCTATGAAGAAGTGTGTTCTGGCGAAACTGGCCACACCGAATTAGTGCAAGTGTGTTTTGATAGTGCAAAAATATCCTTTTCTCAGTTACTTGATGTATTTTGGAACGAACATGATCCAACTCAAGGAATGCGTCAGGGAAATGATGTTGGAACTCAGTACCGATCTGCTATTTATTGCACTAACTCAGGGCAACTGTCGTTGGCGAATAAATCTCGCGACGACTATCAGAGTCAGCTCAGTGCGGCTGGTTTTGGTGAAATTACTACGGAAATAAAAAAGGCCGATGAGTTCTATTACGCGGAGTCATATCATCAGCAGTATTTGGCGAAGCATCCAAATGGCTACTGTGGATTAAAATCAACAGGTGTTAAGTATTTGGCTTAGGTCTATAAATAAATCCTTATTAATTTAAATTAAAATAAATCAAAAAAAATTCATAGAATTTGGTCAATTGCTGAGTTAGTCTAGTCTCGTCGAGTAAGAATTCAACTAAGAGTGAGCTTACTCGAATGGGTTGTAAAAGGGCGTGTGTAAAAAAGAGAGTGTTATGTCTGATTTAATTTCTGGTACTGTTAAGTGGTTTAACGACGAAAAAGGTTACGGTTTTATTGCTCAAGAGGGTGGTAAAGACGTTTTTGTTCACTTTAGCGCGATTAATGGCGATGGTCGGAAAACTTTGACTGAAGGTCAAAAAGTGACGATGGAAGTGGTTCAAGGACAAAAAGGTCCACAGGCAGAAAACGTTACTCCTCTGTAGTAGCTTTTCAGTATAGATAGAAGTTAAACGGCTGTAGTAATCCAACGATTACAGCCGTTTATTTCATTAGTATCAGCAGATTTTTTACAATTTGAAAAATCTGTAGGTCTTTATTCGTTTACGAATTTTAAAGATTGCTTAGTAATCTGTTGTTTAAAAATAATCTGAATGAGAACTAGGCTTTTCATTTAAATTTTCGATTTACACCATTCACTCCAGCCACCAGCGTATAAGGTCGGAATCGGTAGTTCTGCTATTGCGAACGATAAAATGTTTACGCAAGCTGTCACGCCAGAACCGCAATAATGAATGACGTTTTTGTCGGCTGCCCCAAGGTTACCCCAATACTGCCTAAGTTTTTCTTTATCATAGAAAAAGCCATTTGCATCAATGACATTGTTCATAGGTGCATTGATCGCGGTTGGAATATGTCCTGCTACCGGATCGATGGGTTCTTGTATTCCTTCGAATCTTTGGGCTTCTCTAGCGTCGATTAATAAATGGGTTGTATCTTTGATGCAATTGCATAATTCATTTTGAGAAACGACCGGTAATACAAAGTCAAAGGCACCGGGATCTTCTTGGTTTTTAACTTCGATAGGATTAAAAGAATCAAGCTCAGATAAGGTGCCTGTTTCGACCTTGTTCTGTTGGCTTTGCCAAGCATTGAATCCGCCGTTCAACACAGCGCAGTTCTTGTGTCCTAGGGCCTGAAACAGCCACCAAGCTCTAGACGCAAAGGCATGGTTCTGAGCATCGTATAACACAACTTGAATTTCAGGCGTTATGTTAAAAAAGTCGAATAGTGATTCTATTTTTTGCCGTGAAGGTAACGGATGGCGCCCACTTGAAGCTGTAATTAGCGAGGAAAGGTGATTATCTAGATGTAAATAATGAGCAGTTGGAATCCGTTTTTCGCAATAGGCATTAAAACCTGCTTGCGTGTCAAAAAGATTAAACCGGCAATCAAAAACAATAAAAGGTTTCTTATCTTGATACAGTTGGTTTAATTCAGATGTTTCTATAATGGTGGAATACATAGGTAATTTTTAGCCCAGTTTTTAAAGTTATTTCTATTGTGCCAATAATTCACTGATAAGTCAGTTTTTACTTGTCATCTTCAGCGAGTAGTTGTGAGAACTTTAAGAGTATTGCCAAGGTTTCGAATACCTCTTTTGGAATTTCTTGATCCTTTTCAAATTGATTTAATAAATTGAATAACATGGCATTTTTTATTTGGTTGGTATTGTTCTGTACCAATGGCAATTCTTTGCTGCCAATGGTTATGCTGCCGTTGTCGTTGAAATACAACTCTAAAGATTGAGAAGTTTCGGATATGTTTTTTGTCATATACTAGGCTTCTATGTGTTGTTTGGGAATTTTTATTTTATTTATCGATAAGTCTAAATTTTTATCAAAATTAATGGTTATATTTTTTTTGTTTATTAAATTGCACAGCCCGGTCAGTATGTGTTTGTTGTTTTCGATTTTAGTGAAAAGCTCCAAATTATTCGCTCCAAGGGTGATAGTCAGGTTTGACTTGGAATGTTTTGCGTGTACAAGTAGATGGCTATTGAGGTCAATATCGATTTCTAGTTCAAGTTTCCAATTATCAGCGTCTATTGTCTGATCTACATCGCTTTCATTTTTGTTAAAGGTCTCTAATTTGATTTGGGTTGTTCCAGTTCTTTTGTTGAGCTGTATCGGTAGGCTCATAAAGCTTATATTTGATTCAGACTGAGTTGACTCGTAATAACTTCGCCATCGATCCTTATGGAGTTTTTTCCATTGCTCGATTAGAAATTCTTGTGCTTGATTCTCGAATAGAATTGGCAGGTTGATACCAGTGATATTTTCTTGATGGTGGGCCGTTTGGTTTGGGTTTTGGCTATTCAGCTGATTTAGTATCAATTTAATATTGGGTGTAAATTGTCTGCTGAGATTACCTGCTTCTGAATGAATTAAGTGTATTAAAAACTGTGTGTAGATTTTGTGGAGATGTTTCAAAGAATTGGCTGCTAAATAGTTTTGCAGATAATTTGCTGTTTCTGTTAGTGATCTGGCAGGATTTCTGTCTTCGGTTAATGGCAGGTGTTTAATCGGGTTTAATTCTACAAGGTTTTCTCGGAATTGAATGGATGTGTTAGGGTTTAGTGATTTATTCTGAGTTGAGATTTTGCTAAGGCTGGCGTAATAAATTTGGTTAAAGATAGATGCTTCAAAAAAAGCTTTTTGTTTTAAAGTAATATAAGCGTTCGTGTTGTTGAATTGTAGGTCAATGCGGTTTCCTGCGAATAATTTTTTAATATCAATGTTTGAAAGTAGGAATATTTTATGCGGAGATTTTTGTTTGGTTGAGGTATTTATTTCAAATGAGTTTAGAAAAGTGGGTTTATAGTTTGTTTCAATACTTTTGTTATCGGTAAAATAAATTTTTGATAGGGTAGGTGTGTTGGCTGGTAGATTTTTTAATTGTTTTTGTGTAATTGGGTTTGATGTTAATGTAATTACATTTTCCAATAGTTTGTTGTGCAGTTGTTTGACAAGGTTATTTGCTTGGATAATTTCATTGCGTGTAATCGTAGGGTTATTGGCTTGGGCATTTAATTCTGGCGCAGATTGTCCGATACGGTTTGAAGTCTGAATTGGAATTTTTGTTGCTGAGGGCGGTTTTATATCCATCGTTATTGTTTTCAATAGATTGTTTGCTTCTTAGGGAGTCTTAAATGAATCTCGATAAAGTTGCTTATAAATGCCAGTCAACCCATTTTATACATCTTTTTGACATCCTTAAATTGCGCGCTAAATTACCTTTATACGGTTTTATTATTCTCAATAGCTAATGGGATCGTATTAATTATGGCCGATAGTTGTAATTCGAACGTTATCGATTTTAGGTACGTTCAGAATTAAATCGACAAACAAAATTATCTCTAGGAACCTCTGATTAACTCATCCATGATTTAATCAGAGGACAGAAATTGAAAATGCGATTTCCAATTTCTTCACAATTTCAATCACTTACCGTTCTTGAAATTGGCGACACATCCTTGTGTCGCGAGAAACTCTAGGTTAATCAGAGTTTCCTCTACTTTATTGATGACTAATTTCTTGTCTAATTTAGCAGTTGTTTAGTAGCTGTTTATTACCCAGTAAAGTCGCGGTACGCTAAAATTTCAATGGGATTGATCTTTAAAAATAGGCTAATTATTCTCATTTAGTTTAACGAATTTTGGAACGAGTATTATAATCTTTAGTTTGGTGGCTATTTGATGCTTAAAAATTTTTGTTTTATGCGTATAATCGGCGCCATAATTTAGTATTTGCTTAATACCTGCACTTATATAACAAAAATGATATTTGGGATTTGTGAGACGAGGAAGTCATGGGGCTAAAGTTGGAGCTACATAACCTCCAATGTGAGAGGGACGATCGGATACTTTTTTCCGGATTAAATGCCGTTTTTTCGGCCGGGGAGGTAATTCAGATCGAAGGACCAAATGGTTCTGGCAAAACCACACTGTTACGTGTTTTGACGACGCTATCCAGCGATTACTCGGGCGATATCCTTTTTAACGAACAGCCTTTTTCTCAAGCCAAGTTCGAGTTCCTTTCTAATTTACTGTTTCTGGGCCATGCTCCAGGTGTTAAAAAGTCTCTTACACCTCTCGAAAATCTGCTTTGGTATCAAAGAGCCGCTGGTGTTGTTTCTAAAGAAAACTTAATGAACGCTCTGGCAGCTGTTGGCTTAGCCGGTTATGAAGATGTTGCTTGTTTTCAGCTGTCAGCTGGTCAGCAACGTCGAGTAGCGTTGGCGCGACTTTATTTTGATCCTTCACCTTTATGGATTTTAGATGAGCCTTTCACAGCAATTGACAAGAAAGGTGTGGCCGCGTTGGAGGCGCTTATCGAAAAGCGCGCACTGGCCGGCGGAATCGTGATTTTAACAACTCATCAAGATATGGCGTTTGAAGGGTTAAGAAAAATTGACTTACGCGATTATCGTACGCAAACGACTATGGCCTACGAGGCGGCTCAATGACCACGGTGAATACTCAGCAGTCTAAAGGAGTTGTTCAAGGCGTGTCGTTTTGGGCCGGTTTTTTGGCGACGTTCCAAAGAGACATTACACTTGCTTATCGCAATCAGGGCGAGTTGTTTAACCCTCTTATCTTCTTTCTGATTGTGATCACCATGGTGCCTCTAGGCATTACACCAGACCCCAAAATGCTGGCGGTTTTGGCTCCTGGGATGATTTGGGTTGTGGCTTTGTTGGCGACACTTTTATCGCTTGATGGGCTGTTTCGGTCAGATTTTGAAGACGGCACACTTGAGCAAATTATGCTGTCACCCAATCCTCTCTATTTGACGGTGCTTGCCAAAGTTGTTGTGCATTGGTTGGTTACAGGTTTGCCGCTGACACTGCTCGCACCTGTACTCGGTGTCATGCTTTCACTACCTGCGGAAGGTTATGGAGCATTGTTGTTATCGTTGTTTTTAGGAACGGCAACATTGAGTTTGATTGGCTCAATTGGCGCAGCTTTGACGGTGGGGCTTCGTAAAGGCGGTTTACTGTTGTCTCTAATTGTTATGCCTCTGTATGCGCCGGTTCTTATCTTTGGTGCTAGCTCTGTGAGCAGTGCTATTGAGGGTATTGGTATTTCCAGCCAAGTTGCGGTTTTGGGTGCTTTCTTAGCGTTTGGCTTAATGTTAGCGCCTTTTGCAACGGCGGGTGCATTGCGGGTTGGTGTTAACGGTTAGAGGAATGTCGAGCAAATAGCCTTACAATGAATCTCTATTGCTGATTCTTACCGTAAAGGGGCGTAAAGTTCAGTAAAAATTGCCGTGTTTCATTTTTATTCAGAGTGTAAATCGGTGAAATACCTATATCGACAGCGCTTAAAGTCATAAGGTATGTATACCTTGAATCTACTCGATTATAGAGTCCCTGTGTAAAATCTTAGGAAATGTGTGGTTAACGTGCTTTCGGCGCGCTTGAGGATAGAAAAATGGCTTGGACATGGTTTCATCAATTGGGATCTCCCAGATGGTTCTACGAAAAAAGTACGGCATGGCTGCCTTGGCTAATTTCAATCGCCTTAATTCTATTGGCTGTGGGCTCGATTTGGGGTTTAGGTTTTGCTCCTGCCGATGCCAAGCAAGGTAATAGTTATCGTATTATTTATATTCATGTACCTGCGGCTTTCTTGGCTCTAGCCGGTTATTACATCATGGCAATCAGTGGTGCCATAGGTATGATTTGGCGCATGAAAGTGTCGTTTGTGGTACTGCGTGCTGCTGCACCTATAGGCGCAATCCTGACCTTTGTGTCTTTGTTTACAGGAGCAGTTTGGGGAAAGCCAACTTGGGGAACCTGGTGGGTTTGGGACGCTCGAATCACATCAATGTTGATTCTGTTTTTTTTGTATTTGGGTGTAATGGCTCTACAAAATGCTTTTGAAAGTGAAGATGCAGCGAACAAGGCCAGCGCAATTTTGGCGTTGGTCGGCACCGTAAACATTCCGATCATCTACAAGTCGGTTGATTGGTGGTACACCCTGCATCAACCAGCAACGATTAAGTTTACCGAAGCAAGCACCATTGATCCTTCAATGAAATATCCTTTGTTGATCATGGTTATTGGTTTTTACGTATTGTATGCAACTGCGTTGATTCTAAAAACACGCACTGAAATCCTACAAAAAGAACGTAAAGCGAAGTGGGTAAAGGATCTTGCCCTAGCTTCTTAAGTTTAGATTTGAGAAGCGGTAAATCTGCGGTTATTACCGTAGATGTTAGGGAAAATAACAATTAATAGGTTAGTTAATGCAATTTCAATTCGACAATCTATCAGAATTTTTTAATATGGCGGGGCATGGACCCTACGTTTGGGTGTGTTATCTAATAACCTTTATCGCTATTGGTTATTTGTTAATCGCACCCATTCGAACACAGAAAAAGCTTTTGAAAAGCTATAAACGTCAGGAACAAGTTGCTCAATCCGAGAATTCTGATGCTCCTGCATCAGTGACGGAAGCTAAGCAAAGTTGGTAAATCTATCCGTTCTAAAGTGATTCAATCATGCATGCTGTAAGAAAACAACGTCTGTACTTGGTGTTATTCATCGTCGCTTTTGCTTCGATTGCAATTGGCTTAATTGTTTTTGCTTTGCGCGAAAACATTAACCTGTTCTATCCACCTTCTAAAATTGTGTCGGGGGAAGCTCCCGTCAATAAACATATTCGTGCTGGCGGATGTGTGCTTCCAGGTTCGGTGGTTCGGTCTGATGCTGGCTTAGAAGTCGAATTCGCCATTACCGACGGAAACTCACAGGTTAAGGTTTTGTACAGCGGAATCTTGCCTGACTTGTTTGCCGAAGGTGAAGCGGCTGTAGTGAGTGGCGAAGTCACAAAAGATGGTATTTTTAAAGCTTCTCAAGTGTTGGCCAAACATGATGAAAATTATACGCCACCAGAAGTTGCGGATATGGCCGGTGACGGTGTAGAGCATCAAAAGACTTGTGAGGTAATTCCTTATGATTCCTGAGATCGGTCACTTTAGCCTTATTTTGGCGTTATTTTTGTGTATTTTTCTTTCTATAGCGCCGCTCGTTGGTAGTTTTACCGGCCAAACCTTATTAATGCAGTCTTCGCGTTCGCTTGCGACAGGTTTCTTTGTGTTCTGCACGATAGCCTTTATGTGTTTGGCAATAGCCTTCGGTCAAGATGACTTTTCGGTTGCGTACGTTAGCCAAAACTCCAACAGCTTGCTGCCGATCTATTACAAGCTTTGCGCAGTGTGGGGTGGTCATGAAGGATCATTGCTGCTATGGGCTTGGATGTTGTCAGCTTGGACGTTTGCGATCACTCTCTTTAGTCGTAATCTGCCGTTAGAAATGCTCTCCCGCGTTTTATCGGTAATGGGCATGATTGCAGTTGGTTTTTTACTTTTTACTCTATTAACGTCAAATCCGTTTGATCGTCTGTTGCCTGATCAACCCGCAGAAGGGTCGGATTTGAACCCGCTTTTACAAGATCCTGGTTTCATCTTCCATCCACCCATGCTTTACATGGGATACGTCGGATTCTCTGTAGCCTTTGCCTTCGCAATTGCCGCACTAATTGGTGGCCGATTAGATAGCGCGTGGGCACGCTGGTCTCGTCCTTGGACAACGGTGGCTTGGTCTTTTTTAACTTTAGGCATCGCCCTAGGGAGCTGGTGGGCTTATTACGAACTTGGCTGGGGTGGTTGGTGGTTCTGGGACCCCGTCGAAAACGCATCACTGATGCCGTGGCTAGTTGGAACTGCCTTAATCCATTCTCTAGCCGTAACCGAAAAGCGTGGCGTGTTTAAAAGCTGGACGATTTTATTAGCGATATTTGCCTTTTCTTTAAGCTTGCTGGGTACCTTCTTGGTTCGCTCTGGAGTAATTACCTCCGTTCATGCATTCGCTACAGATCCAGCACGGGGAACCTTTATATTAATTTTCTTACTCTTCGCCGTTGGTGGATCTTTATTGCTGTACGCTTTTAGAGCTCCGCAAGTGAAAAGTATCAGTCGTTTTGACGTGTTATCACGAGAAACGCTTTTACTTGGCAACAACGTTTTGTTTGTGGTGATGTCGGCTACTGTGCTGCTGGGTACTTTGTATCCATTGATTGCCGATGCGTTGGGGTGGGGGCGAGTATCGGTTGGGCCTCCTTATTTTAATGCGTTATTTGTGCCTCTAATGGCCATTGTTTGCGTGTTGCTGGGTATTGGTCCTTTGGCGAGCTGGAAAAAATCTCCGCTCAAATACATTCAAAATCTTCTGTTCAAGCCTTTAACCATTAGCGTTATTTTGGGCTTAATCTTTCCGGCCGTGTATGGCGATTCTTACTCAATATCGGCTGCTATTGCGGCGATTTTAGGTATTTGGATTATCGCAACCACTGTGGCTGAAGTGATTCATAAAACACGCAATGCGAGCAGTTTTGTCGCGGGTTTGCGACGTCTGACTCTAAGCTTTTACGGAATGGTATTTGCGCATTTAGGCGTTGCGGTAACGGTTCTTGGCGTCACTCTTAATACCATTTACAGCGAACAAAAAGATGTTCGAATGGACCCCGGCGCTACGGTTGAGGCTGGTGGTTACGAGTTCCTGTTCTACGGCGTTGAACAGGTACCTGGGCCAAACTATACGGCTCAGCGCGGCAAAATTGAAGTGAGCTCAGATGGTAAGGTGCTTGAGATACTTATGCCTGAAAAGCGCAATTATTTTTCGGGCGGTCCTAGCATGACCGAAGCTTCAATAAACTCGAATTTATTCCGAGATATTTATATTGCGCTGGGCGAGCCTCTAACTGGTGGTTCTTGGGCAATGCGAGTTTACTTTAAACCTTTTGTCGCCTGGATATGGCTTGGTTCGGTTTTCATGGCCCTAGGTGGTTTTATGGCAATTGCCGATAAGCGCTACCGTGCTCATGTAAAACGCAAAAATCCAGCGGTCGAGACGGTACAAAGCTCAAGTGCGGATCAAGTCGATACTGATCTCGCCGGAGCAAAAGTCTAAGGCAAATTAAACGTAATGGTTCAATCAATCCACTGTCGATTTTTTACTCGCGGCAGTGGTGGATGGGTAATATTTTGGGCAGATTAAAACTCTTTATACCTTTGGCGGTATTTTTGGTACTGGCGGTATTTTTTTATCGCGGCTTATCTCTTGATCCCACAGAGATGCCAAGCGCTCTGATCGATAAACCGGTTCCTAATTTTTCATTGGCAAATCTAGAAAACCCTGAAAGTAACATCACTCAAAATGACTTGAAGGGTAAACCTTATTTGTTGAATGTTTGGGCTACTTGGTGTGTTGCCTGCCGTCAAGAGCACCCCTATTTGGTAGAGCTTGCGGAACAGGGCGTGAATATTTACGGCATGAACTACAAAGACGACACCGAAGAAGCCAAGCGATGGCTTGCTAGGCTTGGCAATCCTTATTCTATGAACATTGTTGATGATGAGGGTAGGCTGGGTTTGGATTTGGGAGTATTCGGTGCTCCAGAGACCTATGTCGTTGATTCAGAAGGGTTCATCCGTTATAAGCACATTGGTGTTGTTACCAAGGACGTTTGGCAAAGTAAAATCGCGCCTATTTATTCCTCTTTATAATTTCTTTTAGCGACTTATTTTGAGAAGCACAAAACAAGAGCCACACATCTGTGGCTCTTGTTTTATGTACTATTTCATTATCTTTTTATTCCTACCAATTTAATTCTTTTTTATTAGAAATACTTAAATTAACCAGTTTCTATAATTTTATCCTATACAAAATAAAATGTTAGAACGCATATCCAGTGTTGGGTAATTGATGTAGGTAAATAATTCTAATAAAAATTATTCAAGACAGAGAATAAGCATAATTCGACATCCAATACCTTTATGCGAGACCTTTGCGTGAGTAGTCCCGTTAAATACCTGAGAATTTTTTGATTATTTGAAATCCAGGTTTTGCCTGCAACCCCAAAATATCCGTCGTCAATTTGAACGATAATAAACCCCAGAAACTCCAATGATATTGGAAGGCGCATTACCATTTTCTGCACTTAGATTTGGAGAGAGATAAGTGAATTAAAGGTTCCTAAGGCATGTTTGCGATAACATTCCGGGAAGCCTTTGGGTTTGACTTAATAGAAATAGCGAGGAATCGTCTACTCGGTTTTGTTATTACGTGAGCTACTTGGTGATAGTCACGTATTTGAAGAATTAAGGGGGAGTTTAGGCTTTATGATTTAGAGGTTCACGGCGTTTTTTTTACACCGTACCACTGGCATTGCAGGTATGCCAACGACAGTTTGATTTGATGCAACTGGTTTTGTGACAACAGAATTTGCACCTACTCTGACATTATCACCAATCTTTAGTGGCCCAAGAATTTTTGCGCCCGCGCCTACATCTACGTGATATCCAAGCTCTACCTTTCCTGCCAAGGTGACTTGTTGAAAAATCAAACAATTCACACCAATAACCGCATGTGGATGAATCACAATGCCGTTAGGGTGCGGCATTAATAAACCACCACCAATTTGGCAATTAAGATCTATTTCTGCACCGGTAACCACGGTCCAAAATCGGTGACGAAGTACGCAAAACTTCATGAAAAGAGTCGACAGAGCATCGCCTTTCATTTTGAGCTTTTGATAATCCCTTATTGATAAAAGCAATTTGCGACTGGGATCCCAAAAACGTCTGGGTTTTTCTCGATCCCATATTGGCGTCTGCCAATCTACATCATTCTTCACTTTTGAATCCATTTGTCCTACAGCTCCACAGCATGGATAGAGTCTAACATAGTGAGTTTCATAATCGAAAGCTAACAAAAATACCTTGTTAATAATAACGAGTAGCTCACGCTAATTTAAACTGGTATTCAAGTAAGAAAAACGATTAACCTGCGCGGTCTTGAATATTAAAATAACAAGTCGTCTAATATTTCACTCCAAATCTAACCAAACAGCATCGGTTAAAATACTATTAATCGGGCTGTATCAAATCCTTTGGTTCACCGAAAGACCTATAAAAGACAATGTTGTTCATTTCATTTTAGATTTTTAAAGCACTTTTGTGCTTACGTTCTCAGGGTAAAAGTGTTGCAGGTATGGTTTTGTTCAAATAATTAGATTGAATATTAAAAAACATCCGGTGAGCATGTTTACCTAAAGACCTGAGCAGACTCGTTACGGCGCGTGACTTTTTAGAGCTTTAGACAATTATAAATTATTATTTTTTGATACTTCTAAAATCATTCTTAAACTCCCGGCTTGAATGACCGGCAGTTAAACGGGTATTTTTTTTGACGTCGTCTGCTATTTTGACTATACCTTCTAAGTGTCGATGTTTTAATTTATACAACGATTTAGGGCTGCGCCGGATATGACTAAGGCTAATAAAGTGTTGTCCGGGATTGCCGGTATTTGGGGCTCAAAAGATTCATTTGCGAGAACTGAATCTGATTCAGTAATATTAAATGTGCTTTTACAGATTAGTTTTATTTTTGAATCTGAATATGCGTTTGTATGGGATTGCACAGATATTCAAAGCAATGCAGACATCAATAAAATGTCGCTGGTGGGCTCCTCTGTAATAGAGAATGGTATTTTTAAAAAAGTTTTTAATAAAAAAAATGACTTTACAATAAATACAATTTTTTTAGACCGAATGCGTCGCTCTAAATGCATTTCGTTATTATCAAATGAATGTGAAGGTCTAAATTTTCCAGAAAATAAAATCCTCTACGATAGTTACACGTTTTTACCTCTGTTAAATAAAGGCACCATACGATTGATTTTTGTTATGTCTGCGCCTAAAAAAATGGTGGAGCTTAATAATAATCAAGCATTGACTCGGCTTTTTCTTGCCCTGAGGGCTTTCCTTAACGCTTTAAGTACAGATGTTGGGAATCGTTTTTTAGAACAAAATTCCTGGGGAGCGGTACTGCCGCAACTGGAGACGTTTTGTGATTTATTGTTCGACTGTATTGTAGCGTATGACCGAAATGACAAAATATTATTTGTTAACACTCCAGCAGTAGACCTTTTAGGTGCTAGCAAATCAACGCTAGTTAATAAAAACATTGATACATTTATTGGGTCTTTTTTTGAACAGAGAGAGGAATCTTTTCTTCGTAATGAAAAGGATCTTCAGTTGTTGAGTCAGTTGAGTTCGAGTTTCCATGGATTTCAACGCGCCAATATTGTCGCTTATGACGGTTCTAAAGTGGAGGTCGAGGTAAGAAGTTTTCAATTTTGCACAGGGCTCCATATTGTAAGAGGCCTGGCCATGAGAAAGGTCAACGCATTAGCCCTCGCAAATTCCGAATATGAAGTACGCTACTTGCATCAAAAGGCACTGACCAATCTTGCTCCGGTGGGATTAATTCAATTGAACAGTCGCTGGGAGTGCTCTTATGTTAATGATTTTTGGTGTGAATTGTCTCATTTATCACCCGAAGAAAGCGTTCAATTGGGGTGGATTAATGCAATTCATCCAGACGATGTTCGAGAAGCTCTTAATAAATTGAGAAGTGGGTTAAGCAATAGTGGTAGTTATACCTGTAATCTTCGGTTGCAGTCTCCCCTAGGCACGATCATTTGGGCACGTATAGATGCCCGATGCTTAATTTCAGAATACGGAGAGGTTAGCGGTGTAATTCTCAGCGCCCAAGACATCACTGACAATTTGCGCAAAGAGAAAAAACTAAAAGATATTGCCGAACGAGATCAGTTAACAGGTTTAGTTAATCGAAGCTTTTTTCATGATCGACTTGAGGTCGCAATTCAAGGAATACACCGTTATGGCATGGTTGGTCTTTTTTTTATTGATTTAGATAAGTTTAAATCAATTAACGACACTTTCGGACACGAAACAGGAGATCGGCTTTTAAAAGAAGTGGCGAAACGCTTGACCAGTTCATTACGACGAGTCGATACTATATCGCGTTTGGGGGGAGATGAGTTTACGGTAATTCTTACCAATCTACACAATCCACAATCCATCAATTCTACCGCAGAAAAACTAATTTCTACCTTTAACTCCCCGTTCATTTTGGGTGATAGAACAATCTATGTAACTTGTAGTATTGGTATTGCCGTTGGTGACAGCGCTAATGTAAACGCAGTTACGTTGGTGCGTCAGGCAGATGCTGCTTTGTATAAAGCTAAGAATGCTGGTAGAAATCAATTTCGATTTTATACCGCAGAACTGGATAAGGATGCAGCGACGTTATTGTATTTAAAACAAAGCTTAAAAGAAAATCCTACGGGAGACTTTAAAGTTTTATATCAACCTCAAATAGATGTGCTCTCAAATAAAATAGTAGGCGTAGAAGCACTGGCGCGTTGGTCATTAAAAGGTGTAGAGCCTATTTCGCCAGATGTCTTCATTCGAATTATCGAAGATTCCGGACTGATTGATGAGTTTTCACGGTGGTTGTTTGAAGCTGTGTTTTATGAATTATCTCTTTGGATCTCAAAATCTCTCGCCGTTGATAATATTAAAATATCCATAAACATATCAGCAAAACAATTGAGAAATTCAGACCTTGTTACCGTGTTAACGGCGTTATGTGATAAATATAAATTTAACAGTAATGTTTTTACACTCGAAGTAACGGAGACGGCTTTAATTGACGATCCTGAACAGGCAAGCCGAGTTTTATTCGATCTGTCTCAAGCCGGTTTTACGATTGCATTGGACGATTTCGGTACCGGATATTCCTCGCTCTCTCACCTGCGTACAATGCCTTTAGATTATGTCAAGATCGATAAGAGTTTTATAAAAGACGTTGTACACGATGAAGAAGATGCCAAGATCGTTAAGGCCATTTTATCTTTGGCGAAGGCTTTAGGAATTGGAGTGGTCGCGGAAGGTGTTGATCAACTTAATATTAAAAATTGGTTAGAATATAACGAATGTTTTTTACAGCAAGGTTTCTATTTTTCTGAACCCATTACCAGTCAAGAGTTGATTGAACATTGGTTGTTGTAAAAATGTATTTGAGTACTTTCTGAGTAAAAACAATTATTGCTGATTAATATAGGAAATATTAAATTTTTAGAAATAATGTTGTGTAAAAATTCAGAAATGCAACAAAAAATATATTTTTTATAACTGGCTGACTGGTAGTTGAGCTTCAATAATTATTTTTAAAAAATTGTAGACTGGTATTCACGATGATGTATCTGAGTTAGTATAGCGGCTAATAATGCTTCAATAATAACTGTTAGTTTGACGCATAATTATACATTATCCCGTGAAATAACCTATGAGCGAGCAATTTGAAAATAGCTGTGCATTTGCGCAGCCTTCTTATTATGTGGGTATTGGCGCATCCGCCGGCGGTTTAGAGGCGCTAGCTGAATTTTTTAGTCATTTACCTGAAGGTACAGATGCGGCGTTTATTGTTGTTCAGCATCTTTCGCCTGATTTTAAAAGTATGATGCCTGAGCTTCTCTCTAAGCATACCTCTATGCCTATTTATCAAGTTGCCGATGGCGTAACCGTCGAAGCTAACTGCATCTACTTAATTCCACCTCGTAAGAATATGTTGGTCGCCGAAGGTAAGTTACTTTTATCAGATCAGATGCCGGGTGGACACCCGCACATGCCAATCGATATATTTCTACGTTCTTTAGCAGAAGACCAACAAGATCGAGCCATTGGTATTATTTTGTCGGGTACAGGTAGTGATGGTACCCGCGGTATTAAAGCACTCAAAGAGTCCGGAGGTTTGGTTATTGTCCAAGAGCCGGGTTCTGCAAAGTTTGATGGTATGCCTATCAGTGCTTGTAATACGGGTCTTGCGGATATGTCCTTGCCACCTCAGCAAATGGGGCAGAGCATCTTAAAATTTATTCGTCACCCATCTATTTCCGGTGAAGGCACAGCCGTGCGTTTACCCATATCCTCAAATGACGACACTCTTGATGAAATATTTAAGTTGTTACGTAGTCAGTCTTCTATTAATTTTTCTCAATATAAAGCTTCTACTGTTGCGCGTCGAATAGAAAGGCGACTGGGTATTAATCAGTTAACTTCATTAGACGCTTATCTTCGGTTATTAATCGATTCGCCAAGAGAATTACAAATTTTAAGTCGTGAATTACTAATTGGCGTGACTCGGTTCTTTCGCGACGACGATGCTTATAAAAATTTAATACAACAGGTGATTCCAAAGGTTGTTGAAAGTCATAAAAACAAACGGGAAGGTATTCGACTGTGGGTGGCTGGTTGTTCCACCGGTGAAGAAGCCTATTCACTGGCTATTTTAATTGATGAAGAAATTAATCGCAAAAACCTAAATTGTACAGTAAAAATTTTTGCCACCGATGTTGATGAAGAGGCAATTGCAGAGGCAAGCTCTGGTGTTTATTCCGCCGACATCACTCAGGATATTAGTCTTGAGCGATTAGAAAAATATTTTGAACATGAAGATACATCTTATGTAGTTTCCCCCAAGCTTCGGCAAATGGTTATTTTTGCTGTACATAACATGATTGAAGACCCACCGTTTTCGAATATCGATTTGGTGAGCTGTCGTAATGTGTTGATTTATTTTCAACATTCTACCCAAAAGAAAGTGCTGGCCTCGTTATATTTTGCGTTAAAGCCAAACGGTTATTTGTTTCTTGGTTCGTCAGAATCGTTGGGTGATTTGCAATCACATTTCGAACCTATCAATGAACGTGCACGTACATTTATGAAAATCAGTAACATGCGCGTCCCCATAGGTAATACTCCTCCGAATTTGGGCGTTAATCACCCCAGTACCGAAACACGAGTAATGCCACCGATTTCAAATATATTAAAAACCGTTCGAGTTGGGGCAAAAAATGGACTTAATTCTGTCCTAGAAAGATTGGTAGAGGAGTATGCTCCTGATTGCATCGTTTTAAACAGCAGTTTTGAAGCGATACACGTTTACGGTGATGTTAGTGAATACACCAAGGGCATTCGTCCGGGTAAAATCAGTAATAATATTAAAGATATTATTGTTGATGATTTAAGTGTGGCGGTTTCTACCGCGCTGTATCGGTGTGAAAGAAACGACGGCGATGTATATTATAAAGATGTCATGATGCATGCCGACAGCGATAACTCTATATCGGTCGATTTGTCCGTTTTTACGGTGAAAGAGGGCGAGTACAGTTCATCGCCTCGCTATTATATTGTTCAGTTTATTAGCGGTGAATTAGAGCCAACCCCTAAGTCCAAAAAAATTTCCTTTGATGCTTTTGAGCAATCTCGTCAACGTATTCTTGATCTTGAAAACGAACTTATCAAAAAGCAAGAAAATCTTCAGGTAACGGTAGAAGAATTAGAAACTACCAACGAAGAGCTGCAATCTGCTAATGAGGAGTTGATGTCTGCCAATGAGGAGCTTCAAAGTACCAATGAAGAGCTTCAGTCGGTAAACGAAGAACTTTATACTGTTAACAGTGAATATCAGCAGAAAATTATTGAGCTGGTTAAAGCCAATGAAGATCTGGATAGCGTAGTAAATGCTACCAAGGTTGGTATTATCTTTTTGGACGAACAGCTTGCTATTCGTCGATTTACGCCATTTTCTGCGCAATACATTAATTTGCGTGTTACCGATCTAGGTCGTCCGTTCCATCATTTGTCGTACGACTTAAATTACGACAATTTTTTTGCTGACGTCGCAAATGTTATCGCCGGCGGGCAAGAAATTGAAAAAACCGTTGTCAGTAAATTGGGTAAAGATATTCTAATTCGTATTTTGTCTTATCATTCCGAATCTGAGCGCCAAAAATCCGGGGTATTAATTACCTTAACCGATATTTCTCGACAAAAATTTATGGAGAAATCTCTGCTCGAAACCCAGCATAAAATACGTGAATATTTTAAAGGTTCGTCTCGTCCAAATAAACGCATTGGCGGCGACAATGATTTAAAAATATTGGTCATTGATGATGACGAAGTCGATCAAATGGCCGTGGTTAAATTACTTCGAAAAATTCCCAGTCGTCGGCATCAGGTTGCAGTTGCTTCAGACATAGAAGAAGGTTTATTGGCCATAGAATCTAATAATATCGACGTATGTATTGTTGATTATTTGTTGAGTAATCACACGGCGAAAGAGTTTGTTGATGCGCTGGTGTCTAAAGGTTTAAAAACCCCTGTCATAGTGCTTTCTAGTTATGCCGAGCAAGGATTAGATTCAGAGTTTTTAAATTCGGCGGTATACGATTTTTTGAGTAAAGATGATCTTTCGGGGCAATTATTACAACGCAGCATGGATTACGTATTAGAACGCCAAAAACTTCAGGATGTATTGGAAGATATAGGAATCTAATTGTTGTCGTATTTTCTATCAAAATGGCTCAAGTGATTCTTAGGCCATGTGAATTTAAAAATACACCCGGTCTTTTCTGGTGTCTCGTCTGAATTTTGTTCGGGCGGGATTGGTTTTACAGATAAATTATAATCACTGTTTAACGCATTGACATTGACTATCAGTTCATGTGCGGGTTTTCGTTTTGTCTCTAATACTCCGATATTCTCAAAACTAAGTTTTCCTCCTGCGAATTCAACCAGTTTTTTGGCCAAGGTCAATCCCATTCCACTGCCTTCAACCTTGTCTTTAGATTGTAGTTTTTGAAACATTTTAAAAATACGTTCTTTGTGACGCTCTGGTATTCCCGGACCATTATCGATAATTTTGAATTCGTGAAACCATTTCGAACTATTGTATTCAATGTGTACGGTGGGTGTGTTAACCGTATTATGCTTTATAGCGTTTTCGATTAAATTTCTTAGCACTTGCTCAAGTGGCGTTTTTATGGAATAGACAATCGGCAATTGGCCTTTAATGGTTAGTGTGACTTTCGAATTGTTGCCTTTAACTAAGTCAAATATATTTTTAATGATTTCTGTTAAGTTAATTTGTGTGATTTCTTCTTCTAGATTTTTATTGACTCTTGAGTAATCAAGTAGGTCGTCGAGTAGCTGCTCCATGCGGTTTATTCGCGCATTCATTAACTCAATATTTTTTTCCACGGAGTCTGGGAGTGTTTCAAATTCGGTTTTAATATCTTCCGCAATCCAACTTGCCAGCTGTTTAACGCCTCGCAATGGTGATTTAAGATCGTGCGATGCGACATAAGCAAAGGTTTCTAATTCTTGGTTTGAGGTTTGTAGTTGCGACTCTTTAGTTTTTTCATCGGTGACATCTAAGGCTGTACCTAAAACTCGGTAAGCGACATCACTGGTATCTTTGAATAATCGCGCAGAAAGGTTAATAAATTTTATTTTATTATTATCGCTATTGGTAATTCTGAATGTTGAGGTCTTTAAGTGATCGGTTTCGATCAATCGATCAAAGAATTCTTGAAATTTTTCTCTATCGTCTTTGTGGATAATTTCTTTCCAAGTTTCGAGTTTTGCCGGTGGAGCTTGCTGATCCAAACCATGAATCAGTGTCATTTCTGGGCTCCAAATTAAATTGTTCTTATTTAATTCCCAAGTCCAGATTCCGATTTGCGCATTTTGTATAGCAAGTTCATTGACTTCAACCGAGCGTTTTAATTTCTCGTGCAATATTTCCAGTTCTTGCCTTGCTTCCATTAACGGCGTGACATCTGAGTGGGAGCCAAACATACGAATAGGCTCGCCTTTATCATTGAAGCTGGCAAATCCTCGGCAGCGAATCCAAACGGTTCCGCCATTTTTGTGTTTATAACGTACGATTTGATCGTAAGGGTTGTTTGGATCAGCGATGTGCTTGTGATAGTTGTCTAAAACCTTGTCTAGGTCTTCTTGGAAAATATTAGCTTGCCACCATTCGGGGGAATTTTTTATTTCTGAATCGTTATAACCAAATGTTTCTTTAAATTTTGGGCTTAGCCATTCGTTATCAGGTTTTTCTATATCCCAATACCACATACCGTCCATTGAGCCTTGTTCAAGCAGTTGAATTAACTCTTTTTTTCCACCAAATAATTCGTATAGCTCTTTTTTTAAGTATTCGCTTTGATCTTCATCACTCATGGTTATGCTCAAATAGACCTGATAATTCAAAATTTATAGGAAACTCTAATTAACCCAGAGTTTCCGGTGACACAAGGATGTGTCGCCAATTTCAAGAACGGTAAGTGATTGAAATTGTGAAGAAATTGGAAATCGCATTTTCAATTTCTGCGCTCTGATTAAATCATCGATGAGTTAGTCAGAGGTTCCTATAGTAGTAAAAGATAATAACGCTTGTAGGCTGCAAGAAAATCGGGTGTTATTCTGTTAAATATAGTCGTTTTGAGCAATTTTCAGTGACGCGATACAAAAAATTTAAAGCTATTTACACAGAATGTTTTTGGATCTAGCTCGGTATTTTAAATCCAATTTTTACATGTCTAGTATTATTGAGTATCCCGACTTATTTTTACCGTATGATTTATGGTCATGCCATTATGTAAACTGAGTTCTACTGTTGGTAAGCTATTGATGTAACATGGTTTTTATTTGCGTTAAAGGTACGATTTTCTGCTGTAACCGTTAAAGTGTCAATCAGTAGGTTTTAATAATATACTTTGCTTTTTTAAGACTTTTAATGTTAATTGATTTATCGATAAAATCCACTGTTCCTATGGAAAACTCTGATTAATCTAGAGTTTTCAGCGACACAAGGATGTGTCGCCGATTTCATGAACAGTAAGTGATTGAAATTGTGAAGAAATTGGAAATCGCATTTTCAATGTCTGTCCTGATTAGGTCATGGATGAGTTAATCAGTGGTTCCGAGAATTAGTAACTAAATTTTTATTCATATTATTTAAATGTCTTACGGCGGTATGCATGCGGGGCGCACCCATCAATATTTTGTTGGTCGAAGACGACATTGTTGATAAAGAGATGTTTCTTCGAACTCTAAAGAAAAATACGATTACTAATCCTTTAATTATTGCTAGCAACGGTGAAGAGGCTGTGGAGATTCTATCGACTCGTTTGTTAGATAAACCTCTGTTAATTATTTTGGATTTAAACATGCCCAGAATGACTGGGTTGGAGTTCTTACACGAATTGCGACTGGATAATCACTATGCTGACAGCGTCGTGTTTGTGATGACAACCTCGGCTGCGAGTTCCGATAAAAAAGCAGTTTCGGCCTATGATATTGCCGGCTTTTTGGTGAAATCTGAAATGGGTGAGCAGTTTTCCAATGTGTTTAGTTCATTGCTGTGCTATTTCGATATTATCGATTTAGAGGAAGGTCAAAAAGCGATCGTTTTAAAGGCGCCTAAAACCTAGAGTTTGAAGAGAGCTTTCTCTGACGATATTTTAGAGCAGTAATCGACAGTCTTAATTAAATTCTAGATGGTAGAAGGTTTATCTTAAGGAACCTCTGATTAACTCATCCTTGATTTAATCAGAGGGAAGAAATTGAAAATGTGATTTCCAATTTCTTCACAATTTCAATCACTTACAGTTCTTGAAATTGGCGACACATCCTTGTGTCGCGAGAAACTCTAGGTTAATCAGAGTTTCCTTAACATCAACGATGGTTACTGATTTTACTCATAATCCATGATTGAAGATTTGAATAAATTGAAATCCTCAGTGAATCTTAGAATTATTTTCACTCTTTGCTGATTATATTTTTGCTGATTTGTTTAACTCTATCGATCATAGGTAATCAGTTTTATAAAGCAGGGATAAAAAAAGGCGAGCAGATGCTCGCCTTTTTCGAGTTTATAACGTAGTTATCTTAGTTTGGACAGATACTTACGTCATCGATACCACACTCAATCAAGTCACCCGCCGCGGTGCCATCAGAACATTGCGAGCGAATCACAACGTTTGAGCCTGCAGGGATGGTTCTTGTGGCAGTTTGCCAAGCAGCGTTGGAGGCTGTGTCACCATTGCTTGCTAAGGTTTGGAAGGTAACACCGCCGTCTGTAGATACTTCTAAACGGAAGAAGTCGCCTGCATCACCACCGGTATCACGCTGACCGTGGAAGTAAGATACCGACAAGGTTGACGAACTTGGCACTGAGTAGTTTGGTGATTCAGCAATACAGTTACCGCCATCAACATCGTTCACACCAGCAGACGTGTTGGTTGCAGTAAAGATTGCGTTGACACCGCTGTTAGCCCCGCCTACTTGGGTAATTACGCCGCCGTTGATGATTTCGGTTGGCGTGCCCAATACGTAGGTTCCGGTCGCACAAGTTGATTGTGCTGAGTTGCTCCAACCGCCTGCGCCGCTTTCAAAGTCATCATCAACAACACAGTTTGCAGTGGGTGGTGGAGGTGGTGGCGGAGTAGTTGCACCAGTAGCACAGAAGAGCACTCGATCTACGCCCGCTTCAATTAGGTCACCGCCAGCGGCACCATCGGTAGCACGAACTCGTAATTGAATGTTACCTGGGTTATTAATTACCGAGCTGGCCGGGGTCCATGCAGCATTGCTAACAACGTCACCGATGCTAACCATGGTGTCAACTACAGCACCGTTATTAAGAACTTCAATGGTGAATCCATCAGCTGCGTCATCGCCGCCGTCGCGTTGACCGTGGAAGTAAGATAGGTCAATTTCGACTGCACTTAAGCCACTTAAGTTAACCGATGGCGAGAAGGTTTCACACACGCCGCCATCAACATCGACTGTACCCGCTGCACTGTTTGGTTGGGTGAACCAAGCATTTGAGCCACTAAACGCGCCACCAACTTGAGTGGTTACACCGCCATCGGTAACAAGGTTTGGAGTACCCAATGCAAATGCACCTGTGGTACAGGTGTTTGAACCCGTAAACCAGCCGTCTGCACCGGTTTCAAAGTCGGCAATGTATACCGGTTGTGAGCCATCAGAACACTGCACAACAGGTGGTGGAGTATTGTTACATTGTGCTGGAAGTGCAAAGCCGTTGGTTGGGTTGGTGCTGTTTGAGCCACCTGAGACTGCATCTACACCTAAACCGTAAGCTGCGAACGCACCCCAAACGGTACACACGTCTTCGCCGCTAAAGCTATTGGTTACCGCAGAAATGATACCGTCACGAGCGTTAACAAAGGTTGGCGAACAAGCGGTGTTTTTCAAGCCTTCGTTCACATAGAACAACGCACGTTTGTTACCCGCTTCGTTTGGATCGTTGATATCGAAGTTGATCAAGTCTGACTCATAACCGTGTGCATCAACCAATGCCCAGTAAACTTCCCAAAGCGCTTGTGCCCAAACAGAACCCACGCCGTGAGGAATAATGGCACCACGAACGGATTCGTAGGTGTAGTTGTTCACAGAAGGATCGGTACTGTATTGCTGCGGACGAATGGTGCCGTCTTGCGGTAGAGCGAATAGATAGGCGCCTATACCACGAGCATCTGTGGCTTGGTCGGTTGCTCTTGCGGTGTAGACAAGACCAAACCAGTCACTCCAGCCTTCGCCACCTTGCTGAGAGTTGTTCAAACAACTGGAATTGCTTGGTCCGCCCACTTGGCGAGTTGAAATACCGTGACCGTATTCGTGGGTAATTACACCGTTATCAAGATCACCGTCGCGAGAAGGGCTACCTTCGTTACACAAAAACATTTGCATACGAGGGTTGCTACCATCAGCTGGCGTAGAGAAGTTGGCGTTACAGTTAGAACCGCCTGCTGCGTTGTCTTGAGCTTCTGCGTTAACAGAGTCAGAACCGGCGCCGCCGAGACCAAAGTTATTCTCTTGGAAGTTACCACCTTGTTCATCGAAACCGTATTGATATTGGATATCGTGAATAATGTTGTTCCAATAGAACAAGTTAGTGATTGCTGCGTTCAGTGAGTTTACCGGATCTGTGGTGAGATTTAATGGGAAATCACATACTTGACCCGCTGCGCAAGCTACTTCTGGCGTATCACACGCATTGTTTCCGTTTCGATCGGCACAGGCATGGGCGTTATTACCGACCATGATATTTGTGCCTGCATTAAACCAGCCGTTTGGAGATGCGTTAGGATCTTCTGGGTTAACCACAAGTACGCGAGCGTCATTTGGTGGTAATGGTGTGGTGTGAATTGGACTTTCTACAGGTTCTGGATAGACACGGAATGTAGCGTCTTTTGTTAAATCAAAGCTGGTTAATAGCGCACCGGTTTCTGCATCAATGGTAACGTCTGGCCATGCGTGATCCATTTTAAATTGGAAATTCCACGCAAGGGTTACGTTGCCCGGTGTTACAGGAACCAATACCAAACTGGCTTTAATGGGATCTGGTGACAATTGCGCTTGGGCAATCATTACCGAAGATTGAGCATCTGCTAGAGATTCCATAACAGCCGGATCAGCTGATAAAGGTACGTTTAATTCACGAGCAGCAGCGCTAACCGCGGCTTGAGCATTAATAGCAGGTGTCATGGTTTTTACAGAAGAGGCTAGGTTGGGAATAAAATCATTATTCACCATACTGATTTCGCCAGCTTTTGTAACGTGTACTTGCATTTGTCCGTTATAAACCGGAACACCTTGCAAGTTTTGCTCGAAATAAAAGTGCGTAACACCGCTTATAGATTCGACAACATCGGTAATTTTCATACCGCGCAAATCGTTTGCGGTTAAACCTAATACATCAATATTACCGTTAATAAACGCTCGCGCTACTGCTTGAGGGTTTTGCGCGCCCTTGCTTGGTAAGGTTAAATTTCCTGTTGCGTTTGCTAATGTACGCGTTGCCCCAAAAGCAGAAAAGGTCGCAGAAATATCTGGATTGACCTGACGCATTGCGTTAATGGCCTGCATTTGTGCAGTGTTTGGTGCACGCAATGCTGCCAAAGGTACGTTAGTGGGTCTGTTGTCGATATCACGACTGAATTGAGTTTGCCCAATTTGAGCATCAACCGTAGTCGACAAACCTAATGCTAAAAGCGGTGCAGTTAGCAAAGGAAGATATTTTTTCTTAAACATAGAAGAATTATTTTTCCCGCTCGATTTTTTGTAAGTCACAAACACCTCCAAGGCAGTGGCAGTGTGAGGATGAAACCTGACTTTTTTTACTTATTCGATAAATATCGAAACGCTTTAAAAACAACATAAAGCTTGGTCAGGATATTCCTATTCATAGCACCCACAATTACTGAGTTATGAATTATTTTAAGCTCGGTTTGTTCTCTAGAAAGTTGATAAAAGTTTACTTAGTACGAGAACAAAGTTAACAACGCATTAACAAAGTCTCTCCTCACTATCAAACACGTATAAGTTTTAAAAAGTTAGGAAAAATACACAGTTTAAACAGGCTTGCTGGAAGAACTTACAGGGCAGAATATTTTTTTATTGCGTTGGTTATGATGAATTTAAATTACAGAAACTTTTTTTAGCGATTTTCGAATTTCTAAAAAAGTTGACTAGGATTACGCTGCAGAGAGAGTTTTCTGATAATTATGAGAAATTTATTAGAAAACCTATAAGGTAATTAAAAAAGCATTGCTTTTAATAAATGAAGTCAATTGATGGTTACAGTCTATGAGAACATCTTATTAACTCATTCATAATTGAATCGGAGGACAGGAGTTCAAAGATTTACCCTTCCTGTGGTTGGCGACACATCCTTGTGTCACAATTGCTAGAGTCTTAATTACTTGAATTTCAATTAACTCAAAGTTTATGCGAGACTCTAAGTTTATGAAAATTTCCTTAAGTGGATGTTAAATTTTTAAACTCACAGTTATTGATTTATTGCCACTGCGTTAGCAATTCCATTTAGGGCTGCACTGATTTTTTCGATATTATTTTCACAACCAGTTAAAGTATGGCGTTCGGCCAGGTAGTGCGGATCGTTGTAGGTAATCGAAACAATACCTTGTTTTGATTCGGTAATTAAGATTTTTTGAGGTAAGTCCAGAGCCACCGATATTGAGCATTGCATCAACGGAGAACCTGCTTTGGGATTGCCAAATATAAAGAGGCTAGTTGGGGTTAGGTCAATACCTACCGATGCAGCGCCTTTGGCATGATCAACGACCGTAAACAGGGTCATGCCTTTTTCTTCCAATACCTTTTGTAATTTTGCACTGGTTTCAGAAAAAGAAAGTGAGCTCGGTATGGTAATCATGCCTTTAAGATCAGAATCTTGATTTTTTTCACCTGCCGTTGCAAGTGTTGGTGCTATTAGAATAAGTGCTGCTGAGGTTAGTGTTTGCAGGACTTTTTTTAATGTTTGAATCTTCATGCTCGGTATTCCTTAAATATAATGTTCCAACTCGATATAGTGTTCTAATGCAATTTAATGCTACGAATCTATCAAATTCCTAAAAGACTTAACGTTAGTTTGGTCAAGTTTTTAACGTTGAGGCTTTAACGAGCTGTAAAATTTTGTGCTATATGTGCCGATATTATGACGCTCGCAAGTAACGTTCGAGTAGTTTTGCGATTAGTCTTAAAGAGGTAGTCGAATTTTAAAAATTAGAGATTAGATATTGAAATGTCTATTTCTCGTACTTTTGTAATTTCTATAGGTATCATTATAGGAACCTGTGATTAACTATTCCTGATTTAATCAGAAGGCTGAAATTGAAAATGCGATTTTCCACTTCTTCACAATTTGAATCACTTACCGTTCTTGTAATTGGCGACACATCCCTGTACCACTGGAAGCTCTAGTTTAATCAGAGTTTTCTATAAAAATTAACAATTCTAGCATGTATTGGCAGAAGTCTAGGTTAATCAAAATCTTTACTATTAAAGTGTAATCGAAATTTCTTACAGGTTATTTAATTCTGTTATCAATTGATGTGCGTGTTCGGTTATGGCATTAGTTTCTTCGGTGGATAATTTATTAATGTGTGAGTATACAAATTTTAACCGCGGATTATGTTCGAATTGGTTTTTATGTTGCAGAAAAAAATTCCAGTACAAACTGTTTAAAGGACAAGCGTTCTCACCTAATTTCTCTTTTGGATCATAGACGCAGTTTTTGCAGTAGTCACTCATTTTGTTGACGTAATTTGCACCGCATGCGTAAGGTTTTGTTGCGACGAGCCCGCCGTCGGCAAATTGGCTCATTCCACGTGTGTTAGGGTATTGCACCCATTCAAATGCGTCTGCGTAAATTCCTAAGTACCATTCGTCTACTTGGCGAGGATCTATGCCTGCTAGTAGGCAAAAATTTCCGGTGATCATTAAGCGTTGAATGTGATGTGCGTAGGCGTATTCAAGAGATTGTTTAATGCTTTCAGATAAACAGTTCATCTTTGTTTTCGCTGTCCAGAAAAAATCGGGCAGTGTGTTAAGTGCATTTAAAAAATTGTGATTATTTTTGTTTTCAATGTTTGACCAGTAAATGGCTCTAATAAATTCTCGCCATCCTAGAATTTGTCGAATAAATCCTTCGGCTTGCTCTATTGATATTTTATTTGGGTTTTGCAAATAAGTATCTTCAACTTTTTGAATAACTTCGAGTGGGTGAATCATTTTCATATTGAGAGAAAACGACAGTCTGGAATGATACAGACTCCAGGAGTAAGCAGTCTGATTTGTCATAGCATCTTGAAACGTTCCGAAGTGTTGTAGTTGATTGTTGCAAAAAAAATCTAATAATTTTAAAGATTCTTTTCGGTCGGTTGGCCAGTGGCAATGATCAGTTTGACCAAAATACTGGATGTTATTTCTTTGTAACCTTTTAACGATTTCTGCCGTTTCATTTGAAAATATAAGAGGTGCAGGAATATTTTGCAGATCTTGTGACTTAAATGAATTTTGATTGGATTTATCGAAGTTCCATTTGCCACCCAATGGCTTATTGTTTTCATCCATTAAAATATGGAATTTCTTTCTCATTTTTCGATAGAAAAATTCCATTGTGTAGTGTTTATTTTGTTCGAAGTTTTTTTGTATTTCATTGGTGGTGTATAAAAAATGCTCTGTGTCGAACTCTTTTGTTGCAATGTCGCAGATTGTGCAAAAATCTCGCAATTGCATGAGTAGGCGAAACTCATCGGGTCTTTGATACTCAAATGTCGTAATTGAAAATTGAGTAAACAGGTTGGTAAGCATTTGGGGGAGGCTTTCAAACTCAGCGGTTTCATCTAAATTTAGGTGAAGACAGTGATACCCGGATTTATTGAGCGCGTTTGCAAACTTTTCCATGGCTGTAAAGATTGCAATAATTTTTTGCCCGTGGTGCTTAACATACGTTTGTTCTTGTTTAAGCTCCGCTAGTACATACAGAACTTCGTCATCCTTGTGTTTGAACCAAGAATGCTTGATGTTTAATTGATCACCGAGTACTAGGCGTAAGTGTTTATAGCGTTTTTTCATCATGGAGACTTAAACAAAGCTGGGATTTTTTAATCAACAAATGTTGGCAATCATTAGAGAGGAGTTCTACGCAGTAGCATTAAAAGTGGTTTATTTTAGTTGGTTCATTTTTTGTTAGTAATTTATTAACGAGTTTTGATATGAGTTGTTAGAATACTTATTGCTGTGTTACTACGCGCGATAAGGATTACTTTCCAAACGGGCTGTTATAAGAATGGATCAGTACTTGGGTTGATTTAAGACCACTTACTAACGATGAGATATACGGCTGTGTTTCTATTTATCTGAAATGTTATATTTCTAAACAGTTTAAGGTTTGCAAGACCGAGTTTGTAGATCAACTCAAAGTCAATTGAGATGATAAGTAATCGAACTTGTTGAATTTCACCAATGTGTCTTAACTTGATTACTTGTGTAATTGAACTTTTGGGTATTGGGCGAAACGTTATACGATTATATAGATTTAAAAAAGGGGAGCTTCAATGAAAAAAATTCTATGTGCAGTGTCGATTGCTGCAATGTTAGGCGGCTGTACAACTTATGATGCGTACACTGGTGAGCAAAAAACATCAAATACCGCAATTGGTGCGGGTATTGGTGCCAGTGTGGGTGCCGTAATTGCCTACATTGAGAACCGTGATGATGATTCACGTACCCGTAACCAACGCATTCTAGCGGCAGCTGCTGGCGGCGGTGCAATTGGCGGTGGTATTGGTTATTACATGGATGCTCAAGAAGCTAAGCTGCGTAAGCAACTTCGCGGAACCGGTGTTAGTGTTGAGCGTGTGGGCGATAACATCAACCTTATCATGCCAGGTAACATAACCTTCGCAACTGCTCGATCTGAGATTGCATCGCAATTTTACCCAGTTTTAGACTCTGTCGGTTTGGTGTTAAAAGAGTACGATAAGACCTTGGTTGTGGTTGGTGGACACACAGATAGCGATGGTTCTGACTCGTTCAATCAGGGCCTTTCTGAGCAGCGCGCTCGCTCGGTTTCGGCGTACTTGCAAACCAAAGGTATCAACCCTGTTCGTTTAGAATCGGTTGGTTTTGGCGAGCGTCAACCAATCGCTGACAACAATACTCAAGAAGGTAAGCAGCTTAATAGACGTGTCGAAATCACGTTGCTTCCAGCGACTACCTAATTGATATTCTTAAGGCTTGCGTTTGCAAGCCTTAATTTTTTGCGGTTTGTGATTTTCTTTCTAATGGAGCTTATTATTGCTGTAAAAGCTGCTAATTTCCTGACAATTTCAATCACTTATCGTTCTTGAAATTGGCGATCCTTTGTTGGCTTGCCGAGGACTCTAAATTCATTAGAGTTTTCTATATCTTCTTACTAAAATTTCACTTCATAACTTCTACCTTAACCTGAAAATTTTCGACGGGAATATTTCTGTTCGTAAATTGTATTTTTAGAATTTTACGCGTGTTAATTTAGTGTAATAAATAAAGGTTTATTGATTTCATTCTTTAGTCTTTGGCGCTCGTCATCTGCTTGTCTGTATTGTCGGTCATTATTTTTCGATTATTTCGTCTAGTTTTCATTGGTTCTTGGAATTAAAGTTTTTGCTCTTTTTCTATGGAGATTATGATGAAAAAACCACTGTTATTAATAGCTCATTTAATTTTTGCAGCACTATTGTCGTCGTTTGTTTACGCTCAAAATGCAGAGGTGAAAGCTGATGATATTAGCGCGCCAAGTGTTGTTGAGCGTGTTGATATTAATTCTGCTGACGCAGATCTTTTGGCAAAAATTTTGGTAGGTGTTGGTCCGTCAAAAGCGAAAGCCATTGTTGCTTGGCGAGAAGAAAACGGTCCATTTAAACATCCGGAAGAGCTTGTAGAGGTCAAAGGTATTGGTCAGAAAATTTATGAGAAAAATATAGATAGAATTATTATTACGCCTACCGAATAACTTTTGTCGGTCGGGCTAACCGTTAAGCTTTTTCAATAAAATCTTATTCGTTAAAATTAATTGCTGATATATTCTGTATGCATTTTATAGAATATCCTAATTAGTTATGGATTATCGTAACACAGGGATGTGTTTTCAAACTCTTTTCATTACAAGAGTTTTTGATGACATCATAGAAGAGTTGGCTTGAGTTTTTTAAATCCTAGGTGTCGATTAATTTTAGGCGTAGGTTTATTAGAAGTGTTTCTAGCTCATTTTAATTTCGTCAATGGCTCTATTTTTGTGGTGTTATTTAAACTTCATAAAAACAAATACACCTGAATTAATTCTTGCTTTTTTCATTTGTATGCTTTATTCAAAGCGTAAGCTTCTTGGGGTTATTTCCACTGCTCTTCAAGTTCGCAAACACGGTCTGAATTGTTATAAGTTATCGTTATCAATATTACGATAGAATTACTTTTGTGGTTTATTTTTGATCAATAATTAACCGCGGGGCTTTACAATCATTTTTTTTTCAGTAAATTGTGCTCGCCGTTGTAATGACTTCTCTAATATTTACGATGTTGAATTTGCGCACCGTAAGCTACTTGACCTATTAGGTAAGAATTGAAGTCATTGTTGTTGACTGATAAAAAATGAGACTTGTATGGTTGATCCAATTAGCCCTTTAATGCCTGCAAATAATGAATCGAGACTAATCGTTGCATTAGATTTCGATAATGCAGATAAGGCTTTGGCACTGGTGGATCAGCTACATCCTGAGCTATGTAAGTTAAAGGTTGGTAAAGAGTTATTTACCAGCGCGGGACCCGGCTTGGTAAAAGAGTTGGTTCATCGCGGATTTGATGTTTTCTTAGACTTGAAATTTCACGACATACCGAACACCTGTGCAAAAGCTGTTTTAAGTGCAGCAAATTTAGGTGTGTGGATGGTGAATGTTCATGCTGGCGGTGGCGTACGTATGATGAGAGCGGCTAAAGAGGCACTTGATTCGTACCAAGGTAGTCGTAGACCTTTATTGATTGGCGTAACCGTTTTGACAAGTATGGACGAATCCGATTTGGCTCAACTGGGCATTGATAAGTCTCCAGAAGAGTTGGTCGCGAATTATGCGCAGCTAGTATTCGAATCTGGTTTGGATGGCGTTGTATGTTCTGCTAAAGAGTGTGCAATGCTTAAAAGCCGGTTCGGTGACGGATTTCATAGAGTTACTCCAGGCATTAGGCCTTCGGGAAGCGTAAGTGATGATCAACGACGCGTTGTTACACCTGAAGAGGCAATGAAGCTTGGTAGTTCGTACATTGTTGTTGGTCGCCCAATTACACAGTCTGAAAATCCGAAAGCTGTTTGTGAAATGATCAATTTGTCTTTGCAAAAATAATAATATTTTTTACTCTACAGAGGGCTTGGAATGATTGCAGGAGTGAATGTGAGCTTTCCTATCATCACCGTGGACGGACCTAGTGGTGCCGGTAAGGGCACTTTGTGCCATGCATTGGCCAGACGCTATGGCTTTCACCTACTCGATAGTGGTGCGATCTACCGTATTGGGGCGCTTGCCTCACAAACAATCGGTATTGATTTGGATGATGAAGAGGCTGTTGCATCTCTCTGTGAGCGATTAGAAGTAGACTTTGTACCTACCGAAAACGGTGTTTCCGTTATGCTGAATGGTCAGGATGTTAGCCAATTGTTGCGCACCGAAAATGTAGGTATGGCGGCTTCAAAAATTGCTGCTTATCCAAAGGTTCGTGAAGCATTGGTTAATTGTCAGCGTAATTTTGCTAAATCACCAGGTTTGGTGGCCGATGGACGTGATATGGGGACGACCATTTTTCCAGCGGCAAATGCCAAGATATTTTTAACAGCCAGTGCTGAAGATCGTGCTCGTCGCAGAGTTGATCAGCTACTGAGTATTGGTTGTCCTGCGAGCTTCGAGCAAATCCTGGCGGATATTAAGGCTCGTGATTACAATGATTGTGCTCGCACCATATCTCCCTTACAGCCAGCGGATGATGCTTTAGTCATTGACTCTAGTCAGATGACCATTGACGGAGTGTGCCAGCAGGTAAACGATTATCTAAAATCACTTTCCTTGGTTTAGTTAGGCATGTATTACGCGGATTGTCTGACAGGCATTGCGTAAATTGAATATAAGCTCAGATGCGTGTGCTAATTCTTTGTTCTGTATAGATCTGATCTCTATTTAGGATTCATCATGCAATTGGGAGATTTGGGTCTTTTTCTTCTGGTTATGGCGGCACTGGCAATTGGCTATGTACTTGGTCGTTATGATCTTTTCTCATCTGGAAGAACCATTCGTAAGATTACTGGGAGGGCAGCCTCTCAGTACCTGCGCGGTTTGAACTTCATCTTAAACGACAATCCTGAAGCCGCCGTAGATACATTTGCTCAGGTTTTGGAGGTCAATCAAGAGTCCTTTGAAACATACTTGTCTTTAGGTATTTTACTGCGTAGTCGCGGTGAAATTGGGCACGCTATAAAGTTTCATCAAAATCTTCTCGAAAATCACAGTCTATCCGAGCACCAGAAGTACTTGGTTCGTTTGGAGTTAGGTCTCGATTTCCAAAAAGCCGGTGTTTTTGATCAAGCTGAAAGAATTTTTGAAGGTTTACGTCAATGTGAAATTCCTTCCATTAAAACGAAAAGCCTTGAGTATCTTGCCGATATTTTTCGAGATGAGCGCGATTGGCCAAAAGCTATTGCCACATCGGATGAGCTGATCAAATTGGCTCAGGATGACGCCAATAGATCTAAGTGGTTGCATAGACAAGCTCATTTTTATTGCGAGCTAGCTCTTGAGGCGAAAAACTTTGAGTCTACAGAGCGTGTTGAGCAAATCCTTAATCGGGCACGAGCGAGCGATCCGCAATGCCCGCGAGTCAGTCTTGAATGGGCCAAACTTAAAATGGAGTTGGGCGACTACGCAGAGGCTATTAAGCAGTTTCAAAAAGTGCCAAATCAAGACCCGGATTTTATTCCGGAGATTCTTCCTGAGCTGTTGGAGTGTTTTCGAGCTTTAGGTAACCCGTATGAGTTGATTGATTATTTAAGGTTTCTGCAAGATCGTTATCCGAGTAGCTCGCTCCTGATTTCCCTGGCTGAGCAGGTGAAGCGTTTTAGTGGCGAAACTGCGGCTGTGGAGTTGCTGGATCAAAAATTGAAAACTAGGCCTTCATTACGAGTGATTGGTAAATTCTTGGATTTCCAATTTTCAAGAAAAGAAAAAAATAATGAAAACCAGCGAGCACAACAATTAGTAAGAGAACTATTGGAGTTGTTGGTTATTCATCGATCCTATTATTTGTGCGGCTCATGTGGATTTTCTGGAAATCATCTGCATTGGTTATGCCCAAGTTGCAAATCTTGGGGCACAACCAAAGCGGTGAAGGGCATAGAGGGTGAGTAAAAAAAGCTTAACTTGACTGTCTTTTAAACAAAAATACTGTTAAAAAACAAATACTTAATTTTTTTTCGCACATGTGTTGACAGCCCTAGGGGCGCTCTATAATATACGCGCCATCAACGAGCAGCCAGCTGCTCTGAGAGAATAAATCCGGCATAGCTCAGCGGTAGAGCAGTAGACTGTTAATCTATTGGTCCCTGGTTCGATCCCAGGTGCCGGAGCCAAATTTCAAAGCCATGATCTAGGTCATGGCTTTTTTGTTTACAGCACTAAGGTTTTTCGTTTCCTAAGTTTAATTTTGTCATTTCTCAAAGATAAAAATCCTTTTACTTGTTCTAAAAAATTCCCCTTTTTCTTCTCTTTGTTTCTGTATTTAGAGTGTTCTCGGCGTAAACAATCGCTTTGGTCGAATTGTTTTTCTATGCGTCGAAATTCCCGATATGTAACCGTTTTGAACAGGCGACCCTTCGCTTAAATTTCGATTGCTAAAAGCTGGCTGTTCTGCTAGTCTTCGGCGCTATTTTTCAGCTGTTGTGTATATTGCAAGCAGCAAACTAGAGCCTACTATTCCGCCAGGCAAGGAATTTAGCGCTCGATTTTCTAACTACCCCATGTTTCTGGCGACATGGATGTGTGTATTCTGACCTCCACAGAAACTGTATGGTTGGATGACCACTTAATTTATAGGTAACGTAATGAGCGAAAGCTTTGCAGAGCTGTTTGAAGAAAGTTTAAAGAACGTCGATATGGTTCCAGGATCGATCGTAACTGGTGTTGTGATCGACGTTGACAAAGATTGGGTTACTGTTCACGCAGGCCTTAAATCTGAGGGTGTGATTCCAGCGTCTCAATTCTTAAATGAGAACGGGGAACTTACTCTAAACGTAGGCGATGAAGTTCAAGTTGCGCTAGAAACTGTTGAAGATGGTTTCGGTGAAACTCGTTTATCACGTGAAAAAGCCAAACGCGCTGAGTCTTGGAAAGTGCTTGAAGCCGCTCACGCTGCTGAAGAAGTTGTTAAGGGTGTTATCAACGGTAAAGTTAAAGGTGGCTTCACTGTTGACGTTTCTGGTATTCGTGCATTCCTACCAGGCTCTTTAGTTGATGTTCGTCCTGTTCGTGAAACTGCGCACTTGGAAGGCAAAGATTTAGAATTCAAAGTTATTAAACTTGATCAAAAGCGTAACAACGTAGTTGTTTCTCGTCGTGCTGTTCTAGAGCAAGCAAACTCTGCAGAGCGTGATGAGTTATTAGCTAACCTTCAAGAAGGTGCGGTTGTTAAAGGTGCTGTTAAGAACCTTACCGACTACGGTGCATTCGTTGATTTGGGTGGTGTTGACGGTCTTCTTCATATCACCGATATGGCGTGGAAACGTATCAAACACCCAAGTGAAATCGTTGGTGTTGGTGACGAGATTGAAGTTAAAGTTCTTAAGTTCGACCGCGATCGCAACCGTGTTTCTCTTGGTCTTAAGCAATTGGGTGAAGATCCATGGATTTCAATCACTCAACGTTACCCAGAAGGTGCGCGTGTTAAGGCTAAGGTTACTAACTTGACCGACTACGGCTGTTTCGCTGAGTTGGAAGAGGGTGTAGAAGGCCTTGTTCACGTTTCTGAAATGGATTGGACTAACAAGAACATCCACCCATCAAAAGTGGTTCAACTTGGTGATGAAGTTGAAGTGATGGTATTGGATATCGACGAAGAGCGTCGTCGTATTTCTCTTGGTATCAAACATTGTCAAGAAAACCCATGGGATGCTTTCGGCCGTCAATTTGCTAAAGGCGACAAGATTTCCGGTAAGATCAAATCAATCACTGACTTCGGTATCTTCATCGGTCTTGAAGGTGGTATTGATGGTTTGGTTCACTTGTCTGACATTTCTTGGAACGAAACCGGCGAAGAAGCTGTTCGTGCATACAAGAAAGGCGATGAAATCGAAACCGTTATTTTGGCAATCGATCCAGAGCGTGAGCGTATTTCTTTAGGTATTAAGCAACTTGAAACTGATCCGTTTACAGGTTTTGTTACCGAGAACGATAAAGGTGCAATTGTTACCGGTACCGTTAAGGAAGTTGATGCCAAAGGTGCTATCATTGTTCTAGCCGATGATGTTGAAGCAACATTGAAAGCCTCTGAAATCAGTCGCGAAAAAGTTGAAGATGCACGCAATGTTCTATCAGAAGGTGATTCTGTAGAAGCTAAGATTGTGAGTGTTGACCGTAAGAATCGCGTTATCAATCTTTCAATTAAAGCCAAAGATCAAGATGAAGAGAAAGCTGCTATTAAAGAGCATTCTTCAAAAACTTCTGATACAGCTCAGCCAGCAACATTGGGTGACCTCATCAAAGCTCAAATGGAAAGCCAAGATTAATGGTTTTTCGTTGAAAAAGCGGCGCAAGCCGCTTTTTTTATGCCCGTAAGTTCAGTTTTTACCCTCTATTGCTAAAGTGTGCTTGAAGCTAGGATTTTAATAGTATATAAATCAGCAACTTAGCAGATTGTCTGCTTATTCAGTTTGGCTTATTGCAAATTACCCGTTTCACCCAGCGCTAATGGAGTGTGAGAATGACCAAATCTGAGTTAATAGAAAGAATATCTGAAAGACAGGATCAGCTGTCGTCAAAAGATGTTGAATTAGCAGTGAAGCTGATTTTGGAATATATGTCCAAGATGCTTGCGTCCGGTGATCGTATCGAAGTGCGTGGTTTTGGCAGCTTCTCTCTTCACTACAGAGAACCAAGAGTTGGACGAAATCCTAAAACTGGTGATCCTGTTGAGCTTGAAGGTAAATACGTCCCGCATTTTAAGCCCGGCAAAGAAATGAGAGACAGAGTGAATGAAAGTATCTAGATAATTACTTTTATTGATGATGCTTCGTTAACTTTTTTCTTCTTTTTTCCCGTCGCGAGCTGATGGCAGTTTAATGATATTGTTTTTCTGTGTTTGATTCTGTTTTCGCTCAACTCGAAAACTTGCTTCGTAATGTGTTGGCGCTTCGGCAATTATTTTAAGTAGTTGTTCTTCGTTGCCGTCTTGGCAAAAACCGTCGATTTTTTGAATCAGTTTCAAAGTATCTTCGTAGTTAAGATGATCTTCACCTGCTCTCATGATTAAAGGGTGATCAGTACCACTTACGTTTTCTCCAATGAGTAATTCCTCGTACAGTTTTTCTCCAGGCCTTAGTCCAACTTGAGTAATTTCGATGTCTCCATTTGGAGATGTTGGAGTTTTAACTGACAAGCCCGACATTCTAATCATCCTTTCTGCAAGTTCCCAAATAAGCACCGGCTCGCCCATATCCAGAACAAAGACATCGCCTTTTTGCGCCATGGCTGATGCTTGAATAACCAGCTGAGCCGCTTCCGGTATGGTCATAAAATAACGGGTAATATTTTTGTGGGTAACCGTGATCGGGCCACCATCTTTTATTTGTTGCTTAAACAACGGTACTACGGAGCCCGATGAGCCTAAGACATTTCCAAAACGGACCATTGAGAAAATAGTATTTGCAGTTTTTTGAGAAAGTCCTTGGAGGACTAATTCGGCAACGCGTTTAGAGGCACCCATGACGTTGGTAGGTCTCACGGCTTTGTCCGTTGATATAAGCACAAAATTTGTAACTCTGGCTTCAATGGCAGATTGAGCGCAACTCCACGTACCGAGTACATTGTTACGAACACCCTCTATTATATTCGCTTCAACTAATGGGACGTGTTTGTGGGCTGCTGCATGAAATATGGTGTCTACAGAATATTTTTTTAAGGTTGCCGTTATTTCTTTTTGATTTAAACAATTAATTAGGACCGGGATTATTTTTGAACCAGATATTGGACTGCCAGCTTGCGAGGTTAGCTTTAAGAGTTCTTGTTGTATCGAATATAAGGCGAATTCGTTTTGCTCGACAAGGATTAGATACGATGGATTTTGATAAATGATTTGTCGGCATAATTCCGAACCAATGGATCCACCAGCACCGGTGACCATTACTGATTTTTGACAAGTGCATTTATCTAATAAATCTTTCCGCGGCGGAATTGGATCTCTACCGAGTAAATCCTCAATTTGTATGTCACGAATCCTTTGATGCTTAGGATGGTTGAACAATAAGTCTTCAAGGGTTGGAACCGTTTGAATTCGCAGAGGGTACTGGCTAAGTTGTTCAACAATTTTAGAGGTAGAAGACTTGCTCGCTGCTCCCAAAGCCAATAAGACAACTTTTGCATCGTACATGTTAATTATATGTTCGATGGCGCTGGCGGGATGAACCGTAATGCCGCGGACAGTGTTGTTAATGAGTTTTGGGTTGTCATCTATGAACGCAACAACGTTATAGTCTCCAACTTCTTGAAGGCTGCCTGCGATTTGATAACCCGAATGCCCGGCGCCATAAATAATGATTGGCTGACGATTGTGTTTTCGGCTCAGATTTCTATTGGCTAAAAACAGATGTACCAAGCTTCGAAAGAACATGCGTGGTACACCTAGGGCTACAAGTAGTATACAGCTGTATATGAATGGTGTTGATCGAGGTAATTCGATTATTTTTTGATCTGGAAGCTTGATTTGTAGCTGAACAAAATAGGCACTCACAACGAGAGTACAAGCAGAAATCACGGTACAAGCAACCACGGTTAACACGGCTTGATGTGCCATAAATCTTAGAATGGCGCGGTATAATCCTAGTTTAATAAAAGCAAATATTGTGATTGCAATTGTAACCGCAATTACAACAAGCAATTGTTTTTGCCAAATATCAAACAATTGCCCGACTCTAAAATATACCGAGACATAAATGGCGAAAGGAATCATCAAAGCGTCGTACAAAACCGATAGGGCTCTTTTTATCGCTCTTGATGATGAAAGTAATCTTATTAACACTGTCTAGATCTCGATAATTAGGCGAACGCGCTCAGAGTTGACTTTAAGCTGTAGTTTGTCGATTTTTCTTGCGTTTTCAATTGATTAGATCGCATTACCAACGATGATCGATGATTCTACATCATTTTTACATTATCATACGCCCGGTTTTGATCAGGGTGTGTAATCATTCTGTTCTTGTGAATGCGCTAATGATAAAGTTCTGGTTTGATCCTAATTTAGACTTGTTTGAATGGAATCTGCTCTGGGAGGGTGTGTGAAAATACTGGTTACTGGTGGTGCAGGTTTTATTGGGTCTGCCGTGGTGCGGGAGATTATTAATCATACCGAGCATAGTGTATGTAACTTTGACAAACTTACTTATGCGGGTAACTTAGAATCTTTAGTTTCCGTTTCTGATTCTGATCGATATACCTTTTTCAAGGGTGATATTGCCGATCGAGCTGCGGTTCAGCAAGCTTTTTCCGAATTTGCACCTGATATCGTGATGAACTTAGCGGCTGAATCTCATGTAGACCGATCAATTGATGGCCCGGTTGAATTTATGCAGACCAATATCATGGGCACATTCACCATGCTAGAAGTGGCCAGAGAGTATTTTAACGGTTTGGATTCCGACCAAAAATTAAGATTTCGATTCCATCACATCTCCACAGACGAGGTCTTTGGTACCCTAGGTGAAACCGGCTTTTTTACCGAAACTACACCTTATGCTCCAAACTCGCCATACAGTGCATCCAAAGCATCTTCTGATCATCTTGTTCGAGCGTGGCATGAAACCTACGGCTTACCTACGCTGCAAACTAATTGCTCGAATAATTACGGACCTTATCACTTCCCGGAAAAATTAATACCGCTAGTAATTTTAAATGCGTTAGAAGGCAAGCCTTTACCTGTTTACGGCAATGGTTTGCAAATACGAGATTGGCTATACGTAGAAGACCATGCACGAGCATTATTGAAAGTTGTTTTCGAAGGTGAAATTGGCTCGACCTATAATATCGGCGGCCACAATGAACAGAAAAACATTGATGTGGTGAAATCGATTTGTGCCATTCTTGATGAATTGAGCCCAAAATCTACTGGAAATTATGAAGAGCAAATCGTCTTTGTGTCTGACCGACCTGGCCATGATCTTCGATATGCAATTGATGCATCAAAAATTAGTGATGAACTAGGTTGGACTCCAGAAGAGACCTTCGAAACAGGACTGCGTAAAACGGTACAATGGTATCTTGAAAATCATCAATGGTGCGAGGCGGTTACTAAAAATAAATACGACCGAGAGCGTATTGGGTTAAAAGTGTAACTCATTCCAACTTTCTACATTACAGGTTCATATCATGGAAAATTCGAGAAAAGGGATTGTACTTGCTGGCGGGTCCGGTACTCGTTTACATCCGCTAACATTAGCAGTTAGTAAGCAACTGATGCCGGTTTATGACAAGCCGATGATTTACTATCCAATTTCAGTGCTTATGATGGCTGGAATTAAAGAAATATTAATTATTACCACACCAGACGATCAACCACAGTTCCAAAAGCTTTTGGGCGATGGCTCACAATGGGGAGTTGAGTTCACCTATATCATACAACCTTCGCCAGATGGCTTGGCGCAAGCATTTATTTTGGGTGAAGAGTTTTTGGCGGGATCACCTGCCTGTTTAATCCTCGGTGACAATATATTCCATGGTCATGGTTTAGTCGACAAACTAAAATCAGCAAACGCTCAGAGTGATGGCGCTACAGTCTTTGGTTATTGGGTTAGTGATCCAGAACGTTATGGTGTAGCTGAATTTGATGAAAACGGAAAAGTTATTTCCATCGAAGAAAAACCAGAAAAACCAAAATCTAATTATGCGGTAACGGGACTGTATTTCTACGACAACAAAGTCGTGGAATATGCAAAATCCCTAAAACCATCGCACCGAGACGAACTAGAAATCACCGACCTTAATAAAATCTATTTAGAAAAAGAAACTCTCAAAATGGAAAACTTAGGTCGAGGTAGTGCGTGGCTTGATACCGGCACACACGACTCCTTATTAGAAGCAGGCAACTACATCGAAACACTTGTTAAAAGACAAGGTCTTGCAGTTTGCTGCCCGGAAGAGATTGCTTATAAAAATAAATGGATTACAAAAGAAAAACTTAAAGAAATTGCAAGAAAGTTTGAAAAGACCAACTATGGAAAATATCTAAATAAGATCGCATTTGTAGAAGGTTAAGTGGCTAGTTGGTTTTTAAGTAGAAGAATTATATAAAGTGAAGCAAATTGATTACGTTAGTCTCGTTTTATACCTAGTTAAAGCACAGATTAAATCCGACATTAATAAATACTATTTAGGTACATTATGGTGGTTTCTAGAACCGTTGATGTATGTACTCGTTTTCTATTTTGTCTTTTTAAATTTCAGGCATGGAAGTGAAGACTATCTCATGGAGTTAATTTGCGGGTTGGTTGTTTGGAAATGGATATCTGCTTGTGTTAACCAAGGGTCCAATTCTATTGCTCAAGCAAAAGGTATTATTTCGAATTTTAATGTTAATCCAGTGGTTTTCCCTCTCTCCAGTTTATTGGTTAACTCCTTCAAGTTCTTTGTCATTTTCATTTTGACGTTGGTATTCTTTTATTTGAAAAATAAATTAAACCTTGTTGGTATTATTCCTCTTCTGGTGTGGTTGTTAGTAACGATGACTATAATTTTTGCATACATGTTATCGCTATCTACATTCATGCCTTTTTTACCTGATCTAAGAATTATTGTAGGTAATTTTATGATGCTGGCGATGTTTGTTTCTGGAGTGATTGTACCTGTGTCGTCTATGCCTGATAGTGCGCAAGCTGTTTTGTCTCTCAACCCTTTCGCTATTATTGTTGAAGGTGTTCGCAAAATTATTCTCCGATCTGAAAGTCTTGACTATTCAACATATCTGAATATTTTCATGGTTCATGTATTTATTATATTTTTTGGCTTTTACAGAGTATGCCGACTGAAGGGTGAATTTCCCAAGAGAATAATTTGATGAAACTAATAGAGTTAGATAGCGTTAGTTTAGCCTATAGAGGAGGTTTCAATCCTTTTAAACCAAATTCGCACAAAGCCATCAATAATCTCAGCTTGACGATCTCGGAAGGAGAAAATATCGGTATTATTGGTGGTAATGGCGCAGGAAAAAGTACGCTGTTGAAAATTTTAGGACAAATATATAAACCAGACTCAGGAATAATAAAATTTTATAAATCGGTAAGAAGTGTATTCATTGGATTACAGTCCGGATTTATACCGTATTTAAATGGAGTTCAGAATGCTGAGTTGACAGGCTTGTTACTTGGGATGTCTAAGAAAGAAATTAGGCAGAAATTAGATGAAATAATCATCTATTCTGAATTGGGAGAAGATATATCAAAACCCGTTTTCACATATTCAGCGGGTATGAGAGCAAGGCTGGCTTTTTCTATATCAATTTTTTCAAATCCTGATTTACTACTTTTAGACGAGGTAATGGGTGTAGGTGATAAGCAATTTAGAGAAAAGTCGAATATTAAAATAAAAGAGATGATTGCTGGTGATTCGGCAGTAGTAATCGTATCTCATGATCTGAATTATCTTACGGCGGTGTGCGAGAAAATAGTTCACTTTGAAAAAGGTGCAGTCACTCAAGTTGGTGCGGCGAAAGATATAATTCAGAATTACTTGTCAAGTTAAAAATATAAGTGAGTCTGTTCTAGATATGAATAATCAAGCTGATTACAGTAAATTACTGAGCGATTGTTTAGTCGCAAATGACCCTGAAGCAATGACGGTGTTAATTGATAAAGTTACTTTATTAGAAGAAAAACAAAAAGCACTGGAAGAAAAACTTGCCCTTATGGATAGAATTTTTAGGGAGAGTGAGTTGTTGGTTAATAATGAAGAGCTTCAACTGTCAACATCCAACTTGCTAGGTCATATAGTTTTACGTGCTATCGATACAGTAGCTCATGGCGACAATATGTACGCAATCGAAGAGGGTAAAAGTGGTGTATATCGATGGGTTGGGCCTGATCGATTAACTAAATTTGAACTACCAATCGATAGATCAGAAGATAAAACTTTAATATTGAGATTGATTTCTGAAATAGAAGAAGGGGTTTATAAAACCGTTAAAATATATATCGATGGTGTACTCTGCGAATGCGATTATTCTGCAAAGAAAGGTGTCATGGAAATTGTTGCAAATATACCAAAGTGTCAGAAGTCGAGAGATACTTTGGTTGCTGTTTTCTGTCCTAGAATAATTCGGCCTTGTGATATTAATCCTGATTCAAAAGATTTACGCAAGGTTAGCGTAGCTTTCAAAGAGATTGAGGTTGTCTAGTTTGAAAAAAGTATCCGCTATAATCTGTACCTACAATCGTTACGATTTACTTGCAAAGTCTATTGAAAGTCTTGTATCTCAATCCATCCCGTCTTCAGAATATGAAATTATTGTTGTTGATAATACCCCTAATGCAAGGCTAGAAGAAGGTAAAAGCTACTTTGAGCGTTATAGTAAAGTACCGAATTTAACGTATTTGTTTGAAAATACTCCCGGTCTATCAAATGCTCGTAATGTAGGAATTAAGGAATCATCCTCAGAAATTATTGCCTTTTTAGACGATGATGCTATCGCTTCAGAGCGTTGGCTTGAGGAAATAATCCACAGTTTTGCAAGTTTTGAGAAAGTGGGTGTGGTTGGAGGTAAAATTTCTCCTATTTGGGAGCTAGAACGGCCTGCTTGGTTAGATGACACCTTAAAAGGGTATGTGAGCGTCGTAGATTGGGGTGGGCGACTACGAATTGCATCCGAGGATGAGTGGTTTGCTGGAGCTAATATAGCTTTTAAAAAATCTTTATTGCAGGAATGTGGTGGGTTTTCCACCTCTTTGGGTCGGGTTGGTTCGGGTAATGTTTTATTGTCAAATGAAGAAATTCAGGTATTAAATTATATAAAAAACAGCGGCTACCACTCAGTATATTCTCCAGACGCGTGCGTAAAACATTTAGTTGAAAAAGCGCGTATATCTCGTGATTGGTTCCGTAGAAGAGTTTCATGGCAAGCCGCATCAGATTTTATAATGAACTCTGATATGTCTGAGCAGCGTATACAAAATGAGCTTGATAATCTTAAAAAGTATTTGTCTTCGCTTGAGCCTTTATCCAGAAATATACAAGGTTTGTATCAAAAAACTGATGATCCTGGATTATTTAGATGGCAGTTGTCTGCCATATATTCTATGGTAATTTTAAATTTATCAGGATTTAAGGGTTTAGAAAATGAGTGAGCCTATAAAGAGGGCTCTGGTGATTTCTCCAACACCAACATGGCCTTTAAATTTCGGTAATCGGAAACGCATCTTCATGGTGTGTTCAAAACTTAAAAGTTTGGGTTTTGAAATTCATTTTGTTCATTACGCTTCAGAGACAGATTGGAGAAGTAACATACCAACTAACTCGCGCAGACAGATGAATTCTCAGTGGGATATGGTCGATCACGTATTTCCTTCAATTGATTTACATTGTTCGCCGAAAGATGGTCTCGATCATACAATTGATGAGTGGTGGGATCCGGTATTAGAAAATTTTTTAAAATTTATACTTAAAAACAGAGACTTCGATGTTGTAATTGTAAATTACACTTGGCTAAGTAGAGCGCTAGAGTTTGTGCCTAAGGGTATTTTAAAAGTGTTGGATACTCATGATAAATTTACAGATCGTAGATTACTTCTGGAGTCCAATGGTATATCTAAAGAATATTTTCATACAACAGCTGCCCAAGAAAAAATAGGAATATCAAGAGCAGATTTGATTTGGTCTATCAAGGATGAGGAACGAGTCTTTTTTGAGTCATTACAGACAAAAAAATGTATACAGACTCTAATTTATATTGATGAGTATAGAGAATCTCCGGGATCGATTGATGTAAATGGATATCTAACCGCTGGGTTTATAGGTGCTAGAAATAATATTAACAAAGTAAATATAACGAATTTTGTTGATGTTGCTTTACCTATATTTGAAAAATATTTACCTCCGTTGAAAATTAAAATTGCTGGATCAGTATGTGATGATTTGGCAGCAGTTAATTCTAGTTACTTTGAAATTGTTGGGCGTGTGGATGATGTAGATGATTTCTATGACGCTATTGATTTGGCAATTGTTCCTATGGATTTTTCTACCGGACTAAAGATTAAATCTGGAGAGGCAATATCTAAATCAAAGCCTCTAATTGCCCATGAACATGCAATGGAGGGCTATCCGGCTACACATCGTCTTCATGAATGCAGTAGTTTAGAGCAAATTGCATTAGAGCTATGCCGCCTCGCCTATGATAGTAGTGACGTTAACAATCTTAAGTCTGCATCTGTAGAAAGTTACAAAATAATTCAAGAAGAGATAGATGCTCAATTAAATCGAATTTCTCAGGTAGTTAATTTACTTAGGGACGTTATTATTATATTGCCTCGAGAGTTCGGTGATGAAAGTAAAATTATCCATTGGCACGCTCGAACTATGGTTGAGTGGTTAAGTTGGGAGTTTAATATCTTATGTATAAGTCAATATTCTGATTCAAGTTGTCAATCAGTAAATGTTCGATTTCTTGATCTTGAGTCTATAAAAGAATTAATTTTTGATAGAAAAAAGGCAGTTGTTTTTAACCTTGATGAATATTTTTCATGTGAATTTATTTTTGATAGAAGTAAAACCTTCAGTCATATTACAGATTGTTCGGTTATAAAACGAGAAGGAATGTTGTTTGCGTCTTCAGTTGAGTGGGATAGAGATAGATTATTTGGCTTCGGGCATTTAAAGATACCTATTTATTCTGATGGTATATATGCTAATCGGTCTGGTGCGCTAATTTTGGGTGAGAGTACTTTCTCTAAGCGATTAAGTATCAAACAATATCTTCAAACATGCTCTAGAGTTACGGTTTCTGATACATCGTTCAGCAATTATGAAGAGATGCAAGACTATATATCAGACTATGTTATGGTGCACCAAGCTCTCCCAAAATATGTGATCAGTCTTAAACCTTTTTTTCAACTCACGTACGCTGAACAACTGTTTGTTGATTTCTTACTTTCACATGAAGGTAAGTATTTAAATTGCTATGGGCTCATCGATATCACACATCTATTAAATACAATTAATAACGATGAAAATTATTATAATGATTACCAAAATCAATTTTTTCATGCTTGGAAACTCTGGGAAATTAAAATTTTGAGTCTCCAAACAGGGGCAACTAATGCTAAGCACATATATAATCTCGGCGTGTAATTATTCCTATAGTTTGTTTTTTTGGCGCTTTATTTGACATCAATGCTGATTATTTTGGGAGGTTATAACTTGAGTCAAAAATATGATGATAATTTTTTTTCAAGTATTGATGGTGGTAGTTTAGCCTCAGCGGAAGTATGTGTGCCTATTTTTAAACGCTTACTTGATTTTAATAACGTCGCAGATATTGGCTCGGGTACTGGTGCTTGGTCACTGATGTTTTCTAATCAAGGGTGTAAGGTTACGGCTATTGATGGCCGATATGCCGAATTGAATTATGAAAAATACACCACTGATGATTTCTCTATAAACTTTACGCCAAAGAATTTGGAAGATGTTGGGTCGTTAAAATCTGTTCCAAGTCATGATTTGCTTATCTCGCTTGAGGTGGCCGAGCATTTGTCAGCTGACAGGGCTAGTTCATTTGTTGAGGAATTGTGTAATATTTCAAACCAAATCATTTTTTCCGCAGCGATACCTTATCAAGGTGGTACTGGACATGTAAACGAAAATTGGCTGCAATATTGGGTGAAGTTATTTGCTCAAAATCACTTTAAATATTTTGATCCGTTTCGGCGTCTACTTTGGAATAATCCTAAGGTTAAATGGTGGTATAAGCAGAATCTATGCTTATTTGTACAAGAAGATCATATAGATTCACTAGATAATAATTTTGTACCAGTTGAATTAGAAGAAGTTATATCAATGGTTCACCCTGAAATGTATATATGGGCTATTCACAGGGGGAACAAAGAAATTAATAATTCTTACGGAAAAGATAGTAGCTATTACCGTAATATACTGAGTTTAGATTTTGATGGAATATACTCGGCATATGGCAGTGAATTTAGTTGAATTCAATGAAAATAATTCATAAGTGATATTTAATGAGAAATATTGTTTTACACTATCATTTGTTTAAAAACGCGGGTACATCTGTTGATGCCATATTAAAAGATTCTTTTGGGGCTAATTGGATAAACTGGGATAAGCCATTAGGTGACTCCGCGACGATTTCGCCTCAAGAGATGGAGTGTTTTATTAATAATAACAAGCATATTCAGGCAATTTCTTCACATGATCTAAATCCACCCTTACCGTATGGAAACTTTAAAGTATTTCCAATAGTTTTTTTGCGTCACCCTATAATAAGGGCACGTTCTGCCTATCTTTTTGAGTGGAAAAAGCAATTAAATTTAAATGAACCTAAAGGTTCGTTTCTAGAGTACATCCGAGAGAATATTGTTGATGGTATTCCTGGAGTAGTGTCAAACTTTCAATGCTATAAGCTATCTAATGTTGTCTACGGGGAGAATTATACTCGTAAAAATATGCCTGATTTTGAAGTCTTAGACAGAGCGAAATTATTTATAAATTCTATCCCGTATTTTGGCTTGGTAGAACACTTTCACCAATCGTTGGTGAGATTGCATTATTATTTGAAAGCAACATTTCCCAATATTTTAGTTACAAATAAACAAACCAATGTTACTCAAAATGTAGCAACTGAGGTAAATACTAAACTCGCTCAAATTCAAGAAGAGTTAGGTGAAGAAATTTATACTTTCTTGGAAAAAAATAATCAGTTAGATCTTAAGTTGTATAATTATGCCGTTAATAGATTCTTTTCAGTAGTCGGTAGGGATTCTGGTGTCTAAAAAAATTGACGAGAGTGTTAGTTCTGAAAGTAAAGCGGCAGATGAATTGAAGAAAATTTATGCTGATTTATATAACTATGATCGCTCTTTTATCGGTCGAGTCGTCTGGTTTATAGAAAAGTTTTATTTCCTTTTAAGATTTACACCCAAAACTCGTTCTACCTATAGATTATTAATCGATCAGGCAGAGATATATTCTTTTGAAAATAAAGTTGACTTTAACACATATGTCAATCAAAAAAACAGTAGATTAAAGTTGCTGTGGTATTTTTTGCGATACGTGATAAAGCACCCGTATTCATCGATTAGGTTAATAAGTCGATATAGAATATTGAAGCTCTTCAAAATGTTACTTAATAATTCGGATGATATTGCCGCTAACTGGTTCACGCAAAGATTTCCAGAAGATAGCTCAGATATAAACCTCGAATTATTTATCCCTAGTGAAGACGATGTTGATACTCACGAAATTATTTTCCCTAAATATGACAATCCTAGCGTATCAATAGTAATTCCGGTTTATAACCAATATAAGACAACATTATCTTGTTTAATGTCTGTTAACAAAAATACAGACAATGTTCCTTATGAATTAATTATTGCAGACGATAATTCTTCAGATCTTACCTCTACAATTACGCAAAGAATCAAGAATATTAAGGTAGTTCGGTCCAGTGAAAACCATGGTTTTTTGGGTAACTGTAATAATGCTGTTAAATCGGCAGATGGGAACTATGTTGTTTTACTTAATAACGATACCAATGTTCAATCTGGCTGGCTTGAATCATTACTTAAAGCTATTGAGAATGATGCTTCGATCGGATTGGTAGGGCCAAAGTTGTTATTCGATGATGGCATTCTACAGGAGGCTGGCGGCATCGTCTGGAATGATGCCTCAGGCTGGAATTTTGGCCGAGGACAAGATTCCAGCGCCCCTGAATTTAATTATCGGCGAGAAGTAGATTACATATCGGGAGCGTGTCTACTTTTCCGAAAATCTCTTTGGGACAAAGTGGGTGGTTTTGATGATCGCTTTCGCCCAGCGTATTACGAAGATACAGATTTAGCTTTTCAAGTAAGGGCATTAGGCTTGAAGGTAGTTTATCAACCTCAGTCAACTGTTGTGCATTTTGAGGGTATCAGTAATGGAACAGACTTAGGCAGCGGAATTAAAAAATATCAATTAAAAAATCAAGAAATTTTTTTCCAGAAATGGAAGTCTGTATTGAAATCCGACCACTACAGAAATGGGTTTGACGTTTTCAAGGCTAGAGAAAGATTCACTGGTAAAACAATTTTATTCATAGATCACTATGTTCCCTTTTATGACAAAGATGCTGGATCGAAGTCCACATTTTTATACGTCAAAAGTATGCTGAGATTGGGCTATAACGTTAAGTTTCTGGGAGCTAATTTCTTTCCTCATCAACCTTATACAAATGTACTTCAATCTTTAGGAGTTGAGGTCATATATGGTGAGAGGTATGCTAAAAATTGGGGTCGGTGGTTGAGGGATAATTCTAAGTATATCGATATCATTTATTTGCATAGGCCACATATCACGGAAGATTTTATAAATGAAATATACAGGTTAAAAAACAAGCCTAAGTTAGTTTATTTTGGACATGATCTGCATCATTTGCGTCTAGACAGAGAATTTGAGATTACACGCAGTATATCTACGGCAAAATTATCAAAAGATTGGTATAACAGAGAAGTCGCTATTTTCAACAAAGTTGATGTTATCTTATACCCCTCAACGGTTGAAGTTGATGTCGTTAAATCTATTTCTAAAAAATACAATGTCCATCAATTGCCTCTTTATCCGTTAGAGTTAAAGAATATCACCTACAAACACAATACAAGAAAAGGCTTATTATTTGTCGGAGGTTTTGGTCATCCGCCTAACGAAGATGGTGTAATCTGGTTTTTGGATGAAATTTTTCCCTTGGTTTTGAGAGGCGATCCGTCAGTAATGTTTCATATTGTAGGATCAAATGTTCCTGACTCAATTCTATCTCTATCTGGAGACAATATTATTGTGCATGGTTATTTACCAGATGATGATTTGGATGAATTATATTCAACGATTAGAGTTGTTGTGGTTCCATTGAGATTCGGTGCAGGCATAAAGGGTAAGGTGCTAGAGGCAATACAGAATAATATTCCAATCGTAACGACCAGTATAGGCGCAGAGGGATTACCAAAGGCAAATGAGGTTATGATGATAGAAGATAATCCGGAATCATTTTCTAAGGCGATACTATCCTTATATTCCGATAGAGAAATAGCAGAGAACTATAGTAAAAGACACCAGAAATATATTGATCAAAATTTTTCGCAAAAAGTTATTGATAAGGTAATAGAACAGTATTTTTAAATATTTAGAGAGTTATCAGTGAGATACATTGTTACACACGGTCATATTTTTAAAAACGCTGGAACTACGTTTGATTCGGCATTAAAAGCTGCTTTTGGTAAAGGTTTTTGTGATCATCGAGATGATGTCGCGATGAGAAGAGGTGGGGCTGACTATTTAGCTCAATTTATATTGGATAATCCAGACATAAAAGCAATTTCAAGTCATCATCTTTGTAATCCTTTACCTATTAGCAACGAATTTCAGTGTATTCCCGTTTATTTCATTAGGAATCCGTTGGAGCGGATTATTTCTGTATATGAATATGAGAGAAAGCAACGAACAGGCACACCCGGTGCGGTTAAAGCTTCGTCTTCGTCTCTAGAAGAATATATTTGTTGGAGGTTTCTCCCATCGACTCCAAAAATAATTTCAAATTATCAAACCTCATATATAGGTGCACAGCGTTTTCTGCGTACGGATGAGAAAGTTAGTTTTGATATGTTAGAGCGAGCATTAAAGATGATTTCCGAACCTGAAGTTTTTATTGGTATTGTAGATTGTTTTAGCGAAAGTTTTAATCGAATTTCAGCGGGTCTAAAAAAATATTTTCCTGAAGTTAATTTTGATTATAAAAGTAAGAATGTACAAAATGGTCGGTCTGATGATGAGAAATATAAAGTTGCTTTGGAGCAATTACAAACGGTATTACCTGAAGTTATTTCAGAAAATGAATTAGACCTTTGTTTGTATTACTCGGCGAAAAAAGCGCTAGGGTATTTATGAAGTTATCATCTGAAAAGATATTTTCGAGTTCGCGTTGTGAGCGAGATTTTATTAGTCTCGAACATCCTAGATTGAAGAGTCTTAAATATACCGGTAATGACATATACATTAACGAATATAGGGACGTATTTTTAGTTCAATCAGGTAATACTAAAGATATTGTCAATTCTATAGAGGAGCTAAAGCACAAATATCCAGATATAGACGTATTAAAAATTTCTAAGCTATCGGGGCTTACTCTGAACGTTGTCGCACCAGGAGCCGCGTTGTTTAGTCACTGGTTATTCGATTCTCTTAGTAAGTTTGCGTTATTAAAGCATGCAGGGCTATCGATATCAGATTTCAACAGTATTATTTTTAATTCAATATCACAAGAGTTTCATAAAGAAACTCTGTCTAAATTAAATATTGAAAATATTAATGTTGTTGAACGAAATGATGGAAATGAATTTCTTTATGTGGAACATTTAATCGATTTTACCGATATCAGAAATAGATTTGGGACACATGATTGGCAAGTTGAGTATCTTTTTAACTTATTTTATGATAGGCGAACTTGGAGTTTGGCGGAAAAGAAAGATAAGTTGTTTATTGAAAGGGTGAATGGTTCTCGATCAATAATAAATTTTGATAAATTTCGTGATCAAATAGAACAGTTGGGTTTTAAGTTTATACGATTTGAAAGTTTATCTGTATCTCAAGCTTTAAGTGAAATGTCTAATGTTAAAGTTCTAGCTGGCCCTCATGGCGCTGGATTTTCGAATGCGATATTTGGTGGACCAGATTTAAAAGTTTTAGAAATTTTTTCTAGGCATATATCACCTGAATTTTTTTTAAACTGTTATATCCGCTCACAAAGTCATTTGTTTTTAGAAGAGATGGATAGTAATGGCAAGAAATGGTACGAACAAAATTTAGACTATGTCAATAACTTTGTTGAAATAAATTCGGAAAAAATCTTGCTATCGAACGCATCCATCAAAGCTCTTAAGGCGATATAAATTCTGATTGAGATAGTATTTTTAACTATAGGATAATAATGAAGTCTATAACTATCAAAGATGAACCCAAATGGGCGGTTAATGTAGATGATCGTAAATATAAACATATTTCAAGAATTGTCAAAAACTTTCTGATCCCGAAATACTCTGAATATCCAATGTGGTCGGAGTTTTACGACTATTTAGGTTCGAGTCGCAATTTTACACACTCCAATCATTATTATCGCTATTTAAACACATTCGGGCTGCTCGTATCTCAACTTGGAGTTTTGAAAAACAGAGTAATATTAGAAACAGGCGGCGCGAGTCCCATATCAACGTTTCTTTCTCATTACAACGAATGTTTCTCTACAGAATCTGACCTTAGGTTAGAATTCGATGTTCCAGATAATTACGTAGATGTTGTTTTATCCTTTGAGGTTTTAGAACACATCAAGGATCAACCAGAAACTAATATTTCTCAGGTGGTACTTTTTCAGGAGAGTGGGGTTAAGTGTTTTGTTTCTGAAATAAAACGGGTATTAAAGGAAGGTGGTGAGGTTGTTTTGACGACTCCGAATGCATGTTCATATCGTGCGATTTTGGAAGCAGTTGAACATCGTCCACCAACAATATTTCGTCCACATGTAAGAGAATATTCAAAAAATGAAATCTTGTCTTTCTTTAATGAATTCAAATGCAAATATTATACCTCAACAAATAATTTTTTTATGTTGGGTGATGATGTAAATAAATTCGAAAAAAAGTTTAAGAAAGCTGGTTGGAGTATTGATGATCGAGGTGATGATCATCTGTTTTATTTTAATTGTTGATTTGCAGGATTTAATTATTTTTTCAATTAATTTTTTCTTGAGCGTTGACGGCTTTTAGTTATTAACAGTTATATCTGAAGTATAAGTAAAAAATATGAAATATAATATTCTTGTTGGAACTCATCATAAAACTGGAACGGTATGGATGCATGGTGTTTTTTTCCGTTTAGCGAAACTTATAGGTTGCGAGATGTTTAATATATCTGACGAACACCTAGCTAAAGGAAGAGAGGCTAAAATCCAGTATTTACAAAATGCTCTAGATAGTTCGTCGCCGCAAATTATATATGATCATCATAGTAAATTTCCTTTAGGTTCTATTGATTGTTCAGGTTTTCGGGGTATTAGAATGGTCCGAGACCCCAGAGACTTAATAATTTCTTCAGCAAAGTATCATTGTTGGTCCGATGAAGAATGGCTTCATCAACCACTTGATAGATTTAATGGTTTAACTTATGCAGAGAAAATTAATACATTCAAGACAATGAACGAGAAAATTATTTTTGAAATGGATAACTCTGCAGGTGGTCAGATTCACGCAATGATGAGTTTTGATGGGATGGGGGTTATTGAAACTGTTCGTTATGAAGATTTAATAGATGATTTTAATTTTGATCGGTGGTTCGGTATTTCGAGATTTCTAGGTCTAGAACGGGAGGAAGTTATTTATTCATTAAGATCTTTTTATGATAATTCTATTTTTGGAAAAAAAGAAAAAAGTAACCATATTCAAAGCGGTGAATCACGTCAATATTTGGATATTTTTACTGATGATATAACTTCAGAATTTAACCAGAGGTTTCCTAATGCTCTTGCTAAATTAGGCTATATAGAATAATGGACGAATTAGGAAATTATGTTTGTATTGAAAAAAATCCTGAGTCTGACGTATCCGTAGTTATATTTTCAGCTGTGGATTGTCAAGAAGGGGATTTTCATTCAGTAAAAGCACTTTCTCATCTAAGTGTTAATAAAATTTATGTTAACTGTAAAGAAAATAGTTGGTATTTAGACGGTATTCCTAACTTAGGTTTTGATTGGGAACAGAGTGCGATTAATTTAAAGAAATTGGCTAAAAGTATAACTAATAGTGGCAACGGGTTAGTATTGTATTTCGGCGGGTCCATGGGCGGGGCTGGTGCATTGTTATACGGTTTATATGCGAATGTTGATAAAATTGTTTCGACTGGCTCCGAGGCAACATTCTTTCGTCAGGGGGGGTACTCTTCATTTAAATTTAAAGGTCATAATGTTTTTCAACCTGATTGGGGAAAACTTGTTTCAGAGTTTTCAGGTGAACTGTTGATGATTTATGGTGATGTAGAACCAATAGACCGTATTGCTTCTGATGAATTTTTAAATATACATCCTAAATTTCGTGATGGCATGTATATCATTTCCGGTTATGGACACAGAGTACCAGTTTTAATATCTGAACGTATGGGTTTCGAGAGCTTCATTAAGTTGTGCTTGAAAGAAACTCTATTATCAATTGATCTGAGCCAGCTTACTTTAAAATGAACCAAATATCGATAGAAATTGAGAGACATCTAAATCTTCGGTTAGGTGAAAATTCTAAGAAGGTTAACTATTCTTTATCTATTTCTGATATGAAGGATTGTTTGCATTCATGCATTAATATTATCAGACCTACGGATTTTTGTATTCATAGTGTTCGTGGTGATTACAATAATTTTTATTACGAAGCTAATCAAAATATGTTCAAAACGGATGTTTTATCTGGTTTGGAGAGGCGTGTGGTTCCATTTGCGAATTATTTGCTCAGAGTTGGAGGGAAGAAGCAAGTATTAGTTAATATGAATGATGCTGAAGGTTACGATTATAATAGTTTGCTCCCTGCAGACTTGAACTATCAGACGATAATTCAGTTTTCCAGAAGAATTCAACAGCGAGATTCTGTAACTTTATTTCCGCTTACAAAAAACTTCATGGGGCTGGGTTCTCCGAATATTCCTAATGGCGAAGATATTATTCCATTTAAAAGCAAAATACCTACTATAGTCTGGCGAGGTGGTCCATCTGGTTGTTACATTGGCGATGATAATCGAAAAATGTCTGCTCGAAACTTAGCTTTTCATCCTAACCCTGAAGATGAGTTTCATAAGTTTCAGAGGCTTAATCTAATTCCTAAATTAGCCAAATATCAAGACATAGATATTGGTTTTGTTGAAACGGCTAATAGAAATTACTCGAATCTTAATGCTCTTTTGAAGGATAGATTTCCGTTCGTATTTAAAGGTAGTATGAATATTGATCAGCAGAGAAAATATAAATATATTTTAGCAATTGATGGTAATGATTATCCTTCTAATTTATTTTGGGCGTTAATGAGTAATTCTGTTGTTTTTAAAACTACAAGTGAATGGGAAACTGCATTGAGTGTTGGTTTGGAGCCTTGGAAACACTATGTTCCTGTAGACCCAGAAGCTGAGTCTGTTTTATCTATGATTAATTACATGAATGAAAGGGAGGCTGAATGTGATTATATTATTAAAAATGCACATGAATACATGCGTTTCTGTATGAATGAAAAATTTAGGAAATTTCTTGATAAACTAACTATAGATAAATATATGGAATATTTAGTAGATATATCAGGTGTTACAGATGATGTGTGTTTTTTTTCTAGTAATGGTTTGATGTGATTTTCTATTATGGTGTGCGGTTAGTTTCACTAATTCCTAATATTGCAGGGGTGTTTTAATTATGTACGATGTAGCCCTAAGCCTGGGGACAGATTGTCAAACTAGATACAATATATCCAAGTATATATACTTGAAGAACGGTGGTGCTTCTAGTGAATTTTTGCTCACAGAGAAAAGAAAAAATGTTTCCGATTATGGCTCTTTTTTTTTCGATTGGTGTGTATCGACCCTTGAGGGTGTTTGTAGGGTTTTAGAGGGAGATTTTTCTAATGTTTTACTTCTTGAAAATCTATTTATAGAAGAGACTAGCCATGGAACTCAGCATGTGGTCGATAAATATACTGGTTTTCAGTATCCACACAGTTTCCCGGGGTCTCAAGACAATAAATTGACTTACGATATTTTGACAGAGCATTACCCTTTATTTCTAGAGAAAACAGCTTATATTATTAACAAAACTAGGAGTGTTTTAAACTCTTCGAAAAGAAAATTACTGATATGCAGATCTAATGATAGTTGTGAAGTGGTGGAAAATTTTTTAAATCTTATTTGTTCTAATTATAGTAACTTTCATTTAGTTTATATAAATTCTTCTAAAGAAGATTCTTTTTTAAGTTTGTTAGATAAATATCATTGTGTAGATTTATATCAGATGACTCGACAAAAATATCCAGGATGCTACGAAGATTGGGAGAATATTCTTTCCAATTATGAATTAACGCTCCCGAATCTATAGTTCTTCATACTTTTTACCAAGAAGGTGTAAGTGTAATTCCCTTTGATTTCGATGGAAGACAGATTTCTATATGTAGATTTGGTCTTAGTAAAGGTATTAAGTCGAGCAATGATTGAACCTTGTTTTTCCACTTTACTTTCGAGTAGTTGTACGTGGGCATTAAGCGGAACTTGGTACTTATGAAATCGGGGGAGAGTAATTGAAAATATTTTATTATTTCTTTTCTACTATATTCTTTCCAATGGTGTCCATATGTGTTTGTACTCAGCACATTATCTACGGTAATTCCACCCCCGTTACCGGTAATAAATCTAAGAAATTGCCAAGATTTTCCTTTCCAAGAATAGTAATTGGGTGTGGTAATTAAAATCTTTCCTCCGGGGTTTAAAATTCTGTATATTTCCTTCCAGAATTTAATAGGATTGAATGTTATATGTTCAAGTATCTCGGTGAATAAAATAATATCCATAGAATTGTCGGGAATACTTTTTAGTTCAAGAGCATCTTCTAAATTGCTACATGGAATTAATTTAATATTCAGCATTTTTGAGATATTTTGTATGTTTGAGTTAGAAAAAACACTGCTTAATTCTATTGCGGTTATATCAAATCCAGCTTGCTTCCATATTACGGATTGATGCAGCCAATGTGCGCCAACATCTAATACTCTTCCGCCGTCACTTGGCCAAGTGCTTTTAAATTCATTTAGTGTTTTCACGAAGCGCCAATAATGATCCTGTAGGTATTTAAGAACAATAGGATCGTCTTGTTCGAGAATATTTTTTAAATCCTCGTAAGAGTAATGTTTGTCAAGTAGTTGGTTTGATTTCATTAAACTGGATTCTAATCTTTGGTAGTATGTGATTTCTCGATTTCAGTTGATAAACTTGGTTTCGGATAATAAGTGCAATTTTCTTGAAAAGAGGTCAGCTGGTATAGTCGGCCATTTTTCTCGCCAAAGGA
>NZ_BAAGIC010000023.1:0-51104 GCF_054658315.1 Sessilibacter sp. MAH1
TGTGTCGCCAATTTCAAGAACGGTAAGTGATTGAAATTGTGAAGAAATTGGAAATCGCATTTTCAATTTCTGCCCTCCGATTAAATCATGGATGAGTTAATCAAAGGTTCCTATAAAAGGTTCCGTCCATAAACTGATATAGGGATAATACAAACAATACAAAGGAGTGTGTTCTAGTGATTAATCATTTTTCGTTAGTAAATCAAACGAAAATAACACATCTTTATTCTAGTTCCCTGGTTATGGTGCCAATAGCTATAACCTGCTCTCTGGCAATAATTATTTTATTTCTAAATGGATTTGTCGAGGTTATCGACCAAGATGAAACCATGTATGCACTTGTTGCAAAATCTTTATTAAATGGAAGTCTGCCCTATCAAGACGTCTTTGATCACAAACCGATAGGCATTTATTATCTATACGCAGCCTTTTTTCTGGTTTTTGGTGTTAACTTTTTTGCAATTCGCATGGCAACTTTGTGTGCCATTTTAATTATCTGTAGCTGCCTTTATTATGGCTTAAAAAAATTACGATTTTCCAACGCCGCCATTTTTACTGCAATTACAGTGTGTTTGGCTTTTCCCTTGGGTTTGGCCGGCGCAGCCGGTAATACAGAAATATTCCAAACGGCAATAATTGCCGTTATTTTCCGAATTTATACACTATATCCCAATGATAAACCGGTTATTCATAACGGATTACTGGTGTGCAATGGTTTATTAGTGGCATTAGGGTTTTCAATTAACTATTTATTTTCTTTTTTGGGATTATTCGCGTATTTAGCGTTTATCACAATCTTATTAATAAACAAACGTTCGTTTATATCAGTCATCAAAATCAGTGCGTGGATTTTATTAGGCTTTGTGGTTGGTAATCTGTTGATCTACTGCGCATTTATAGTGGATTGGATTTCTGGTGGTAACTTAATTCAGGAATATTTCCAAGATCAAAAAACCTTTTTAAGCGGCTATCAATATCCTATTAATAAGAAATACGTCATAGAAAAAGGCTTTTACTGGGTAATTCCGTTTGTCCCTGTAGTATTAGCAGCGTTATCTTCCGGTTGGCATTATAGAGACAAAAAATTTCAAGCCGTTATTTTCTCGGTAATAACAGGCGTTGCTGGCGTAATTGCCGCGGTGATTTCGCGAAGTTTTTTCAATCATTACTGGGTACTTGTTTTAGTGCCGCTGGCGATTTTGGCGGCCGTCGCCTTTGAAAGCAGTAACGATGCTAAACTCAAAAATGTGTTGGTTTTTAGCTTATGTATCTCGCTGTTCGGTTACATGGTAAGCGGATCTGAACGCGTTATTAACCATCATTTAAACCGAGTAGAAGCAAAAGAATCGCATCAAGCGTTTGAGTTTATGGCAAAAAATATCGGAAAAAATGATTTGGTTGCTTCAATATTAACAACGCCCGCGTATCTATTTATTAACAATTTGCATTACTCTCAAAAATACGTCTTTCCTAACCACATTCCCAAGTTAGAAGAATCGGGTGTGCTCGTCGCAGACGAATACTATGTGACATTGTTAGCGAGCAATCCCGACTTTATAATCGCCGATAAAGGATTGTGTATAGAAACTCTGGTAGAAAACCTAGACAGCACCTGTACACTGATTGATGAGCAGTATGAGTTTTTAGCCGATTTTGATGGCTGGTGGCCGGTAGAAATTTATAAGCGGTTGTAAACGGTTATAGGCAAAGCGACAGCGCAAGAACCAAAAAAGCAGAGATGTATCATGCAAATTATTAAATACGGATTGGTTGGCGCTTTTGGCACAGCTTTACATTATTTGGTACTTATTATTTTTGTTGAGCTAATGAGTGCTCCAATCGAAATAGGTACCTCCGTCGGCTTTATTGTCGGCGTCATTTTTAACCACCATTTTAATCACAAAGTAACGTTTAAAAGTGAGATAAATTACCGAGAAACTTTGTGGAAGTCGTTTCTTGTAGCCTGTTTGATGTTTCTTGCAAATTTACTGTTAATGGCGGTATTTATACGCGTTTTAGCGATTAATTACATTGTAGCGCAAGTAGTAGCTACGGGAATTGTATTCGTACTAGGTTACTTACTTAATAAAAGTATAGTCTTCATATCAAAAAAGGATTAAGAATATGTATGTCACTATTGTAGTTCCCGCCTATAACGAGAGCGAAGTACTGGAGACATTTTATAAAACGCTTAATCCTATTATTAGTAACCTCAAAGTTGGCGCGGAAATACTGTTTGTAAACGACGGCAGTAAAGACAATACGCTGGATATAATTAAAGTCTTAGCTAAAAAAGATTCGAGAATTTCTTACATTAATTTAAGTCGCAACTTTGGTAAAGAAGCCGCGATGTCAGCGGGATTAGATAAAGCCGACGGTGACGCAGTTATTTTTATTGACGCCGATCTTCAAGACCCACCTGAATTAATTCCCGTAATGATCGAAAAATGGTTAGAGGGTTATGATGGTGTATTTGCGCGTAGAACTAAGCGTGATACCGATACCTATGTAAAGCGCAAAACAGCGCAATGGTTTTATCGCTGCATGGGAAAATTAAGCCGAGTAGAGATTCCCGAAAATACCGGCGATTTTCGACTAATTTCTCGTCGTTCTGTATTGGCGTTACGAAAACTGCCCGAGACCAACCGCTTTATGAAAGGGCTGTTTGCGTGGGTAGGTTACCCACAAGCGGAAGTTACCTATGAGCGACCCGAACGCGCCGCTGGAGATACCAAGTTCAATTATTGGAAACTCTGGAATTTCGCCCTCGACGGAATTACGGCGTTTTCAACGCTACCGCTACGCATGGCCAGCTACATTGGTGGATTACTGGCATTGGGCGCGTTTATTTACGGCATGGTTATTATTTTAAAAACGCTACTTTGGGGCGATCCTGTTGCAGGATACCCTTCATTAATGGTGGTAATGCTGTTTTTGGGTGGCCTGCAATTAATGTTTATGGGTGTGTTTGGTGAATATCTAGGGCGAATGTTTGAAGAAGTTAAACGCAGGCCATTATATTTAATAGAAACCCATCATAAATCTAACATTTCTGTGAATCGCGATATCGTTTCGGTGATACCTAAATCTGGGTCGATAAATACAATAGAAATACAAACCGAACCTGCCTAATTATTTTTGCGGCATTTTCGCGACTTTTTTGCAATTTACCACCAATATTGCAAACCCTAATCATGCAGTTGATAGTATTCACAATGTCGGTGGATTTTTAACTGCTTGAATCTAAGATTAGTCGATAACTTCTTCCCATCCGGTTGGTGTTGGTTTATAGATTAGTTTCGACAACGAATGAGTATCGTCAAGTTTCATTTGTGACAGGATTTCTCGAAGCGCCTTTAGGCCATCTGCGTTGTTGCGTGCGTAAAGGACAAAATCGCGGTGCGGAAATGTCGCCGCAATAGAACCGCCTATTTCTTTTTCTAGATGCTGCCATAGATTAGGGAATAAAATAGAACACGCTGCCATATTGTCTGGCGCGGTTAATTCGTAAATGATTTCGTTCGTTCCTATCTGAGCACCACGTATGGCTTCTATGCTATTTGCTAAAGCCGATTCTCTTAATTGTGATCGCTGAATATTGTATTCCTTGAGGCTTAAAGGTGTAGCCATAACATAACTTGGGCCGATATCAATGGCGTAAGTTAACAACAAGTCACCAGCGATTCGCTCCGTAATCGGTAGAGATGACTCCGTCATACCCTCAAGGCTGTTTAAATAGGTTAGAAAATTATCGTTTTTTATACGCGGCACAATCAAAGGTGCTTGTTGATTGGGCTGCTGATTATCAGATGAAGAGGTCATTTTTACCTGTCCTTAGGTTACGAGTTAAAATCGATAAGTACCGAAATAAAAAATTACACATCGACAAAAATTAAAAAGTATTAAATCTTTTAGTTCAACAGAATTATTTGCTCATACCGCTTAATTTCTGACTAAGTTCACTCAGACGATTTTGCATAGCAGCATCAATCTCTTCCGGTTTAATGCGTTTTATAACGCTCTTTAGCACTTCAATTTCTTCATTGGTAATTACACCATCTGCTTCGGCTAATGTAACCAATTTGTCCAATTCACTGGCGTCCAGTTTACCGTCGTTTGAAAAACACTCAATCGCTAGCAGTGACATCTCTATGTGAGCCATGCATTGATCCCTATATTTAGATTGAGCATAAAATAATACCAACTTGAGCTTATAAGAGAAACTCAAAATAATTAATATTTTTCTAATTATTTAATTTATCCACAATTTGCGCATCGGTAGTTGTGTAACTGCGGTAAATAGTGTGAGAACTGCCAATGGTCGATTTATCAGAAAAGCCGAATGCTTTGTTACCTTTTCCAGAGATACTTAATGCAGTACCTACAAGGTAAAACTGGTTGTACGGATTTACGATATCTTCTTCTGATAAATCCGTTAGCATTAATAAAGCTCCTCCACTAGCACCGGAAAATACTACGGTATTCATAGAAAAGTAGTCGCCGTAAGTTCCTAATCCATCTGTGAAATCTTTGTTGCTAATTCCATCGTCGTAGGTCAATACCGCCCCATCTTGCCCTTTATAATCGTCACTACTGTAGCCGGCTGAGATGATAACGGATTGTTTGTTGTAGAAAATCATATCGGAAGGCGGCATGGTAACTTCGTTTTTAATTAAAATGGGTTTTATTTCAGAAAAAGGAATTTTTTCATCAAAAGACAATATCGCGGCGTCTTGTTTTAAATTATATGCCTCAAGTTTTAAAAGTTTCTCAACTCTTTTTCCAGACTTTATTGTGGTAAGCCATTTAATACTCTTAATATCAATAAGAGCTCCCGTTTTAGTTTCGCCAAAGCAATGGCCAGCACTATTAATTACACGACTCGACTGACCCGGAGTGGTTGCAATCAAACTCCCCGAGCAAGTATTTTCAGTTTTTTCGTCCGTGTGGGATACAATAATTTTTCCGACGGCATCAAGAACTGCTGGTGACGATTGGGTTTTTACTTTTCTGCGGTCAATTTTTTTGAGTTCGGTTAAATCCGTGTAAATTGTAAAACCTTCTTTCTCGTAACTCGGAATATCTGTACTAACCTGATGTAGTTTCGAATAGGGATAGTTTTGGCGTGGAATATTTGTACTAATTTTTGAAGAATTACTCTCGGTTGCTAATGTAGTAAATGAAGAAAATAATAATAAAATCAATAACTTGTTAGGTAATACTTTCATTTAAATGTCACACACCCAGATATCCCGAAAGCCACAAGGTTTAACGGTTACTTGCTTTTCAACATTCGATTATAGACCGCCGAAGTTTGCCTCACTTTTAGAAAAAGAGACAGTTATGAGAGTTAAATAATGGATATGAGTCAGGTTGGAATGTTCGTTATGTGGGGCGCGTAACCCGAGTGAGCTGGCGAGAACTTACCGTAGTAAATACTGGAAAACGAACTCTTTAAAGATGTTAGGTTTCTACGGTGTTGGAGCAATAAAAGATAATCTGATTTAAACTGGTAGAGTGTATTCAACAAAATATACACATGCCAGAATAAACTATAGAAACCTCTGATTAACTCATCCATGATTTAATCAGAGGACAGAAATTGAAAATGCGATTTCCAATTTCTTCACTATTTCAATCACTTACCGTTCTTGAAATTGGTGACACATCCTTGTGTCGTGAGAAACTCTAGGTTAATCAGAGTTTCCTATAAATACATCCTAGATAGCATCTGTATTTTTAGCATAATTGTAGTGGTAAATAGCGCCAACTGAAATCCCGGTTAACAGTAAAAAACAGTATTCAATACTTATATGGAAACCAAAAATCGAAGCAATGAAAGATGCTCCTAAAATAGAAGCACTCAAGTAGTTGTTCACCTTGAGTCTGACCAAAACATAATACATAGGTGAACCGACAATTAATGCCAACAAGAAAACCACAATAACTGACACTGAATAAGTTAATAACGAAAATATTATAAATGTGAAAATTTGTAATATTTCGGTTGCTTCGGTCATAGCAGATACGGCAGATATGAATAAGATTGGTACGCAGCCGAATATTGAGGCGTACATAGATGACGAAGCGGCGTTGAAAACTGGGTTCATAGATGTAATAAATTTGATCGAAGATGCTATATCCATTGATAGAAAATCGGCAAATATAACATGGATACGATAATGTGGGGCTGCATTATTTTAGTAAATGGAAACCGAAATTAAAATTAAGTAGAAGTTGAATTGTTTATTCTTAAAATACTTATTTTAACCAAAGAGATGAGCGAAATTGTAAAAAAAACCATGATGCTAACTAGGGCCATAATACCGCCAGCTGCGAGTGTTCCCGTAGCGGTGTGAACGTAGAGAATCACACTGCATGGAATAACGGAGAGTAGACATATTGATTCACTCTTTATTATTCCCTTTTGGTTGCGAATTGATATTGCCGCAGCAAGTGGGATGATAAATGTAAGCACCGACAACCATTGAGAAGTTGATCCAAAGTCGGAAATAATGTATCGCTCAATAAGATCGGGCTGTGCCTGATTTCCTTCCTCAATTGGTCCGCTACATGTAGATAAAGGAAGAGTTAAAGAAAAAACCAATAACAACCCAAAAAATATTCTCAAAATATACATTTATTGTCTCGATTACCTTTTGTGTAACTTAATAATCTGGTTGTACCAGAAATATTGATCTATTCCAATCAATAATGTTGCCTTGTATACTGTTTCTAATATAACTCAAAGTGTACAAAATTAAACTTGTTTAGCTTGAGATTTTATGAGGTAATTAGATGCTTGCTGCTCTATAAATATAAATTACGTAAACTAAAATACAGGCTGCGAAAATAATTGCGGGCATAACTCCTGCCCAATAAATAATATACTGGCGAATTAAAAGCTTGTTTTTATATTTTGGTTTAACAAGTCCAGACCAACCTAAAATTAACGTTGTTACACCAGCAACTAATGTTGCGAGTGGAAAGAGCTCGTATGATATTAATAGATGACCTACCAATTGCTCTTCGCCGGAAGAATTAAACCTATTTAGGGCGAAGAAAAGCCAGAAAAAATACACGGTTAAACAGGTGTAAATAGTAATAATTCCAATTTCGTCTTTATGTATTTTCATGGTCCTTCATGACCGTTTTTTATGATTACATTTGCTGGTTGTGTGTTAAAGATTTTTTCCTGGAATCAGCCGATATTCTGTGAAAATCTAGCAGTCTTTTTTCAGATCCAAACAACGCTCCAAATCCGTGCCTGTTAAATCTTGGTATATAGATGCTCTACGATAGTAATCGTGAGCTTACTCATAATCTTTATTCTCGTAAAATTTATTTGCTTCGAGAACTAATTCATTGTGGCAAGTAAATTTGAATTTCTTCGATGCTTGGCTTAGAACAAGCTCGTTTATTACCGTAAATAAAAAGAACTATTAAAAAGTTCAGTCCTTTGAAAATCACTGCCGTTATATACAATATTTAATTTAGTCGTAAATTTCGGGCCAATTGATATCAGAGTTCTCGATCTCGTCAATATACTCCTTCATAGATTGAGCCCATAAATCAGTGAAAACTATAAGCTTCCAATTTTTTCTTCCTTTTTTACCACTTAGAGTATAGTTTCCACTCCAATATGTAATTTCTTCGTTATCTGATTCAACCCATTCTAGATCTACTCTTGTTGCATGTATAACTTTATTACATGATTCTCGGATCGTTAGATCAAAGCTATTATTTTCCATTTGGCCGATGGATCTGTTGTTAGAAACAATATTTTCTGCAGAATTCAAAAAACACTTATTTCCATGGGAATTCAACAAATCCTCAAACATTCTTAGGGATATTGATACTTCGATAATATATCGACTCAGAATCTCTTCTAGTGTTCGGGAATATTCAAGCCAGGATTCTGATTTACATACAAATTCAGACTTCTTACTCCCAACGCTTGTGCAATAACTATTGCTTGCGAGCGCTAGTTGTCGAATTAGAAATAGTTTTTCTCTCATAGCTTGGGTATTAAATATATGAGGCATTGTTACTTCCTATTTTGAATTTCTTCAAGGGGCTGAAGTTTGCAACATATCCGGTACTACTGTAGATGTGTTAGTAGGGTTTTTTTCGAACGCTATCTCTAAACCTCTGTTACGTCAATCTTCCGCTTTATGTGGCGTTAATTTCATCTTTTAAAGTTAATTTGGCGAAAAAATTAGATTTCCGTTGCAGCTTTTGGGTTAGATGGCTGTGACTGATTTTTATTAAGTTAACAGGTTGAGAAGTATTGAAGTTAATGTTTAGAGTTGGTTGTTTCGAGCTGTAATTTGGTTTTAGGTTTTATTAACTCGGGCTAATGGTAATTTTCTAGGCTTATTAAATTTCTATCTAATTGATTTTTAATTTTTAAAGTTACCGTTTATTTGCCATTTTTTTTAAAAACTGATGGTGTTTTTCTACTGTTAAAAGACTAAATATAAATAATATTTTTATTGAGGAAAGGAGTTTTGTCTTTTGGTCGATGTTTAATTAATGGTATTTTTTACACGTATTTTCTCTACTTTTGTAATTTTTACACTGGATCGGTATTTGCTGTGTTATTGGCTATCTATCTAATATTGATAGTCTTAATAAATACAAACTGCACAGAATTGAATACAGAGTAAAAATAAAGAGAGGGTATTGTGGAATACATTGGATCTATTTATTTGCTCGTCGGTGTCTTGTTTGCGATTGCGGCTTGGTTTACGCCAGTTCTTGTCTTAAAAGCCTTGTTGTTGTGGTGTGCACTGTCGGTTTTTGTGGTTGGTGTTGCTTATGTGCTTAACAAGCCTGCAATCTTTAGAAAACGCCTTGATGGTCGTATTACTTGGTGGACGCGCTGGTTGTTTATTCCTTTCTTATTGTTTGCCAAATTTTACAATGAGATTGTAAGAAGTCGCGACAAGGTGCCGCGTGTACAAAAGATTTCTCCTAATCTTTATTTGGCGGGCCGTTTAACGCGCTCTACCCTACCTGTTATCGAGTCCGAAAATATCACCGCTGTATTGGACGTAACCGCCGAGTTTGATGCCTTAAATTGGGAGAGTGAGAAGCTCGGTATTCAATATTTGAATGTTCCGGTGCTTGATCATTCTATTCCTACGGTTGATCAGTTGAATAAGGCGATTCGCTGGATTGATCATCAAATCAGTGGTGGCGGTAAGGTGGTGGTTCATTGTGCACTTGGTCGTGGCCGTTCGGTCTTGGTGATGATGGCGTATTTGATTGTTAAGCATAAAAAAGACGATATTAGAGCCATGCTTAGCGAGGTAAAAGAGATTCGTAATACCGCGAATTTGAATCGTAAACAGTACAAACACCTTCATAAACTCTACACGTCGGGTAAGTTAGAACTGCTTCAAGACGCGTGGATTATTGCAAATCCTAATTCGGGTTCGGGTAATTTGGGCGAAATTAAACCGCAGATAATTAATGCTTTAAAAGAGTATTACAACTTAACCCTGCGTGAAATGAACAAACAACAAAGTCCAAAACAATTGGTTGAACAAGCCAAAGCTAACGGAGCTAAAATGATTATCGCCTGCGGCGGCGATGGTACCGTTGCTGCGGTTGCCGAGCATGTGGCTAATTCCAATATTCGGCTGGGCATTATTCCCAACGGTACTGCTAATTCGGTTGCCAAGGTATTGTTTGGTTTAACCGAAACCACCACAGAAGCTGCGTGTAATATTTTGATTGAAGGTAATGTTCGCACCATTGATACCGCAACGTGCAATGACAAAATGATGATGCTGGTCGCGGGTGTTGGTTTTGAAGAAACCATGGTACGTGAAGCCGTGCCCGATAAAGAATCCCTTGGTCAAATGGCTTACATAAAAAGCTTATGGTCCGCTATTAGCGAAAATAAAAACCTCAGCATTAAAATGACGTTAGATGGTGATCGCGTTATTGAGGCTAAAACACCGAGTTTAACGATTGCTAATATTGCGCCCATTACCTCTGTACTCGCGCAAGGTAACGGTGAGCCAGAATATCGTGACGGTTTATTGGATATCACGTGGTTAGATACCTTTGATGCGAGCCACGCTAAATATATGAGTATGTTCGATTTAACCATGGCTGGGTTTTCACCTGAAGCGGCTAAATCGAACGAGAATATTCATCATTGCCAAGCCAAAACCATTGAGTTAGAAATTGAAGGTGCAGAGAACTATGTTCTTGATGGCGAGATTTTCGAAGATTTACCCTTAACCATTAAGGTGCAACCATCGTCGTTGCATGTACTTGCGCCAGAATTGGCTGAAGTTCAACAGCGTCAAGCAGTTAATATTGATGATGGTGAAAATTCTAATTCAGAAGAAAAATCTGCGGCCTAAGAGGAAATCAGAAAAAGTCTTTTTGAAAGTGTTTTGACCTTTTTTGAAATCGTTTTTGATATTGTTTTTGACAGTAACGTTATTTTTAAACAAAAACCGCCGAAAATTATCGGCGGTTTTTTTATGTGAACCTCTGATTAACTCATCCCTGATTTAAGCAGATATTTAATGGTTGGCGATTATCAGCTTTGTGTTGCCAACCATTTATCCATCAATTCTTCTAAAATCGATAAAGGAACGGCGCCATTTTCTAACAAAGCATCGTGGAAGGCGCGAACGTCAAATTGATCACCCAATTTTTGTTCAGCGTTTTCACGCAATTCACGAATTTTTAATTCCCCGATTTTGTAGGCCAATGCTTGGCCGGGCCAGGTAATGTACCGATCTACTTCGGCGGTGATGTTGTGCAAGCTTAATGCGGAATTTTCGGCCATAAAATCAATGGCTTGTTGGCGAGTCCAGCCTTTGGCGTGAATGCCCGTATCAACCACCAAGCGCAGTGCGCGCCACATTTCGTAACTTAGACGGCCAAAATTGGTGTAAGGGTTATCGTAAAAACCCACCTCTAAACCTAGGCGCTCTGCGTATAAACCCCAACCTTCAATAAATACGGTGTTGTTAATGTCGCGGCGAAAATTAGGCACATCGTTTTCGTACGCAAGGGCAATTTGTAAATGATGGCCCGGTACCGCTTCGTGCAGGGTGAGTGCTTCGAGGGTGTATAGCGGACGAGCTTCAAGCAGCGAGGTGTTTATGTAATAAAAACCGGCTCTTGAGCCATCGGCGGCACCCGGTGAGTAATAAGCCGTTGTGGTTTTTTCGGCGATATCGGCCGGTACTTCTTTAATGCCGTAGGGGTTTCTGGGTAATTTGCCAAACAGTTTTGGCAGTTCGCCATCCATTTTTTTAGCGATGGTGCTTACGTGTGCGACTAATTCTTCTGGTGTTTTTGCGTAAAACTGCTTATCGGTGCGCAGGTATTGAATAAATTCTTGTAGGCCACCGTCGAACTCGGCCTGTTTAATGGCAGCAATCATTTCGTCGCGAATACGTTTTACTTCGCTTAAACCAATGTTATGAATCTGATCGGCGGTTAATTCCGTGGTGGTGTATTTGCCAATTAGAAATTGGTAAAGCTCGTCGCCTTTTGGCCAATTAGATGCGCCGGGAATTTTGGCGCAATTAGGTTGGTATTCTTTTGTATAGAATTCACCGAATAACGCAATTTGTGGAATTACCGATTCTTTAATGACAGCTTTTGCTTGGGCTTGTAATGTTGTCTTGCGTTCTTCAGAAAATTTATTCGGTAGCTTTAAAAAAGGTTCGTAGAATTTACTGTCTTCTGGATTTTTTACCACATGGGTAGCAATGGAGTTTTCGTAACCGGCCATGGACTCACAGCTTTGTACCAACCCGAGCGATACAGCTTCGCGCGCGACTTCCAGTTCGTGGGCCATAAATTCTGGCACCGCTTGCAAGCGCTTTATGTAGTTTTGGTAATCTTTGTCGGTAAACAGTGGCGCCTGGCCTAAAAAATACACTAATTCTAAATGCGGGCCGGAGCGATTGGTGATGTTAAATAAATCAGTTTTATGAATGTGTTCACCAACATTTACATTTAATTCGTGGGTGAGCAATTCATAATTTAATTGGTTTTTAGGCGTTAGCGAATTGAGATTTAGCTTCGCTAATTTGGTTAATAACTTACTTTGAAAATCACTGTGTGCGGCTAAACCTTCCAGCGAGTTATCGGGCAGCTTATCGTTGTATCGCAAGTCTCCGTAGTCAGATGCTTGAAACGGATGTGTTTGTAAGAAGTATTGCCAGTGTTCGTCGAGCAGCTTTTCGAATTTTTTGTTTTCATCGGCGTGGGACGAGGCACTAAATGCGATGCAGCTGGCGAAAGCCACAACTTTGAAGGCACGAATTTTTTGGGTCAGCAGTTTCATGGTCGCCCTTTTAGGCTAAAGGTTAAAATCAACGTACGATTTAAGAAATCTGTTGTAAAAGACGAACCAAAAACCAGCTTCCCGAAATTCGTCAGAGCTTACTATTCATTTTGGGAGTGTTTAGGAATTGCATAGTGGGTGAGGTTGTTGTGCTAGAAACACATCCTTGTGTTTTTTAGGCGATATACCTGATAGACACCTTGTTTGCTCAGAGCTACAGATCTATGACGATGTGATTACGGACTTGTAGATACCGTTGGTAAAAACTGCGGTGCTTTAAACGCTTGATGACCTTGCTCAAAGGCGTAGGCGTAGTTGATTAGCTCGGCATCGCTCCATTTTGCGCCAAAAAATAATAAACCGACGGGTAAACCGTGATCAAATCCGGCGGGAACCGTAATGGCTGGATAGCCAGAGACCGCAGCCGGTGACGATGAGCCGTAAATTTTGCCGTCACCCAAGACCGGGTCAATAGGTGGTGCGGGTGTGTAGGCCGGGGCAATGAGCGCGTCGAGTTTATGCATTTTCAGGGCGGCATCAATACCTTCTGGGCCGCTTAGGCGCTTCGCAATTTGCAGCGCTTTTAAATATTCTTCGTTCGATAAAGCGCCTTTGTTATTCGCCAATATCAGCGTGTTTTGGCCAAAAAACGGTAATTCTTGATCGGCGTGTTGTTGATTAAAAGCAATAATATCGTCGAGATTTTTAATGTTTTTGTCGCCGCGTTTGGCGAAGTATTGATTGATATCGTGCTTAAAGTCGTACAGTAAAACCGTAAATTCCGCCGCTGAATATTCGCCGTAATTAGGCAAATCCACTTCTACTAATTCTGCGCCCAAGGCTTCGAGTGTTTTAACCGCTTTGGCAAAAACCTCGTCGGTGCCTTCGTGACGGCCGGTAAAATGGCTGACAATGCCCAAATGTTTGCCTTGAAGACTCGTCTGGCTAAGACCCGCGGCAAAGTCGCGTTTGTGTTTATTGGCCTGCGCCGTGTAAGGGTCGCTTCGGTCTGTTCCGGCAATAATCGACAGCAACATAGCGGCGTCGGTTACGGTTTTTGCCATGGGCCCGGCGGTGTCTTGGCTGTGTGACAGCGGAATAATGCCGCTGCGGCTGACCAATCCCAGCGTTGGTTTGATACCCACAATGCCATTCATAGACGACGGGCACAAAATCGAGCCATCGGTTTCGGTGCCTATGGCCAGCGGTGCGAATCCGGCTGCAACAGCGACAGCACTGCCAGAGCTAGAGCCACAGGGGCTGCGATCGGTGACGAAGGCGTTTTTGGTTTGCCCGCCGCGGCCACTCCAGCCGCTGATCGACGGTGACGAACGGAAATTGGCCCATTCGCTTAAATTGGTTTTTCCAAAAATCAGCGCGCCCGATTCACGCAGTTGTTTCACAATAAAGGCGTCATTTTTGGCGGGACTATTCATTAATGCCAGCGAGCCAGCGGTGGTTAACATCTTGTCACCGGTATCGATATTGTCTTTTAACAGTACCGGTAAACCGTGCAGCGCAGACTGTGGTGATTTGCTATCGAGTTCTTTGGCGATAGCAACATAATCGGGATTCAACTCGACAACGGCATTCAGTGTTGGGCCGTTATCGTCAATTTGTGCGATGCGTTTGGCGTAGATGTTTGCCAGTGTTTCGATACTGAGTTTTTTCTTGGCGATCTGGCGACTTAAAACATCACCGTTGAGGTATACCGTATCTTCGAAGGTATCTGGTGAGGGTTTGGATTTTTGCAGAGACTGCCCAAAAGACAGAGTTGAGTTGAAGAGTAAGGCGCCTAAACCTAACGCACAAATACGCTTGGCTAGTTTGTGAGACGAATGAGATTTTGGGTGGGAAAAAGGAATCGGTACCAAGGGTTTCTCCTAGCGGAATGCTTTTTCAATAAATTAAGCATAACACAGGGAAATTTTTTGTTGGTTTGCCGTAAGCGTTTAACCGTAAGCCTTAATCTTGATTTTTGTCGGTGGGGTCTGGCGACGACTTTTTCGGTGAAATCGTAATAATTGGAATAACGTGAGGCTGACTAGCGCTGTTATCTAAAGCCGCGCTTGATGCTGGCTGATCGGAAGTTTGTGTTTGTTGTTTTTGTTTTGCTGTACTGAGAGCATCAGTAGTTATTTCAGTATCGGTAATTAATTTGGTATCGAGAGTATCGCTGGTGACTTCTATACTTTTTGTGGTGTCATCGGTCGTAAAAACATGATCTTTACTGCTTTGATAAAAGCTGGGTTTTTTAACCTTCTCGGCAATAATTTGCCCGGTTAATAATATTGGGCCAAGGAGTCCCGCTGCTCCTTGTTGTGCTTCTATATAATCCAGATCGTTGGTCACTTCACGTTGATGCGCCGCGACAATACTTTTATCAATGTTTTGGTCGGACTTAATGGCATGCAGTTGTCGTTCTAATTCAATTAAACGATTTCTTTCTTGAGCATCAATAGATTCTGGTTTGAATTCGCTGATTTTAAACGATTGCGAATTAATATTGATGGTGCTGGTATCACTGCCTTCTAGTGTGTTCGAGCCTTTATTACAAACAACAATTTGCGATTTTTGGTCATTGAGCGTGCAGTTATCGTTGGCGAGGTTTTTAACGATATCCGCATCTTGCACAGTTTGATTAAATTCGGCATTAACCGCCGATTGTATTTGCTGCTGCAAGCTGAAAAGCTGGCGAGGTTTTGACGTATTTTTAGTGGTTTCTTTTTGGGGTGCGTCAGGTTCTGTGATAGTTTCGGTAATAGGTGCTTCAATAATTGGATTGATTACCGGCGGCTGTTGAACCACGTTTTCTGGAGTTATTTGTTCTGGAGTTATTTGTTCTGGAATTGTTTGTTTTGGCGCTGTTTGTTCTGAAGCGATTTGTTCCGGCTCCGGCTCCGGTATCGGTTTTGGTGTTTCTACTAAATCGCTACCAATAATTGATTCTTCGGTTTTGGTTAAATCTGGCTCGTCTATTTTTGGAATAGCTAAAAGTTGCGGTGTTAAATCGATAGATAAGGTGGTTGATGTAATTTGAGGTGCAAAAGCCGATTGGCGTGGCAGCGAAAAAAACGCATCAATAACAAGAAATAAAACCGCATGAGCAATGCCGCTCAGTGCCAGCGCTAGGCCGAGTATGGTTCGATTCGATGGTATTTTCACCCGTGAGTCCTTCTTTATGTACACTACGGGTGAAGTGATAGTCCTTCCAGAGAATGAAAAAGAGCCGTTATCTTTTAATTACTCTGATGCACACGTAGTGTCCATCCGACCGGTTGGCGCATTTAGAGTTCATCAAAAAGTAATCAAATTTTGTAAGCTGATCTACCGGGAGTAAACGCTCTGCACAGCGCTTAAAGACTGATAGCGTTATTCACGTAAATAGCCATTTCTATATTCGTTTCGCTGCCGGTATACACTTTGGGTTGGTAACCGAGCTCATCGGGTACCAATTCCAACCAATTCCAACCGGGTTGGGCAATGGTGAGGTTCTCGGTATGCAGATCGGTAGATATGTCGCCCTTAATAACGCAAGGTTTTGAGAAATACACCAAAATTAAATGATTACCACTGTGTTTATTGATAAAACCGCCGCCGCCGGGTTCTGAATTGGGAAAGCCGTGAAAGGTACCTACACGAATAAGAGCCGTGTCTGCGGGGCGGATATTCATTTTTGATGAAGGCTTTGCGATGTCTTGTGGCGATTCAGGCAAATCTAACTGAAATTGTTTTTGTGTAACGACCACTTCTGCCAACATTTGATTGTTAGGTGTGCCGACCAGACCTCCCGGAATTGCAGGAAACCAGAGCGTTAATCCTTCATCTACGGTTTCTAATAAAAGTGGTGCACGGCTGGTGGAGTACTTTTGGTAGGTTAAGGTAAATGAAGCTGGTTTCACGGTTTGTTGTTCAAGAACGATCAAGGGGTCGCAACCGTGCAACATAAAGCTTATTAATAGCAGGCCAATGGTGCGCTTGTAGGTTGGCCCTCGATCAGTTCGTGATTGAGTCAGTCGTGATTGTATGAATTCGATAGCGAACTTTACCTTTGGTAACAAAAATTTGTCGCGATCTGTGGAATGAATTTGCATAGTGGCGCTCAAATGGTTTTCTGTTTTCATCAATTGACTGAACTATATTTCTTTAGATTTCATGGTTATTGCCCATTTACCCTCGGGTTATTTACTGTCGCGTTTTTTGTTTGATCGCTTAGGTTTGTCGAGCGGCTCTACGGGCATTTTGATGTTTTTGGGGCTTCTAGGAGCAATATTTCCTGATTTTGACCTGATCTATTTTTACTGGGTCGATCATGGCTTAGTGCATCATCATCGCTATTTTATACACTGGCCCAGCTTTTGGCTGTTGTTGAGCATCATTTCTGTGCTTTGGCTAAAATTATCGCCACTTTGGATCTCGGCATCCACAGTAAAATACGCGCCGTTATTTTTTAGTCTCGGCGGTCTTTCACACGTATTTTTAGATGCCTACGTCGGCGATCTTTGGTTATTCGCGCCCTTTTACGATAAATCCTTCTCTCTGTTTCACGTGCCTGCACGTTACAAACCATGGTGGTTAAACTTTATTTGGCATTGGACATTTATCGCCGAGTTACTTCTGTGTGCGTGGGCAGGCATTGTTTATAAGAAAAGAGGTTTATTGTAAGGCTTTGGTGTTTGAGTTATCGGTGGAAATTGCTGATTTGCTCGGCCTTGGGTAACTGGAGTCTCTAGGTTAATCAGAGTTTTTATAAGTTCGCAGCGGTTAAAACCAAAAAAGGCCAGCGTAAGCTGACCTTTTCGGTGTTCAATAAATACGTCGTTATTTTTAACGTATTATTTTTTCGCGCGTTTACGTTCGTTTTCGGTTAACAACTTCTTGCGAATACGAATGCTTTTTGGTGTTACTTCTACCAATTCATCGTCTTCAATAAACTCCAACGCCTGCTCAAGGGTGTGCTTGATAGGAGGTGTTAGGGTTAAGGCTTCGTCGGTACCGGCAGCACGAATGTTGGTTAGCTGTTTGGCTTTGGTTGGGTTAACCACAAGATCGTTGGCGCGTGAGTGAATACCAATCACCTGACCTTCGTACACATCAACCGCGTGACCTAAGAATAAACGACCGCGGTCTTGAAGGCTGAACAATGCGTAAGCCAAGGTTTTACCCTTAACCATGCTCACCAACACACCGTTTTGGCGTTTAGCAACATCGCCTTCTTTCACTGGGCCGTAGTGATCGAAGATACTGGTCATGATGCCTGAACCAGAGGTAAGTGTTAGGAACAAACCACGGAAACCGATCAGACCGCGTGAAGGAACGATGAACTGCAAGCGCACACGACCTTTACCGTCTGGCTCCATGTTGGTCAATTCGCCTTTACGAAGACCAAATTCTTCCATTACCGCACCTTGGTGCTGGTCTTCGATATCGATAACTACCGCTTCGTAGGGCTCAAGAACTTCGCCATCAACAATTTTTTGAACCACTTCAGGACGTGAAACGCCAAGCTCAAAACCTTCACGACGCATGTTTTCGATGAGCACCGACAAGTGCAATTCACCACGACCAGAAACGATAAATTTATCGGCGGTGTCGCCTTGTTCTACACGTAATGCAACGTTGTGGATAAGTTCTTGATCCAAGCGCTCTTTGATATTGCGCGAGGTTACAAACTTACCTTCAAGGCCCGCAAACGGAGAATCGTTTACCATAAAGGTCATGCTTACGGTTGGTTCGTCAACGCTCAATGCTGGTAAGGCTTCTACGTTATCTGGATCACACAAGGTGTCAGAAATAGAAAGCTTATCGATACCGGTGATACAAACGATATCACCTGCGGTTGCTTGTGGTGTGTCGATACGCTCAAGACCAAGGTAGCCTTTAACGTTTAAAACCTTACCTTTACGGGTAGAGCCGTCGGCAGATTTCACAACCACTTGTTGGTTTGGTGATAATTTACCGCGAGTAATACGGCCAACACCGATAACACCTACGTAGCTGTCGTAATCCAATGCAGAAATTTGCATTTGGAACGGACCTTCTGGATCTACGTCTGGTGGTGGTACACGGTCAACGATCATTTGGTACAACGGCGTCATGTCTTCGGCCAAGTTTTCTGGATCATCACCAGCAACGCCGTTAAGTGCAGATGCGTAGATAACTGGGAAATCTAATTGTTCGTCGGTTGCGCCAAGGTTGTCGAACAAATCGAATACTTGGTCCATAACCCAATCTGGACGCGCACCTGGGCGGTCAACCTTGTTGATAACAACAATGGGCTTTAGGCCGCGCTCAAACGCTTTTGAAGTTACGAAACGCGTTTGTGGCATTGGCCCGTCTACGGCGTCAACCAACAAACACACACTGTCTACCATCGACAATACGCGCTCTACTTCGCCGCCGAAGTCGGCGTGCCCAGGGGTGTCTACGATGTTGATACGGTAGTCATTCCAACGGATGGCGGTGTTTTTCGCCAAAATGGTGATTCCACGTTCCTTCTCTTGATCGTTGGAGTCCATGATGCGCTCTGCGCCAACATCTTTACGGTCTAGGGTGCCGGATTGGCTCAACAACTTATCAACGAGGGTGGTTTTGCCATGGTCAACGTGGGCAATAATGGCAATGTTTCTTAACTTCTCAATCACAGGAAAATCTCTGGTGGGCAAAAATTGGCCGCGATTATACCCATGGTCTATGACTTAAAATAGGCCTAGTTGGACTTGAAAGAGAATCTTTTGTTGTTTTATTAAGCTTTGCCGAAAATATTCGGGCAAATCTGCGATTTTCAGAGGTTTTCGACAACTTTAGCGTTTTATCGGCAAGAATTAATTTGAAGTATTTTTTGATCAATATTCGTAGTCACGTTGGTGAATGCTTTTTTCCTGAATGACAGGTATTTATAGCGACCGCTGACATTTGAGAATGGTTTTAGGATTGTTAGAATTCCGATCTTAAGTGGTGGCCTTTCGCTGGTGGCGATATCGGTGACAAGGCGTGAGGTTCTCGGTATAAGTAGGGTCTCTTAAATATCTATTCACAGAAACAGTAATTGTTAAAGGGTAATCCGTGACACAGCTTAATCCCAGACAACGCCAAGCCGTTCATTATGTTGATGGGCCGTGTTTAGTGCTCGCCGGTGCCGGGAGTGGTAAAACCAGCGTGATTACCCGAAAGATCGCTCATCTCATCGAAAACTGCGACATTCCCGCGCGTAATATTGCGGCGCTTACCTTTACCAATAAGGCCGCCCGTGAGATGAAAGAGCGCGCCACAAAATTGGTAAAAGGCTCTGCGGCAAAAGGCTTAACCGTATCTACCTTTCATAATTTAGGCTTGAATATTATTCGCCGCGAATATCGGCATTTGGGTTACAAACCCGGATTTTCGATTTTTGACGGTGAAGATTCGCGAGCGCTACTGAAAGAATTAATGCTCAAAGACGGCGATTTAGACACCGATCTGCTCGATTTAACCCAGCATCAAATTTCGAATTGGAAAAATGATCAGGTGCATCCGGGCATTGCCATCAGTAAGGCAGAAAGCGAAGGCGAGCAAAAAATTGCCTATGTGTATCAACGCTACAATCAAGCATTACACGCCTACAATGCCGTTGATTTTGACGATTTAATTTTGGTACCAGTAAATCTGTTTTCTGAAAACGAAGAGGTGCTTCGCCACTGGCAGCGCAAAATCCGTTATTTATTGGTCGATGAATATCAAGATACCAACAACGCTCAGTATTTGTTGGTTAAACAGTTGGTTGGTGGCCGCGGCTCATTAACCGTGGTGGGTGACGATGACCAATCCATTTACGCATGGCGTGGCGCTCGTCCCGAAAACATGAGCTTGTTAAAGGTCGATTTTCCCAATTTAGAAGTGATTAAGTTGGAGCAAAATTATCGTTCCACACAACGTATTCTAAAAACCGCTAACCACTTGATCGCCAATAATCCCCACGAATTTGAAAAAACGCTGTGGAGTGATAAATCCATTGGCGAACCCATTCGGATTATTAAATGCGCTAATGAAGAAGCCGAGGCTGAACGGGTTGCTAACGAAATTGTTACTCAGCGTTTGCAGCGTCAGGCTAAGTTTCACGATTTTGCTATCTTGTATCGCAGTAACCACCAAGCGCGTTTGATGGAATTAAAGCTGCAACATCATCAAATTCCTTACGCCATGAGTGGCGGTACCTCATTTTTTGCACGCACTGAAATTAAAGACATCATGGCGTATTTGCGTTTAGTGGTGAATCCCGATGACGACAATGCCTTTTTGCGTATCATCAATACGCCACGCCGACAAATTGGTCCAAGCACCTTAGAAGTTTTGGGGCGGTACGCAACTTCGCGAGAAATCAGTTTATTTACGGCCTGCGACGAAATGGGTTTGCAATCGCAAATCCCTGAAAATGCTCTAGAGCGGATTCGCCGTTTTTGTCATTGGTTAATGAACATCAGCTTACGTGCAGAAACCGACGAAGCCATGGCCGCCATTCGCGAAATGGTTGAAGACATCGACTACCAAGGTTGGTTACACCAAAATGCCAGCAGCTCTAAGGTTGCCGAGCGCCGCATGGAGAACGTCTATTACCTGCTGGATTCTATCGGTCGAATGCTCACTCCCGAAGATCCATCACGGGAGCCGATTTCATTAAAAGACGCCATTACTAAACTGGTATTAATGGATCTTTTAGACCGACAAGAAGAAGAGGAAACCCAAGATCAAGTGCAAATGCTGACGCTACACGCCTCTAAAGGTTTGGAGTTTCCTCACGTTTTTATTTTGGGCTTAGAAGAAGACATTTTACCGCACAGAAACAGTATCGAAGAAGAAAACGTAGAAGAAGAACGTCGTTTAGCGTATGTGGGAATTACCCGGGCCCAGCGCAGTTTAACGCTAATGTTAGCGTCTAAACGCAAGCAGTACGGCGAGGTCATGGAGACCAGCGAAAGCCGGTTTTTAGAGGAGCTGCCGGCAGACGAAGTGGAGCGAGAAGGATTTGGTCAATCTAGCCCAGAGCAAAATCAGCAAAAAGGTCGTGATACGCTGAATAATTTAATGGCGATGTTCGACGACTGACTGTACGAACCGAGCTATGTTATTCGGTTAAATTTAATGAGTAACTGGCTTGGCCCGCTTCACCCGAAGTAAACGTTCCCGTGCCGGTTAGCGTACTTAGCTCATCGGTGCCCGAATTGGCAACAAAGGTAAACTCACTGCTTGCGACACCCTTTTCAAATTTTCCCGTATGTTGAAGGGTAATGCTGCCGGACTTGCCGTTAATTGTGCCGGTAATCACTTCAAAACCAACAAATAGCGCACTGCCTGCAGATTGATAAGACATTAAATAGGTTAATTCGCTGCTGCCTTCGATTTCGCCTTGGTATTGCTGGGTAATCTTTGCCAAGCTTTTTTTCGATCCGTCGGGGTTTTCTAGGTAGGGTGATTCATCCCACTGGGTAATCTGAAAGAGATTGCTCATGATGTTGCTCCTTTTATAGTGTGCCGTTTAAAGTGCAGTGTACCGTTTAAAGTCATGAATTATTGGCAGTCATTAAAAAGCCCGTCTAAACGGGCTTTTTTGTGGCGCTATTTTCAAAGCAATCAACAGCTGTATTAACCTTCAGAATCTTCGCTGGCTTCTTCTTCGGTTTCAGCGGGTAATGGCTTGTCGCCAACGGTCAACAAATCAACTTCGAAAATTAAGGTTGCATTTGGGCCGATCTCACCGCCGGTACCACCTGGGCCGTAAGCAAGTTCAGATGGGATGTACAATTCCCACTTAGAACCTTCAGTCATTAATTGTAATGCTTCGGTCCAGCCAGGAATCACTTGGTTTACACCAAAGGTGGCAGGAGCATTACGGCTGTATGAACTGTCGAATTCAGTACCATCAATCAAAGTACCGCGGTAATGAACGGTAACCTTGTCGGTTGGTCCTGGTTTTTCACCGGTGCCTTCGGTAATAACTTTGTATTGAAGACCCGATTCGGTGGTTACAACACCTTCTTTCTCACCGTTTGCCGCTAGGAATTCAGCGCCAATTTTTGCGTTTTCTTCACCGGCGACACGCGCTGCTTCTGCGGCAGCTTCTTGAGCAGCTTGTTGCTTAGCAATCATCACTTGTTGGAAAGCTTGCATGGTTTCTTGCATTTGCTCATCGGTTAAGCGAGGTTCTGCATCGGCTTGCAAATCTTCAAGTGCTTGAGTGAGTGCTGGAATGTCTAAAACAATGTCGTCACGCTGAAATTGACGGCCAATGTTCAGGCCAAAAATGTAGCTGACTTTTTGTTCCATGGTTTCAACTGCTGCAGTCTTAGCTACCGCTTCTGGCTCGGCTTTCTCACCGGCACAGGCCACAAGCAACAACGAGCCTGCGACAGCGCTGGCTAATAATTTCAATTTCATTGTTTAATACCCTTAATTACTCGTTTATTTATCTTTTAAAAGCGTCGTGGTTTGACTGACGGTCTTAGCAAGCGCTTACAAAATACCGAAGATCAGTTTTTGTTAATCAGATTCGAGTCTCGGCTCAGTAAAAATATCCGTAAAAACCAAAAACGGCTGTCGATTCTATCGCCGCAAGACTAAAATTTGAAATGTCTTATGGAATATTCACTGTCAAGAGTTCGAATTTTGATAAATTTCCTTCCTAATTAGCCTTCGGTAATTCTCTAAAGGGTGCTTTGTTGGGTTAGTAGTTCTATCAAAAGAGCATTTGCCGTCAAATTTTCGCGCGATAAGTTATTGAAATTGTGAAGAAATTGGGCATTGTATTTTCAATTTCTGACCAATGAATAATTCTTGGTAAGTGAATCACCGGTTCTTAAGATGTTAAAACACCGGTTTTATACCCACAATTAAATGCCAAATTGCCTCTAAAAGGGTTGCGCGATTGATTATCGAATATCCCCGATTCTCAGTTGTGTGAATTTTTAATGGCAAAAACTCAGATTTTTTCGAAATTGGTATTCAAAAATCAATACTATGAAAAGTATCTAAATAGCGTTTTTAGAATTTGTGATAAAAATGTCAGCGTTAACGACAGTAACCACACTGACTAATTTGCCAGTTATTGTCATATTCAAGAATATCCATTGATGTTTATCGTGAATTATTTATCTATGAAAGAGTACGTTTGTCAGTTATCTATTCGCAATTGATAAATAAAATATTACAAAAACATTGAAAACCGACATTAGTGATAAATTTATGGGAAGCCTAACCGGGTTTTTGTTAAAAAGAACTACTGTTAATAACCTAGATTCGATTAGGCGACCTCAAGCTGCTCAGGCTTTGTGTTAATTAGCAAAGGCGGTATTGATAAACTAAAGCAAGCGCAGAGTGAGCTTGTGTAAAGGTTAGATTTTAAAGCGCACTTTTGAGGCATTATTGAGCAGCATTATGTTACAGGGTGCTAACTAAAACCCGCGGTGCACCCTATGTATTACGAATTCGCTGAAAATTATCCAAGAAAACTTCAATAAAAGGCTAAGCAACCTAACCCATCAATGCGCACATTTACTGTTGTTCATCAAAAGCAACACGGGTTTTGGTAGGATTTGGAAAAATCCGTTGCGCCTACTTTGCACCTAAATAGTTTTACAAAATTGAACCCTACTAAGGTTGTATGAATAAAGCGTTAAATCTCGAAAACACGGCTTTGCAACTGTCTACAAAGCTGGGTTTGATAAATGAAATTATTAGCAAAAAAAACTCAATTGGGAATTGATCGTGAAGCAACGGTCAAATAATTGAATTTTTTTTATTTTAATTTGCAGAAAACATACATTTTTCGAAAAAACAGAGTTATTATAATTTTGTTTAGATAAGAATATTCATTAATTTTTTACAGGACACTCTCATGGCCGCCCGAAAGAAAACCGTGGTTTCAATTGCGGATCTTGAAAAGCAAATTGCCAAGGTCAGCGAAGATCTCAATAAAGCTCGTCAAAAGAAAGTTACCGATGCGCAAACGGCATTGGCAAAAGCAGAGAAAACTGTAACTGCTGCTAACAAAAAATTAGTGGCGGCCCAGTTGAAAGCAGACAAGGCGGCTAAATCTGCCAAAACTGCTGCTCAAATTGCACGAGCTGAAAAAGCGAGCGTTGAAGTTGAATTGGCTAAAGTTAATTTAGATTTGGTGGCTGAAGAAGCGGCCGAATTAAAAGAAGGCATTGCTGCTTTACAAGCCGAACTTAAACAAATAGAAGCCGTTTCTGCTGCTATTGACGCCCAAGCCAAAAAGTTAGGCGTTACTGAAAAGAAAGCCGCGCCAGCGAAAAAAGCGGGTAGACCAAAAGCAAAAGCGGGTAGACCAAAAGCAGCTGCTCCAAAAGCGGCAACGGCTAAGGCAGCACCAGCGAAAAAACGTGGTCGTCCTAAAGCGGCAGCAGTTGCAACTGAAGAAGTTGTAGAAGCTGCGCCAAAACGTCGTGGTCGTCCTAAGGCTACTGCACCTGCGGCAGCACCTGCAAAAGCCGAAGCGCCTAAAAAGCGCGGCCGTCCTAAAGCGGCAGCAGCTGCAACCGAAGAAGTTGTAGAAGCTGCGCCAAAACGTCGTGGTCGTCCTAAGGCTGCAGCGCCTGCGGCTGAGCCTGCAAAGGCCGAAGCGCCAAAAAAACGCGGTCGTCCTAAAGCGGCAGCGGCGGCTGAACCAGAAGCGGCAATAGTAGAAGCGCCTAAAAAGCGTGGACGCCCAAAAGCGGCCGTGACTGAAACTGTAGATGTGGAGGCACCCACGCCAAAAAAGCGCGGACGCAAACCGAAGGCTGAAGTAGAGCCTGAGGCTGACTCCCCAAGTCAAACCGCTTTATTTGCAACCCCAACCCCTGAAATAGAAGAGGTTGGGAAAAAAAAAGAAGAAGCCGAAAAGGTTGAAGCTTCAACCCAAGCGTCAGTCGTTAGTGAAGAAGAACAAGACTCCGCCGCGAATGACGCAGCAGATGCAGTTGAAGCAGCGTTTGACGAAGAAGAGTCATCCACTGAAGAAAACGTCGAGTCTGAAGACGACACCGTCGGCGAAGAAGTCGAGTCGCAAGACGTTGAAGAAGACGCCGATGAGGATACGTCGTCGAATGTGGTAAGAAGTTTATTCGACACTCCTAAAAAATAAACAATCTCTTTTGAGACGTTAAAACGGGGCTTAATGCCTCGTTTTTTTTTATTGGTTAAAAACACCTTTAGACGCTCCTGATTACTTCCGCCAAGATTTCCGATTTCCTTATAATTCCAATCACTTCTCCTGTTGAGGTCGGCAATACATTCATGTGTTGCGGAAAACTCTGTTAATCAAAGTTACTGTTAATCAAAGTTTCTGTTAACAATTCTAACGGGTGTGCCTAAATTATTTGCCAAAAACTTCCGACCAGCCTTGGTCAATCAGCATCTGCTTTTATACGACTATTTATAGTTATCTTTTTAGACGCTTATTATTACCGTTTAAGATTGCGTCGCTGCGTTAAGAGTTGAAGTTGGAATTTATACGATGATGTATTGCTGCGTGCAATTTACGGTAACCGAAAATACCCTAAGCTAAATTCAGCTATTAATCGTATGCGTGTTGGCGTCGAATACCTGTTGTCCCGCTACCAATAGCTCCTGTAATGTTTTAAGTACCGGTCTTGGTAATTGGTAAAAAAGCAGTAATTGTTTCAGGTTATGCTGACCAATATCGTTACTATCGCAAGTGGCTTTTGTTTGATTGAATGTTTTTGTTTGTTCAAAAAGCAATCGCTGTTGATATTGCTCTGCCAGTAGCTCCAGTTTTTTGACGATGTCTCTTAAAACCGAGCGTTTAGCAAGATTATCTGTGGTATGCGCTGGCAGTTGCGGGGATATTTGTTGAGTTATCGGTTGCGTTATCTCAGTTTTTAGTTGGATGCGTATCTTGCGCAGCATTATGGCTTGTTGATCAAATTGCGTGATCAACTGCGTGCACTGTTGTAAGTCGCTTGGCGAACAGGTTTTATCGAGCAGCGTTGACCAAATAAGCCAACAGATTAGATTAACATTAACAAGGTGCTGATCTTGTAGCGCCAAACATTTCTCCGCAACCTGCGGTTGGGCATAAAATTGCCACGAAAATTTCCACAGTGGATTATTCAGCGCTGAGTGATTTGAATGATTCACTGAAATTACCTTTAACACGTCATCAGATTTCACTACTCTGTTTTGCCTCTGATGCGTAGAATGCGCGCCATGATTACATTAGATTCCATCAGTTTACAACGCGGTGCTAAGCAACTTTTAGAAGGTGCTAGTTTACGTATTTTTCCGGGACACAAAATTGGCGTTATTGGCGCTAATGGTAGTGGTAAATCCAGTTTATTTAAATTATTACTTGGGCAATTACAGGTTGATGCAGGCAACTGTTTCATTCCTAGCGATTGGAAAATCGCTCATATGGCCCAAGAAACCGAAGCCAGTGAGCGTGGCGCCAGAGATTATGTGATCGACGGTGACTGGCATCTGCGCGCGGTTGAAACACAAATTAACAATCACGACGGCGTTGATGGCGAACATCTGGCCAAACTCTACGCGGAGTTTGAAGAGTTGCAGGGTTATACGGCCGAGCAGCGAGCGTCTAAACTGTTGGACGGTCTAGGTTTTAGTCCATCTGATTACACGCGTCCGGTCAGTGATTTTTCCGGTGGTTGGCGCATACGATTAAATCTGGCTCAGGCATTGATGTCGCCATCGGATTTATTGTTACTGGATGAACCGACCAACCACTTAGATTTAGATACCACCGTTTGGCTGGAAGGTTGGTTGCAAGCCTATACCGGCACCTTATTAATTATTTCTCACGATCGCGATTTTCTCGATAACGTGGTTACCGAAATCGTTAATTACGAAGCGTGTAAATTAATTGGTTATGGCGGTAATTACAGTGCTTATGAACGACAAAAAGCACAACGCCTTTCGCAACAACAACAAGCTTTTGAAAAACAACAAGCTCGAAAAGCCGAAATCGTCGATTTCGTTCGTCGTTTCCGCGCCAAGGCGTCCAAAGCCAAGCAAGCGCAAAGTCGTTTAAAAGAATTGGAGCGCATGGAAGAAATCGCACCGGCGCATATTGATTCACCGTTTCATTTCTCCATTGCCTGCTCTGAAAAAGTGTCTGTGCCTTTATTAAGTCTTTCGCAGGCAGATCTCGGTTACGGCGACAAAGCCCTAATTAAAAATGTTAATTTATCCATCAGCGTTGATACTCGCTTAGGTTTATTAGGCGCAAACGGTGCTGGTAAATCAACGCTCATTAAAACGCTCGCCGGTGAATTAACATTATTGAATGGATCGAGAACCTGCGGCGAGCATCTAAAAATCGGCTATTTTAACCAGCATCAATTAGAAGCGTTGGATATGCAGGCTTCTTGTGCACTGCATTTACAGCGTATTTCGCCTAAGGCTCGCGAACAAGAAATTCGCAATTTCTTAGGCAGCTTTGGTTTTATTGGTGATCGCGCGCTAGAAACTATCGAACATTTCTCTGGTGGTGAAAAGGCGCGTTTAGCTCTCGCAATTGTTGCTTGGCAAAAACCCAATCTCTTGTTGCTCGACGAGCCAACCAACCATTTGGATTTGGAAGTGCGTCATGCGCTGACCGTTGCTCTGCAAGGTTTCGCCGGTGCTGTAATTGTGATTTCTCATGATCGGCATCTATTGCGTAATACCGTTGACGACTTTTTATTGGTTCACGACGGTTGTGCAGAACCTTTTGACGGCAGTTTAAATGATTACCAAAAATGGTTAAGCGATAATAAAAAGGCCGAAAAAGCCGAAAAAGACGCGCCTGCCCAATCTCAAGTTGTGCAAACTCTTGATAAAGCAGATCGTAAAGAGCAGCGACAAAAATCTGCGGCTAAACGCGAGCAGTTAAAACCGTTAACACAAAAGCTTAAAAAGCTAGAGCGCGACATTGAAAAGCTGCAAGCAAAATTAAGTGAGCTTGAAGTGATACTGGCGGATAACAGCTTATACGAAGATGCTGATTCAGCTGAGCGCTTGCAAAAAATGCTAAAAGATCAGGGTGCTGCCCGTGAGCAATTGGCGTCATTGGAAGAGCAGTGGATGGAGGTCAGCGAAGAGCTGGAGGCGCTGTCTTAATTTCTGCACAAGTGCGGTTTGTATTGAGCGTCTAATTAGTATGAATATAAATAGCGAGTATCAATATAAACGGCACTGCTAAGACCAATACAGCGTTCATCAATACAACGTTATGAAAGTATAGAGGCAACTCTGATTAGCCTAGAGTTTTGATTAGCCTAGAGTTTTCTGGATTAAGATAGAGTTTCCTGCGACGCTAGGAAGTATCGCCTATTTCAGAACGGTAAGTGATTGAAGTTGTGAAGAAATTGGAAATCGCATTGTGGATTTCTACTTGCTGATGAATTCATTAAGGAATTCATCAGCGTCTCCCGAAGGTGCCACCGCTTTAGTTGTTTTGTAATTCTAAAGCGGTAACAGAGAAATTACTTGCTGTTGTCAACCATGTACTCGATGCCAGCTTTAATTTCGTCTTCAGAACAATCTAAACACAAACCTTTTTGCGGCATAGCGTTAAAGCCGTTCCAAGCGTGATCGAACAGAGTATCTAAACCTTTGGCAACGCGCGGACCCCAGTCACCTGCTTCACCAAACTTAGGTGCACCAGACACGCCAATTGCGTGGCAAGTGGTACATTTAGAATCGTAGATTTCTTTACCGCTGCGTGGACCTGACGCCACAGGCGCCGCAGGTGCTGCTGCGCAAGGCTCACCAGACATGCAAAGCTCACCCACAGGGGCGATTCGCTTTTGAACGCCTTCAGATACTTCGTCTGCTTGGCTAAAACTAACAAACATTAAGCTGGCTGCGGCGATGGCGAAAGTCGCTTTTTTTAAGGTCATAAGATTTCTCACTAACGGCTGGGTCACTTCTGCAATCACGATTTTTCCCTCATGAGCTTTGTGCGAATAATTCAAACGGGCGGCGATTATACCCACAAACCACGTAGTGGTGAAAATTTATCGCGTAATGGAAATTTAATTTTATCAATTTCTTATACGCTGTTTGATCTAAATAGGTGAATAATTCGAAAACTTTCTGCGAAATGAATCCATTTGCTTTAAGAAAGTCAGGATCATTCTGCCGACCTACGACCGTTACAGTCGTGATTTGGGTGTCAATGAAAAGGAATTTTACGATCTTATTAGGCTAAAGAGTGCTTCGTGGGGGGCAATAACGGATGATCAGGGTCGTAATTGGCTTGCAAATACTGTTCGAATTCTTCGCTAGAAAGAGGCTTAGAATAGTAATAGCCCTGAATGCAGTCACAACCAATATTGTTGAGAAATTTCAATTGCTCCGACCGTTCAACACCTTCGGCCACTACCTTTAAGCGAAGGTTTTGTGCCAGGGATATGATGGCCTGAACAATGGAGTTATCTTCGGTGTCGGCAGGAATATCAACAATAAATGAGCGATCGATTTTCAGCTCGTCGATGGGAAAGCGCTTTAGATAGCTCAACGACGAGTAACCGGTGCCGAAATCGTCGATAGAAATCGATACGCCGAGCTCCTTAAGCGTATTGAGCTTTTTGATGAGCAATTCGATATCGCCAATCAAAGTGCTTTCTGTGATTTCAACAGTAAGTTTGCTCAGATCCAAGTGGTTCAGTTGTTGGACGGCGACCAAGTCATCGACAAAATTAACATCATTGAACTGCGCGGCGGCAACGTTAATGGCCATAGTGAGGTTGGTGTAACCTTTTTTATGCCATTGTGCGAGCTGATTGCAAGCTTTGCGCATTACCCAACGCCCAATAGGCACAATTAATCCGGTCTCTTCGGCCATGGGAATAAAATGGTTGGGTGAGGTAACTTCGTTATTTTTAGGATACCAGCGTAGCAGAGCCTCACAACCAATGGGTTGACCGGATTTTGGATCCACTTTGGGCTGATATTTGAGCTGAAATTCGCGGTTTTCTATGGCGGTGCGAAGCGCTACATCCAAACGAAGCCTGCGTTTATCGTGAGAATCAACGGCTTCGCAGTAAAACTCAAAAGTATTACCTCCCAGCGAACGGGATTGTGCCGAGGCTGAGCTTGCGCACTTAATCAGCTGATCGGCCATGGTGCCTTGATGCGGGTGTATGGCAATACCAATCGATGCGCAGGCGTAAAACTCGTGACCTTCAATCAAATACTTCCGCGACAGCTGCTTGAGAATTCCGGTTACCAACACTTTAACGGTGTTGTTATCCGATTGCGTTAGCAGTAACGAGAATTCATCGGCACCGGTCCTAGACAGACTTTTCCACAGCTCTTTTGCCTGATTGCCTTTGCAGATGGTCACCTTCTGCAAAAAATCGGAAAGCGTTCGCGCCATGGTCGATAGCAATTCGTCGGCGATTTGCGGACCAAGGGTGTTGTGGACACGTCGGAATTGATCGACGCGAATGTTGATCACCGCTGTTTCACAATCGCGATTACCGAAGGCATTTCTTTTAATTTCCATCGACAGCTTTTCGATGAAGTTTTGGCGATTGGGTAAGAATGTTAAGGCGTCGTAGAGGGCCAGTTGTCGTTGGTAGGCGTGAACGGTTAAGGCTCCGCGTACCCGCAAGATCAATTCACTGGGATCAACCGGCTTGGATAAGAATTCGGTGGCACCTAGCTGTAAGGTTTGTAGCTTGGTGTGTGCGTCGCTCGACGAGCTTAAAACAATGATTGGTAAATATTTAAAACGCGGCTCTTTACGCAATATTTTGAGAACTTCAAAACCGGTCAAGCCAGGCATGTTGAGATCGAGCAATACAATGTCGATGGGATAAGTATCGATCAGTTTTAGGGCGCGACGTGGATCACCGACCGATATGATGTTGTTATAGCCGGCTTCTTGTAGGTACAGCTGAATAAAGTCGGTGACGAGTGGTTCGTCGTCGACCAACATAAAGTGAGACTCTTTGATTTGATCAAGAAGCTCGGGGCTAATAAGTTTTGGGGCCTTACTCAGCATATCGACTACATCAATACCAGCGGCTTAATAACTAAGGCGTGACAATACAGTAAACACTCCAAACAGCCTGTAAATGATGATGTTGCTGTGCTTCTTTGTCCGTAACTGGGGCGGCGCCTTCCATTTCGACAGGTCATCATCACGGTATTTTCCTACGGTCAGTCTATTATTATGTTTTCTCGATTGTTTGCGTTTTTACTAATTGACGCACGTTAAATTTAGTTAAGTCTAAAGTTCATTTATTACTCATTCACCGATTTGAGCTCCGGTACAATACGTACTCTTAAGCGCAATTCTTTGAAGTGCTCCAAACTATTAGTTAAGTCTCTTAGCGCTGTTTTCGCCAGTGCGATTTTCTCAAGATGATCGGCGACGATCGAAAACTCAGAGAACCCGGCGGTTCCAGCACTACCTTTAATCGAATGAGCAATGTTGGCGACGCTGTTGTGGTCGCCTTGATCGATGGCCGTCTGCAAATCTTCAAGCTGGGAATCAAAGCGAATTAACCAGCGTTCAATAATTGGTCTAAAGCGAGGGTCGTCGGCAAGCTTTGATGTAATCGCCGAACTTGCTGAAATTTTCGGTTTTGGAAATTGCGATGGTGCAATGGCCGTTGCCATAGGTCGCGGCAATAAAGAAGGTGCAGAGTTGGATTCTTTGATAGCCGGTAAAAACTCACGCAGGATTGTAATTAGCTTATCGAAGGCGACCGGTTTTGACATATAACTGGTATAGCCGGCCTGTTTGCAGCTTGCCTCTACGCCGCGCATGGCGTGGGCGGTAAGCGCAATGACTGGACGATTCCAATGCATTTGTCGCAATTTGCGAACGGCGGTGTAACCGTCCATTTCGGGCATTTGTACGTCTAGAAGCACGAGATCGGGATTGTGCTGTTTCACTTGTTGAAGGGCTTCTAAACCGTTGGCGGCACATATCACCGTTAAACCAACGTCTTTAAGAATAATTTCTAAAAGCTCGCGGTTTTCATCACCGTCGTCAACAACCAAGACCGTGGCCGGATAAAAATGCCAACTGCCGGTATTTTCGATGTTACGGTGGTCGTTGTCTTGCAGTCTCTCAACGGTAACCGAATTCTGGCTGAACTGAGCCACTGGCATTTGCAGCTCAAAACAGCTGCCTTTGCCCTGTTGGCTGGTGCACTCTAGGTTGCCGCCAAAGGCGCGAGCGAGATGTCGACAAATGCTCAGGCCAAGCCCGGTGCCGCCATACTGGCGAGTAATTGACGTGTCTGCTTGCACGAAGGGTGCGAATACATTTGCTCTTTGCTGTTCGGTCATACCAATGCCGGTGTCGATCACGCGAATGCGCAGCTGACCTTGGTTGCCAGCGCGAATTTGCCAGCTCGACTCAACACTGACACTGCCTTGGTGCGTAAACTTAATGGCATTGCCCACGAGGTTGGTCAAAATCTGGCGCAGCCTAGCTGGGTCAGACTTAATGGTCTCGGGCATGGCGGTCAACGCCTTAAAATTAAGCTTCAAACCTTTTTCGTTAGCCCGCACCGACATGATTTGCAACACCTCGGCGATTACCTGATTAACGTCGCAATCAATAGACTCAATCTCCAGATGACCCGATTCCACTTTGGACAGATCAAGAATGTCGTTAATTAGGTTCAGCAGGTGCTCGCTGGAGCGCAAGATGGTGTGTAGGTAGTGATTGACGTCGATATCAGGCGTGCCGCCTTTGAGGCTAGAAAATGATCGCAGCAAGAGTTCGGTAAACCCCATGATCGCATTCATCGGTGTGCGAATCTCATGGCTCATGTTGGCCAGAAAGTCACTTTTCGCCTTGTTGGCTGCCTCGGCCAGTTGCTTGGATGCCTGCAACTCCTGCTCTTGTTTTTCGAGTAGCGTAATGTCATCAAAACTAACCAACACGCCGCCGATATTTTTATCGCCGGTGAACACCGGTGAACAGTTGGTTTGATACGAGAGCTGGCGACCGTCATCTAACCACAAATGCAGGCGCAAATTGGTTAAGACTTTGCCGGTGCGCATCACTCTGGCCCAAGGCAGGCGCTGATTATTGAGCGTAGCATTGTCGATAGAGCGCCAGTCAAAACTCGACGCGGCAACACCTAATAATTCTCCCGCTGGTTTGCCAACCATGGTGGCAAAAGCTTGATTAGCCAGAACAATGTTGTATTTGTTATCTAAAACCAGCAACCCTTGTGCAATCGTATCAAGTGCGGTTTGTACGCGCTCTGGAATAGCTTGGGAGGGATCGAGATCTCTAAACACTCGGCGAAGATAGAAGATAAACAGTACAAAACACACCACCGTGGTGATGATAATCAATCGAGTGGCAGGCTGTTCAAAGAAGGAAATCCAAGCGCTCGATTGCGGTTCAAAACGCATTTCGAGATAGCCCCAAAGAGCGTCATTAGCAAAAATAGGAACCTGCAATTCACCAAGCTTGATATTGGAGTAGTTGGTCACCGAGTTGCCGTCAGAACTGCTGCGCTTGGATTTATCGTTCGGCCCCTGCCATTGCTGGTTGTGAGCACCAACCTCAACCAACAGTTCGCCATTTTTGGATCGAATCGCTGCCGTAAGTAGGTCTTCGTAACGGTTCACCGATGTTTTTAAGCTTTGCTCCATGCGCTGGATTTCATTGCGAGTTACCAGCGTGGCGTTAGAGGTGGCGAGAATTTCCGCCATTCGATAGCGGCCAAGCCAGCGCTCTTCGGTTGAGTCTGGCAATAATCCAAGTAAACCCAGCGAAATAAGCGCGCAAGAGACAATGCTGGCCAGTCCCAAGGATATTTTAAAACTTACGTGATAGCGTTTGTGCCATCGGCTTAGGGTCATGCCTTAAATCTCAATCTGCACTGCTTGTTGTATTCTTTGGCGTTGTTTGATGACTCACCAAGCTCTCTAAGCTTTCGCCTTGATCATCACGACCCGAGTAGCCCTGCGTCAAAATCGGTAGCGGATCTATGAAGCGCCATGCCGGTAAGGAGGTCAAGACGCTGGTAAACACCAGTCCGCCGCGAGCCAACCAAATGGCGTAACCTGCCGATAGGCCCGCGGTGATGCTGGCAGCAGCTTGCCAGAGAACACCACTTTCGACGTTGACCTGGGTGAATTTGGCACGTAAATGCTCAAATTCGTCGCTATTTGTTTGATTGATCACAAGAGTTAGGTCAGCAATTAAGGTATCGAAACCCGTGAACAGCGAATCCGACGTTTGAAAACTGGAATTGCTGGCAAGGGTAAAAACGTTATTGGCCGTAGCAATTTGGTTTTCGCTGGAAGAAACGTCTCTAAAGCTAGACGCAAAATCTGTGAGTCGCTCCCCAGCCAAAATTTCTACAGAAACGCCGTTACCAACATCAATAGGATCGAGCGTAAAGCGCGAAAAGTTTGCCGAGCTGCTGTCTTGGCTGGTGTTTTCTGCCGAGCTTTGCGAGCCGGTGTTTTCAGGTTCGCCTTGATCTTCGCCGTTGGTTCCCGATCCCGTGGCAGTCGTTGTGGTTGGTGTTGTTGTGGTTGCCGTAGGTGTTTCCGTGGGCGGCACCACAACTTGCACATCAACAGGGGCTGCTGGTTCGGTAACGTCTGGCATGGTTTCCGGTTCTGGGATAATCACCATCGGCGGGTCAATAATCTCAGGTGGATCAATAACCTCAGGCGGGTCAACCACCACAGGCGGATCAACAACCTCAGGTGGATCAATCACCTCAGGTGGATCAATAACCTCGGGTGGCGGCACTTCCTCGGGATCAGTGGGGGGTTCGGTTGGGGTTTCTACGCTCGGGGCAAATAGCACCGAGTTGTTGCTAAACACCGATTCTGCCGTACCTTGGTTATCCAAATAGGTAATTTCTAAGGTCAGAGTTGTATTGCTGTCTGCCACGCTGAGCTGGTAGTTGGCAGAGGTAGCGCCACTGATGGCTTGTCCATCGCGATACCACTGGAAACTCAACTGTCCCAAACCGTCGGCGTCGTTGAGTGATGTGGTTTCGGCGCTCAATAAGCTGCCCACTTGAAGGTCTGCGCCCGTCGCGATTGATACGCCACCCTGTGGGAGATCATTTACCGAGGTAATTTCAAGGCTGTCTTGACTGAAGAGCGTCTCTAGAGTGCCGCCGGAATCCGTATAGGTAACGGCCACACTTAAACGACTGGCGACGTCGATATCGTCGGTGGTGAAGCTTTGATGGGTTGCCCCGGTAATGGCGATGCCGTTTCTATACCACTGAAAGTTAAATTGCCCGAGACCGTCGGCATCGGTGATTGCATTTAGGTTGGCGGTAAGAGTTTGTTCTTCGTGAGCAGTGCCATCAATAGTCACCTCACCTTGGGGCGAATCGTTAAGGTTAGCGATTATTGGCGTTGTGTCTGAGACTATTTGATTGGCAAAGCCTTGCTGGTCTTGGTAACTGATCTGTACCGAAAGCTCAGCACCTACGTCGTCTTGGGTGGTTTGATAGTTTTGCTCGGTAGCGCCGCTGATCAAGGCACCGTTTCGTAACCATTGATAGTTGATAGTGCCAAGCCCGTCGTTGTCGGTCACGTTGCTAATGTTCGCAACCAAAGCTTGGCCCTGCTCAAAGATTCCCATAATCTCTGGTAGACCAACAGGATTATCATTAATGGCTGTAATAGTTTGTGATTGATCACTGATAAAACTTTGAGCAACGCCAAAACTGTTGGTAAAGCTAATTTGCACCGACAGTTGCGCACCTACATCTGGGTCGTCGCTGAAGTAGCTGGATTCATTGGCACCGTCTATGGCCAACCCGTTTCTAAGCCATTGATAGCTCAAATCGCTGGGGGTGTAAGCCAGGCCATTACCATCTTGCACTAAAACATCGGCCGTTAAAGTCTGTTCTTCGATGGTATTTCCTAACACGCTGGCCGTGGCAATATCTTGGTTGTTGGCCGCCGTCACCAAGGCGGTTTGGCTGCTGAGTAGCGTTTCGGTCGTGCCCTGATTATCTACGTACTGAATTTGCAGGCTGATCGCACTGCCGACATCGTCACCGGTTAACAGGTATTGGGTATCGGTCGCGCCACCGATGGCAACACCGTCGCGCAACCATTGATAACTGAACTCACCCAAACCGTCGTCGTCGCGAATACCGCCAGTGTTGGCAATTAAACTCTGGCCTTCCACGGCGTTGCCGTTAATTCGTGGCGTACCTACAGGTTCACTATTTACATTTACGACCGCAACCGACTCGGCACTGATTAAAGATTCGCGATTGCGATCGCCATCGGTATAACTGATTTGAACCGAAATACGCGCGCCGACATCATTATTCGTTAACGTGTAGGTGTCTGATGTTGCGCCCGGAATTGAGCTGCCGTCGCGCAGCCACTGATACCGAAACGTACCTAGGCCTTCGGGGTCGGTAACAGAGCTGGTATCGGCGGTGATTTCCTGACCTTCCAAAAACTCCCCAATCAACACAATGTCACCCTGCGGTGTTGTGTTTTCATTTTGAGATTCAAAATTGGTGGCCAGCAGACTTAAAGAATTTATATCCGCGGTTGCAGTTGCTAAATTTAAATCAGAACCCGTAAACGCAATACCTTGAAATTGCGCCGCGCCAGAAACACTGAATTGAATAACGTCGCTGGTTTCGGTTTGCGCATCACCAAAAGTACCCGATTGATTAAAGCTCGCTAAAATTGTGGACGATGAAAACGTTTGTCCGGCGAGGGTGGTTTCTACTTCTACAAATTCCAAAGCATCAATTCCGGCGCGATTTCCCAAGGCGCTGCCATTGATGTTGAGGTCAGTTAACGCTCGGGTAATAACACTGCCGTCGCTTTGCGAATTGGCGAGATAAATTTGCGTATCGTCATCGAACGCCACCAGCAGCGATCCGCTAGCGAGTTGTTCGCCGTTAAAATTACTGTTTTGCTCGATGAGCGTTAATGCAGAAACGCTGTCGGGTAAGTTAGTAATAAGGCTCGAAAATTCACCGCTGCTGTAATCAAAACTGGTTGAGCCATCGTTATTGTTAATTAGCGTAGGCCTGAACAAAATAATATCGTCGGCATCAACCGAAAGCGTAGTTCCAGAGGTGCTGGTAAAAGTATGGCGTCCGTCCACCGAAAAAATCAGATCGCCGGAGAACAACGCCAGATTTTCGCCATTGATACTAATGGTTAAATCACTCGCAACCGCATGACTGGCATCAATATTAATATTGCCATTGGTAAACGTATCGCTACCAAAAAAGCGCGCAAAGAAATCCAAATCAGGTGTCGCATCGTCGGAATTAAGTCCCGCCACTAATTCATCACGATTCGCCGCATCAACACTGCCGTCGTTCGCCGTTAAGCTTGTATTGCGATCAACCGAAAAAATAATCCCCGGATTTGTAATAGCCACAGAAACCGTTTGTCGCTGAATTTCTGGGCGGGTAACAACATCATTATTAGCGTCGCTTTTATTCAGCTCTAAAATAGCGACATCAGCATCTGCTACGGTTTTAGATAAGTCATTGTTAAAATCAGAATATTCGTTCTGGGAGGTATCAATTCCCAAAGTGGTATCGGCTGAAAATAATAAACGTGATTCTACCGGCGTAATTGCCGATCTAGGATCTCCTGCCAAAGCCTTCGCGCGCGCGCGCGAAACGGTTGCTTTCAATTGCGTTTTAATCGATTCGAAATAATTCAACATAACCGCTACTTCACTTTAGGTAATTTCGAACGTTGATTTTCTGAAAATTGCAGCGAACACTTTTGCCCCGCAAGAATGGTGTATTGGGGGTTATCCAACACCAAGCGGGCACCAAAAGTCCCACTGGCGGCATCGGCCATGGGATCGATACTGATCACCGTTGCTGTTAACGGTTTATCGGAATGCAACTCTGGAAATATTTGCGCAGTTTGAGCAATTGAAATTTGCGAGTAATAACTAATGGGAACAATCACTTCTATCTTTAAGGGATGCAGCTGAGCAATTCTCACAATGGGTTGTTCTTCTACATATTCGCCAACGTCTTTAAAGCGTTTGGTAACAAAACCACTAATGGGACTTTTAATGATCTTTTGCTGAAGCTGTTCTTCGGCGCGCACCAATTCAAGGTGACGAATATTCTGCAAATCTTCGGCTTGTTTTAATCGCCACTGGGATAAATCAAAATCTCGATCTGCCTGATCTTTAACGTCGTAGGAAACGCTGTTACTTTTGTACAAGGTATCGATGCGTTTTTTACGCTTCTCGTCGTACTCTTTATTTACCGCGTTAATTCCTACCTCAGAAGTCACCGCTGCTCGAACACTGGCGAGCTCAACCGAGGCTTTTTCAACTTCTGCACTTAACTGCGCAACAATTTCGTTTTCATTTACATAAACTCCGTGTTCAACATGAAGTTTTGCTATAACGCCAGCGACGGGACTTGATAGATCAATGGTCTGAAAGGGATTGATCAAACAATCCATTGCCGGCAATGGCGCAGCCACGGCAGCCGATGCCGTCAATAAGGCTATCGATAGAGATCGAAGAACGGTTATTGGCGACATAATATTTCCAATAATAATTCGTAAAAATTATGACTTTCTTAAAAATCAAAACAGAATGGTCATTAAAATAAAATCATAAGATGCATTAGTAAACGCAAAAAATACCGCCGCGTTTCTACAATCAAGTATTTATAAACACACATCTATAACTAAAACCGATAAGAGCGACATTGTTAAGATTAGCAGAGTTTATTCAATACGGAAGTAAGCGATAAAAAATTGTTTAGTAACGGCTAATTTTAGAAAGAATGTATATGTTGGAATGATCAATACTCAACACATGCAGTATTTACCGAAAACTAAATTTGTGAAGCCGTTCATTATGAATTAAAAAATGGCGGTAGAAATAATTAAATTTCAGTTTTTACAATTTTTCCCAATTTGAACTGGCTTAAAAATAACGCGAATTCGAAAAATTCGCTAAAGCGACATTTTATTCAAAGATTATTTGGGTGATAAAATCAAAATACTTATGACCCGTCAAATTTTTGGCTTAACCATTGTGAATATCTCAACCATAAGCGGTTAAAAATAGATTGCGGCTCGGTCAAAAAAATCAACTGCCATCGATAACTTAATACAGAGCCATAAGGCAAAGCCGGTAATTGTACCGACACCAAAAAAGTAGGCGTTTGGCTGGTTAAGCCAGACGAATCACGCCAGTCGGTATCAATAGAACCTCCCAAACCAACGCTGTAAAATGGTGAAGATATTTGATCGCGAGCTTTAGATTCAACACTTACAATTTCTGCGGTATAGCGTTTATGTGGATCGGTAAACGGAATCGCAGATACAAATGCAAAGTCTTTGGGCAAGCGCTGTAAATCTTCCTGGCTAATTAATGCCTCTAGATAGACATCAGAATAATATACCGCTGTTACCGTAGGCTCACCTTTTTCAAAGTAACGACCTTGAATGGATTTATTATCGTGTACTAGCAGTCCTGCATGAGAAGCTATCACCTGTAGATTTTTTAACTTCTCATCAAGATCACGTTGATTGGTTTTCAAATCTTGAAGATTGGCTGCAAATTCTTCGGCAAGGGCAGGAGCACGGAAAGCCAGATCGGAATAACGAATGGTTTGTTCTTCAATTGCTAGAGCGTTAATTTTTTGTTCAATTAATAAATCCGGATTGGTAAGCTCAAGCAAGGTATCGCCGGATTCTATTTCCCTAGCATTTTCAGATAAGAAACTAATAACCGTCCCGTCAGACGGCGAACGGAGAGTAAATTGCGACTCATGTAATAATGCTGTGCTGGAAAAGCCGATGTTAAAAGGTAAAAAGAGAATAGCTAAAACAAAAGCCGATGGCGTGCCTATAGCCCAAAAAAATCGTTTAAGTTTGTTGTGATATTGACAGCGAAAATACAGCGTAACCAGCGTTTCACCTAAAAACCGAAAAGTGCCGCGGATTAGTATTAATGCAGCGATGACTAAACCCAACCACCATATTTGGCTAATTAAAAACATTAACACTAAAATGGTGACCATAATGCGGTAAAAAAAGGCAGCACAACCATAGCCATTGAGCCAAATAACTTCGCTATTGAGGTCGTTTGATGGTTTGGTTGGTGTTAAACCGAATAACCACAGTTGCGTGTTTTCTTTAAAACGCTGTTGGGCACGTGAAGCCAGATTTGGAATTTGCAATAACTCTGAACAGACGTAATAGCCGTCGTAGCGCATGAGTGGATTTGCATTAAAAAGAATACTAGAAACAATACCAATAAAGGCTAAATCAAACAGTCCTAATAGTATTGTATGATAGACGCCGTTGCTGTCTGCGTTGTATTCAAAAATAGTCAATAGCGCTATAAACAGTATTAGCGCGAAGACCGCAATAAAAATCTCGGTGACAATTCCCGCAAGACTTACATAAATACGGTGTTTTCGAGAGGTGAAATAAGCGCTGGAGCCTACATCCACAAAAGCTGCGGGTAAAAAGCCAAAAAATAACACACCAAATTTACCCACGTGACCGCCGTAATATTTGGTCATAATAGCGTGAGCGAATTCGTGAATAGCTTTCATGGGTAAATACATGAAAGCTAACAATACTAAATTGAACGGTGAATAAAAATTGTTTTGGTAAAACTCTAAGGTTTTATCCAAATTGCTGGTTAATAACAATAAGCTTGTTATGGCCAAGATTAATCCACAAGTAATCGTAAACTTAGAGAAAATGAGCAGCACGTAAGGTGTTAGTTTTTCGGCATATTCATTTGCGCCAAACAAATTAAATTTTGCCAGTAATGGGTTTTTCAAAAACCCGGCCACTCTAGGAAAAAAAGAACTTTCAGAGGCAGTTTGAGCGTGGGTTAGCGAGACAATCTCATTGAGCTTATCGTGTTTGCAAGTAATTAATCCCTGTTTAAGTAGATGAAATAAACCCAGACAAAGACTTTGTTGCTCGTCATCGGTAACCTTGAGTATTTTAAACGCATCAGCAACGGGTATTGTGCTGTGGCTGGAGAGCAACTTGTACAGGTTATTTTCGAGAAAAAAACTGTCGTTATGAATGGTGCTGTAAATAATGACCCAGTTTTTACCTCGATGCACTTGTGTGGTTATATTGGCGCTGGCAGAAATCTGAAAACAAGCGTGTTTAATCCAGAACAGTATTTGCTGATTCATGCGTTACATTCCCAACTGCCAACGATTTAACTGCCACCAGCGAATAAGATCACGAAAGAGAATTTTCCAGAGTGGTTGTTTATCGGTGTTTATCTTGGCTGACCCGGTCATGCCGGGTTTTAATAGTGTCGGAATTATTGCCTGCTGTTTTTCGTCAAAGTTCCAATGGGTACGCGCTATAAAATAGACCTTATCATCGACAGTCTCTGCTATTGGTGTGACTTCAGAAATAGTAAATGAAATTTCGGCGGACGGTAGCGAAAATAGCTTGAGTAAACCGTGTTGATTTTTCCGAATATAAATAATGTCTTTTTCGCTGATGCGTAAATTCAAATTGTATTCCGTCAAAGGCGCTAGCTCGAAAAGTATTTCTCCTTTTTTTACCGGAGCACCCAATAATTGACTAACATCGCCGTGTAAAATAATGCCATCAAAAGGTGCTTTAATTTTTAATCGCGTTAGCCGTTCGTTAATGAGCTCAATTTTGGCTTGGGTTTGTTCACGTTGATTTTTTACGATCTTTGCTTGAACCTGATTAAATTCGGCTAATTCTTTCCGATAGAGCTTATCGTATTCTTGTAACTCGTTTTCGAGTTTTTGTTTTTCTAGATTTAAATCTTTATCATCTAAGGTTGCTAACAAATGCCCGGTTTTTACTTGATCGCCCGCTTTAAAGTGACTGTCTTTGATAAAGCCATCAACTGGTGCAACAAGGGCACGTTGTGAATCGCTGATAATTTCCGCCTTCGTGGTAATGGTTAAAGATGTGGGTATATTAAGAATACCCAAAATGGCAATAACTACCGCGACAACTAATGCTCTTTTTTGCCATTTGGAAAGCTGCGTAAAAAATCCAGTTTTTAGCGAAGCTTGTTTGTGTAATTGAATTCGATGGGAAGAATTAGCTACTGCGTAGCCGAGTTTTTTTACGGGTGAAAGTTGTAAATAATGACGAATTAATAAACTGGTGCCGAGTGTTTGCCAGGCGGTTGTGAGATAGGTGTTGGTTTTTGCATTGGCAGAATTGTGTTGATCAACAAACAAAATACAGGCACAGCCCAGCTCTGTGTCGATGCTAATAACGGCGCCTTGAAGAGGCTTGAGTGGATGATCAATGATAATGTGTTCACAATAAGCTCGGCCGAGTTCGTGGTTATTTTCGGGTTCGCGCTGTAATGTTTTGGTTATATGTTTTGAATACTGTTTAATTAATGGTGATTGATCGTCAAATTTACTGGAGTCGGAAATCGCAACAATACGGTTTCTGTTTTTTTTGCGTGAAGAAAACAAAGAATAATTAGGCAGTGAAATAACCACGCACTCACATTCAAATTTCTCTTTTAAATCTTTTGCAAGTAAATAGGTCGCGTCGTTAATGTTGATATGGCGTTCAATGATTTTAACCAAACCTTGTATGAGCCGAGTTGGGTCGATTTCGGCACTGGGTTTTGGATGTACGGGATTTAAGGGTAATTGCTTATGTGGACTGTTTTGGCTGTTATCGGTCTTGTAAAAAAACAACGCCGCAACGTTTTTCATTACGCTATTTATGTGTTCTTTTGTGAACACGCCGTTTCGCGTGAAGACAAAATATAAAATCAAACGCTGTTGACAAGTAACGTCGTTGTTAAAATATATCTCGCTGCTAAAACAGACATAGTTCAATAAAGACTTTTTGTCGCTGTACAGTTGGATTTTTTGGCGCTGTATACACAGTTGTACTAATTTTTCAGCATTGTGTATCTTTTGTTCCAAAGATTCTTGATTTTGCCACAATAAAATGGGCTGGTTTGTCTCGGTCTGCGGTGACTTGTTTGCCGATGACGTACCATAAACATACGCGCCCGCGACCTTTAATTCGGTAAGAGTCGATGCTAATACCTGAAAGCGCTTGGTTAACCAAAGCTGGGTTTTGGCCGTTAATGGTTGCCCGGCATGAGTGCTGTCGGGCTCAAACGAGTTGACTGCATGGAGGTTGGTATTGAGCGCGGCAATTTTAGTCACAATGTCAGTATCACGGTATTATCAGCAATTTCTACTTTAAGATTAGTTGCTTACCAACGAACAGCAAGGTTAAGAACTGTGTTCAAAAGCGCTGCGTATATCCTTCATAAATTTGTGATGATTTTTAGTAAACCCAATTGTTATAACTATTGTCAGAGCAAGCGTTTGCCAATCACATAAAAATGGAGAATCTTAATGAAAACAAAGGTGTGGTTATCACGAATTTGGGTGGGTGGGCTCGCCTTTGCCTCGTTTGTTCTCAGCGCTTGCGCGGCACAAAACGAGTTGAACGAACACTTCAAGTTTTTGGAGACCATCGAGTCTAACAAAAACATCGTTGAACAAACCATGGATGTTGGAGATTTTGAACTTTCCTACCGTCGTGTGGGTGAGCCTAAGCGCGCTGTTGTGGTCTGGATTCACGGCACGCCTGGTGCTTGGAACGACATTGGCAAGTTAATGGTGAAAGAAGACTTTACCGAATCTACCCTGTTTGTTTCTATCGACCGTCCCGGTTGGGGCAAATCGCAGTACAAAGACAACCCACGTCTTGTTACCGAATTCTCAGAAATTGCCCATTTAATTCGTCCACTTTTACATCAATTGAAAAAAGAAGCACCCGATGTGCCTTTGATTCTTGCCGGGCATTCTTGGGGTGGCTCTGTGGTGCCCGCGGTGGCAGCGGAGTTTCCTTATTGCATTGACGGCTTAGCAATCTTCGCGGCGGGTCTTGATCCTGAATTAACCAAACCGCGTTGGTACAACCGTTTTGCGAAAACCTATGTGGGTAGAAGTATTCTCGGTCAACAAATGTTGGATGCCAATGTAGAAATGTACGCACTTTCGCCAGAAGTCGCTAAGCTTGCGCCCCACTGGAAAGAAATAAACCTGCCAACCGTGGTAGTGCAAGGTATGGAAGATCCCTTGGTGAACCCTGCAAATGCCGATTTTGCCAAATCGGTACTTAACCCAAAAGTGTCGCACGTATTAAAAATAGAAAAGCAAAATCACTTTTTGCACATTAACAGTGTTGACCTCATTCAAAAATGCTTAATGGCCGTTGCCGAAAATAATCTCGACAGCTGCGAAGCCTAAACTTTGTATCTTTTCAGAACCACAGCTTTGGTTGTGGTTCTTTTCTTCAAATACCGCTGTTTTTCCTTGTGTTCTCACTCCCGTTATTTTTATACGCTTTAGAATACACAACCCGCCGGCAATAATTTTTTGGGAAATTTCGAGCGCTTTTTAAAATAAAAAACTTACCATTTAAATAAAAGATCTACCATTTAAATGAAAGTGCGTGTTAAAAATTTTGGCTAAAGCATATTCGAACCACTGATTAACGCTGCCACGGTTTAATCAGCGGACAAATAAATGCAAATACGATTTTCAATTTCTTCACCATTTAAATTACTCGCGATGATTGAAGTTTGCATCATGCATTTGTTTCGATAGAAACTGTGGATGACTTAGAGTTGCTATAAGTTCATTAATACGTTACTTGTATTAACGGCGTAAAAAATTAACGAGTGATAGCAACAGTCTTTCAGGATAAGCAAGTTTCAAGGGATAAAAATAAACCCTTAAATAACTAATTTGCGTCGTTTAATACCCATAATTAAATGGCATAACTCTATTGTTTTAGGCAAACATCAACTGCTTTGATTATTTTTAACGGGTTTTGGAAAGTTTCTGAAGATATTGGTTAGTAATGCAAAACCTAGTAATCAGTTTGAATGGATGATATTCAAAGCGGAGTCGATTAATTTAGCTTTTTAATTAAAAAACCAAGCCTAATTCCAATGTGTTATCAAGTCTAAGTCGTTGAATGTTGTTAGCGATGACGACACGTTCTAAGTTACTTGAAATGCAAAAGTATTCAGTATTTCTTATATGCTTCCATAAAACTTTGATCTAAACTTACACTTATTACCATTGAAATTTTAATTTAAAGCCTCATATACAACCATTGACCCAATATTTAAATCATCAAAAAATATATGTTTAACAATAAGTTGGTTTAAATATTGCGTTATAGCCGAAATAGAAACAGTACTCATACAGTGTTTGATAGCTGTTTTTTTACGTGTTCGCATGAACCCGATATATTTCGAGCGCTACAAATATATTCGACGCGAATTTTATTAATATTATAAATTCAATATTGGAGCCCTAAGCTAAAGCAGTGATAAATTTACCCGCAATGCTTAGGGTTCTGCTCAAATTTACGTTGATACGAGGTTTTTCTTCCGGTGCTTACTATTAAGCCAATCGAAAAGTTTTTCAAATTAGAATCCGCCGGTGGTATTTTGCTGATGGTCAGCACATTACTGGCACTCATTTTTGCGAATACCCCCGTTTTAGACTCTCTCTACAAATTATTCATCGAAATTCCTGTAGAAGTTCGCATCGCCGATTTAAACATCGGTAAACCGCTACTGCTGTGGATTAACGATGGACTAATGGCCATCTTCTTTTTATTGGTGGGTTTAGAACTTAAGCGCGAAGCCATGGAAGGAGAATTGTCTGACCCTAAAAATATTATTCTTCCGGGTATTGGCGCGTTTGGCGGAATGGCTGTTCCGGCGTTAATTTACGTATTATTTAACTGGGATGACCCGCGAGTGATCGACGGCTGGGCCGTGCCCGCCGCCACCGATATTGCCTTTGCGCTCGGCGTATTAAGCTTATTGGGGCGTTCAGTTCCCGTTGCATTAAAAGTTTTTTTAACATCCTTAGCGATTTTTGATGACGTAGGCGCGATTATTATTATCGCGATATTTTATACTTCTAAAATATCCTTCGTATCGCTTGTTATTGTGTTGGTATGTATTCCCATTTTATGGATGCTCAATCGTTATCGCGTAGGTCCGCGAGCGCCATACATTGTTATAGGCGTTATAATGTGGGTTGCCATGCTTAAATCCGGTGTACACGCAACACTTACCGGTGTGTTGTTGGCGATGTTTATTCCCATGCGTTTAGACGACGAAAAATCCAGCTCACCGGTTAAAGAAATCGAACACGGCCTGCATCCTTGGGTGACCTTCTTTGTGTTACCCATCTTCGCCTTTGCCAACTCCGGTATCGACGTACGCAGCCTAACTACAGATCAAGTTTTACACAGTGCACCGGTTGGTATAGCCGCAGGTTTATTTATTGGTAAACAACTGGGTATTTTCACTCTGTGTTGGTTATTTATTAAATTGAAATGGGCACAACTACCCACCAACGTTACCTGGCTTGGTCTTTACGGCACCTCGGTACTGTGCGGCATTGGCTTTACCATGAGTTTATTTATCAGCTCACTCGCCTTCGAACAAACCAGTACAGAAGTCATCTTTGACGAACGTTTAGGGATTTTAGTCGGCTCCTTAGCCTCTGGTTTATTAGGCTACTGGTTAATTAGAAAAGACATTCAGCGGCGTGAGGCAAAAGCGCTAGCAAACCAGTAAGCTCGATAACGAATAAACAACGCTTTATAAAAAACCTCGGCATGCCGAGGTTTTTTTGTTTCCCATGAGTCGTATGAAAATCTCTAGAAGATTTGCTTTCTTGGTGATGAGTATAGGAAATATATATCGTGTTATTCATCTTCCTTCTAGGCTTTTTTAAAAAGGCTTTTTAAGTTCTTATCTTTCGATTTAACCGTTTTATCAGAAGTACCATGCTGTCTGTGGTAATTCTGACAAAAGATATCAACCCTGTTATTTCCAGCTTGCTAGCGCTGAATAATAGAGCTTTCTTTGGTTTGATCAAAATTTCGCCTGTTCCTGAGGGCGAAGATTACCCAAAATCAAGTCGGTACAATGACGATTTGTGCTCATCTTTCTCAAGTGGCATGAGTGACACTCAGTATTATCCGTATAATACTCATATTTTTCTGAGTTTTGGTGTGAAATACTCTGAATTAGATTTATCTGATTTCATTATCCTCAAATTATCGTGAATTGTATAAAAACAACTAGGTTTTACTCGATAACTTGCCTGCGTAGTGCAAGCGATATTTATAGGATTAAATAATAGGTAAAAAGATGAAAATATTTGGGTGTGTAATATTGTTGCTGTCACTAACAGGCTGTGTAATGTAGTGGGCGTTTTTCTTTAGGCTCTATGGTTGTAGTTAGTAGCTATTTTTTTGTCGCTTATATTATTGGTATATTCTACAAGTTATCAGGTAAGCCATTTTTAGGTTCTGTCATTGCTGGGTGTTTTTATAACTCTATTTTAAGTGTTTTAGCTTTGTTTTTATGTCAGTCTATTCTTGTTAAGTTTGCCGATCGTAAATTGGCTTCAACTGCAACGCGTTGCGGAATCGTTTTTTACCTATCTTTATGTTTGCTTTTTGCATTGTATTATTATTTCACTGATAGGCTAAATACGAATGTGATAAGTTATATTCCTACGCTGGTATTAATGACGCCTTGGATTATTGCTGCGTTTAAGTCGCATCGCTTTGTATTCAGCTTTAGCCAACTTACGGTTATTAAAGAATGTGTATCACTTCTTAAAGTATTATCCTCTCGGTAGTGTTTGCTCGATATTACTATAGGAACCTCTGATTAACTCATCCATGATTTAATCAGAGGGCAGAAATTGAAAACACAATGTCCAATTTCTTCATAATTTGAATTACTTTGAGGTTGCTTTATGGATTTAAACACGGTTTTGGCCTTTGTTGCGGTGGCCACTTTGCTGGTTGTTTCTCCGGGCCCGAATGGCTTTTTAATCGCGAAAACGGTGCCGTTATTTGGTAAAAAAGCTGGGTTTGCCAATATCGGTGGTTTTGTCGCGGCGTTTTACGTACACGGCACCTTATCCGTTATGGGTATTTCTTTGTTGTTGGTGCAATCGGCGGAGGCGTTTTTTATCTTTAAATTGGTCGGTGCTGCTTATTTAATTTGGATTGGCATCAAGGCGTTGCTGAGAGCCTTCAAAGACAAAGGTGTTGTTACAGAAGTAGCGCCAATTACGGTTAAAAAGAAAGCGTCTTTACGCAAAGCCTTTTTAGAAGGCTTTTTAACCAACGTGTTAAACCCAAAAGTTTCTATGTTTTATTTGGCGGCGTTTCCGCAGTTTATTTCGATTAATGATAATCCCGTTAATGTGTTTGCATTGGTGACGGCACACGCCATGTTAAATTTAGTGTGGTTTTCTGTCATGGTTTATATGTTATCGAGTGTTAAAAAATTGGCCGGTGGTGCTCGTTTTAAGCGCTGGTTAAACTCGGTTACGGGCATCGTTTTCATTGCCTTTGGCTCAAAGTTAGCGTTGCTGGATCGCAGTTAGCTTTAGAACACATAGAGATAAATCCCGCCTATAATTTTTGTTCAATTCTTAAGTAAATCTATTCGTTGATCGAGTGCTATTTGCTCGGTCAACTCAGCTTTTTAATTGATTGTGTTGAAGCTCGGCCTGTGTATTTCTGTGACTACCGGCTCCGTATTTTGAGCTTCTATATAAGGGAAAAATTTTAACCAGTCTAACCAGCGTGTCATTTGTGTTGAGCAATAACCTTTGGCGCATCGATCGGCGTAATATCCACCTCGGGTTTTTTCCTAGATTTTTTCTCTTCGAATAACGGCCAAGCAAGTTCACCAAAAGTTTCGGTAACAGACATATCATCACAGGTCGCCTTTACCTTATCCCACTCTGCCTGTGCGATTGGCCCAACCTGCAAACGCATGGAGTTAATAATCGAGTCGGTCAACGCCAACATGGGTTTAGCTCTTAACTCATCCCTGTATAGTTCAATACTGCCAAAGCTAAACGTAATGCACACAAATTGATCGGTTGATACAGGGAAAATAACGAGGCGGTCAACCTCGGGATTGTCTCGACTGCCGTTATGAATTTGGTGTATATCGCATACCACACCTTGAATACTGTCACCTAAAGGTAATACCCGCCAATGTAAGGGGCCACGATAAACGGGCTTTTTACCCGAACGACGATAGCCGTAGATATCATCTAGATAATTAGCTATGGCTGACTCAAATACCCGAGGGTGAAACAAATTGGTTTCTTTAAAAATAGAGCCTTTACGTGCCGTAAGTGTTATAGCGGTGGCGCCTAAACGAGCTTTTTCACCAACAAACCAAGCCCCCACAAAATACCAAGTATTGCGATAAAACGGCACCACATACCACTGATTACGGCGGGTATCAGGGCGGTAGTTGGATTCAAATCTAGAGCGGGCGCTTATATCTTTACCCCCTGGATGCGTGGCATTAACCGAGCGACCGTCGCCATCAAAGCCTAATACCGGGTTAGCCCAGGGAGCATAGAAATAAAACACCGAGTCGCCAAAGAACCATTTATTCTGCCGTGGTTTTGAAAAATACGGGCCGCGTATTTCGTTTACTACGGGCCTTGTATATTGGGCTTTCGCAAACGGAAAGAATTTTAACCAATCCCACATAACATTACCGCCGTAGATTTCTTTCTTTAAACTTACTGTAAGCAAATTGAATACCGCCCACTGCACCGGTAACCAAACCCGCAACGCCGATTGCCCCTGTGGGCATACCGGATAAGGCCGTGCCTGCCACCAAAACACCAGCACCGGCGAGAGTATTAAAGGCCAGTCCGCCGTTACCAGTACTTTTTAATAGGTCGCGGTAATTATAGGGGTCGTCTTTTCGTTTAACCCGCTCTAAATTGCCCTTAAACGCGCTTATGCTGGCGCGAAGATGGCTATTACTGTTAAACAGGTTTCTATCTGGGATCATGTCTAAGTCCATAATAGCATCGTAGGCGGGCCGCGGGTTAGAGGTCGCCCAGCACATTTTCACAATATGTTTTTGCTCTTCAAAAGAAATGTTTTTTGTCGTAAGAGTCATTAAGGCTTGGGTTAATACCACGGAACCGCCGCGCTCAGAGGCCCATACAACGCCTTTTTTATTATTCGATTGTTCTATGGCATCGGCCAATAACCCTGCAAAGCCATAAGTTTGATTCACCTTTACAGGATTATAATTGCGCATACCATTTAATCGGCTACCCACAGGTGAATAGAATAAATCAAAGTCACATTTTAAAGATGCATCACCACCAAACATAGAGTTTAAGCGTTTTACCGCTTCTTCTGCGGCTTGGTCGAGACCATCATAGTTAGTGTTGGCAATCACCACATTTCTATGGTTCTCGGACTTAATTCGACCATTGTTTCTAAATTCCGCACTAATCTTACCGTTGCTTGCCCGAGAAACACTGTATACCCCCGGTTTCCGTGTGTTCGCCTTAGCAATACTCTCGTATTCACTACTTAATGTTAAGTCTGTAATAACCAGCATTTTGTCGGAGCGTTTTTCTACAGTAGCGGCAATGCCGGGCACAAATACCACAACCTTGTGAAAGCTGTTGGCTTTAAAATCGATTACGTTGGGAATAAATACGTTGTGTTTACCGGTTAACCCGGTCGCTAACGCATTAAGCTGTTTGATGGCCATCAATGGATAGTAGTAACCGCGATTAGCCGCTTTCATTAAGACCTTGGCGTGTTCTTGAACATTGGGCGCAAACACCACGTCTTTGCCAATGCCGGGAGTATTGAGTTGTAGATATTGCCCTCGGGGTATTAACTTCATGCGAAAATCCCTTTAGTAAAAGTTTGATGA
>NZ_BAAGIC010000024.1:0-21018 GCF_054658315.1 Sessilibacter sp. MAH1
TTTATAGGCCATTTGTAGGTTCCTTTGTTTGGGGCAGTTTACCCTACAAGCTGGTACGAGATTATTAAACCACTACAGTATTGTTTTCGTTGTATATACAGAGAGAGATGAAGGCGATACTATTAGGTTAATTTCAGCTCGTAGAGCGGAACGGAGTGAAATTGCAAAATATCGTTCGTACAAGAGAGGGCTTTAAATATGGCTATAAAAAAATATACAAAAGAAGAACTCGAAAAAATGCAGGATAAGACCGATTACGAACGATTAAAGAATATGACTGAAAAAGAAGTTCGAGAAAATGCTAAGTCAGATCCTGACGCACCTTTACAGTCTGAATCAGATTTAGAGAAATTTAAGCCTGCGAAAAAACGAGCGAATAAAAATGAAAAAGACTAAGATAACGAAAGACGACATATGGAAAAAATTAAAGATAAAACCAACTGGAGTGAAGTTATTAATAAATCACAAGACGTAGCAGATCATGAGGCATATTCTGACAAAGAGAATCCTGTGTTTAAAGGTAAAAAATTTAGTCGTATTAATCGCGACAAGGTCGTTCAGAAATAAACTTTTTGTTAGTTAATCGGCCACGTCTATCATAAGCGTTATACCGTTTACGGCGTTTCTTAGATGATTGCCATAAGGTACCTCCGTTACGTTTATCTTCCCAAATGCATTGATAAATATTTTCTTAGTTGATTGCGCATCTCAGTAATTTAAACCATCGAATATATCCAGAAATCTGTTCAGGTGACCACTTTTTAGCGAGCAATTCTTTTACGCATTGAAAATCGTCTTGAGTGACGCGTTTGTTTCTTCGAGATTGACGCCTTCTGGCATGGGTGCGCCTTTCTGCCTTACTAGGTCGATAAGCACTATCGGTCACATAACAACGGTTGCGCTTTAATTCTCGATAGAGAGTTGAGAAATGAAGCCCCATAAGCGTAGCAATCTTGCGAATGGATAAACCTTGCAACTTTAATGTTGAAAACGTTACTCTTTCTTCATAGGTAAGCTGGTTATACATACTGAACCATCTTCTCGGCGAGAGAGGAAAAGCGTGTGTTCCAGCTTGCTTTCTTTAATACAAAAAGTGTCGCGGTTAGTTTGTGAATTCGCAAAACATAATAATTTTAGCCAGCCTCGCTCCTATGGTACTGGATCTCTGTTACGGCACTTCGTACCTACACTACAACCGTTACTAAAAGCGTTAATTTTAAGTATGGATATGATCACTAAATCATTTCAAAATAATTTTCAAAACCAATTCAAGGCTTCGCGTCAGATCTTCCACAAAACTACTGGCGCTAAGTTGTTTTATGGCTTTTTTATAGGCTTACCCCTGATTTTTATAATTTTAAAAGTCTATGCAGGTGAAGGCTTTACTCAATTGGAGTTCGGTTTTATACCAACTTGGCTGCTGCTATTCTTGATGTTCGGCTACCCGTTGGTATTCACGCCGGCAATACAATATTTTCAGCTTCGAAAAGCATTTAATTCAAATCCTAGCGCACAACAGAAGCAACATTACGAAATATCAGAAAAGGGAGTTAAGATCTTCGGTGAAGGGTTCAGCGTAGAACTTGGTTGGGAGAATATTCCAAGAATTGAATTATCTAAAGATTTTGTACTTCTGTTTATCTCAAAAAATTGTGCCTATTATTTGCCCAAGCAATTGATCTCAAATGATGAATATAAGCAGTTGTTAGCGTGGAAAAAGTTAATAAGTGGGTCAATCTGACGCTGCCAACGGGTTAAATACAGTAATACACTGCCGAGCAGGTATAGGAAACTCTGATTAACCTAGAGTTTCCCGCGACACAAGGATGTGTCGCCAATTTCAAGAACAGTAAGTGATTGAAATTGTGAAGAAATTGGAAATCGCATTTTCAATTTCTGTCCTCTGATTAAATCATGGATGAGTTAATCAGAGGTTCCTATAGTTAGAACCAGTGTCGTAGCAGCTGGTGTATTACTGCATTGCGGTTTTGAGCCACTCGAAGCCATCGAACATATATCCAAACTCAGGGATGTCGCAGTACCTGACACTCAAGAACAAATAGACCGGGTGGTAAAAAGTCGCGCAGTACTGTCAAACACCTAACAAAATCATCAGCTTCACACCTACCGTATCAGACACATAAAATCTGAGCATGTTCTTAATACGTTATATTTTGGATCTAATGTTTAAAAAATTATCTAACGTTAAATTTTGATTAATTCTTTAATGAATTACAGATAAAATATAGTTTCAGGAGAGATAAGTGCTAATTTATGTAAATCAATATCGTATAGTTGGTGAAAATAGTAGCGAAATATCTTTTCGAACAATTGCTGGTTGGCTTAAAAGTGTAACTAAAAGACATTTTACTCCAGCGGAACTTAAAAATGGAGATGAATTCACTATTGATCGTGCACGAGTTCGCACTTATGTTGCAATAGATGAACCTCCTCTTATGTATTCTATTTTATTAAGTCATCCAGATCATTCAGTTCGAGGTCGTCAGTGGATTACTGAAATTGGCATTCGAGAGGAAAATGAATTCACGACAATCTCCATTCTTCTTGAAACAAGTGATATTAGTACTTTGGTTACCGAAATTCCAGCAACCACCAAGCCCCGTCTAGTTAACTTTCTTCAAAGTAATGGTGATTTACATCCTAAAACTGTGGGATTAAAACTTATTAACTTTTCAGGCAATAGAGATTCATTAAAGGGCTTAAGTTACGAAATTGAGCGTAAAGAGCGCAAATATCCAATTGTATTGGTAAGCAATATAAAAGAAACAAATAAACCAGTTATAAATCCTTATAAACTGCAGGATCAGTTACTCGGCTTAGCGCAAGTAGTCTATTCTGAAGACGCGGTAAATAGCTGGGAAATGGAAGAGATACTAACTCGAAAATATTCTGCATGGGATGGAGCAGTAAATATAATATACCCAGCATTTGGTAGAGACGTATGCCATACAAAGTTGTTATCTCAATATACACTATATGAAATTATTGATTCAGGCTCACATGTCCTTCAATCGATTCTTTCGTATGTCACGCACATAACTAATGGTTTTAATAAAAAAAGACATTTTAGTCCTAGTGATGTAAGAGCAAAACGTCAAAAAGATCAGCGTACTTTATTGAAAAAGAGGTTTGGTGAATTTTCAGAAGATAAAGAATACCAAGAACTTGCAGAACAAGCGTTTGCACAACTGGAAGAGCAAGAAATCTTAGCTGAGCAGCTAAAGCGAAAATATGAACAAGAAATCGAAGAACAACTGATGTTAGCTATTGAGGCTAATGAAGAGCTAGATAAGGTAAATACAGCTTATTCCGTTTTAGATATACGCTTTAAAGAGTTACAACGTAATACAAATAAAAAGGGTAAATCGATTTTAGTGCATGGTGTAGAAAATGAATTTTATAATGGAGAAGTTTCTGATTTAGTAATCGATCTTATTAAAGATAAGTTAGATAGCGTTAAAGCTAACACTCGGAAACAGCATATACTTCAAGATATTGTTAAATATAATGAAATAGATGGAACAAAAGAGTTGTATATTCAGATTATAAAGTCACTTTTTAGCAATTATACGGGGATAACACCAAAAATAAAAAGTGAACTCAAAAAGTTAAATATGGAAGTTGTCGAAGATGGAAATCATAATAATATTAAATTTATTGATGATGATAGATATCAAGTAGCCTTTGCTAAAACTCCAAGTGATAAAGGAAGAGTAGGTGATAATATAGTTCGTGATATTAAATCAGAGTTATTGTAGGTATAACAATGCATCATGACTGACAAAATACATACCACGAATATTGTAAATTAACTTAACATTGAGTCCGATAAAAATCTTCAATTTTATACAACACGCCTAATCCTTTTATTTTATCCCACTTATAAAAATGATACGAAACTTGTCCAAAAACCGATCTACAATCTGGTAGTTTCATTATAAATAACTTTATTCGTGTATTTTAAAGTCATCATACCCAATCGAGAAATAACATAAAAAGTATGGTAAAGGAAAATTTTTAGCGTTTAATATTAAGGTCCGAAATATCGAAAATAATTCCGAATGTATAGAATTGAATACGTCTTAGCAGACCAAGAAGGCATCTCAAACTAATACGAGCAATTAGCAGAATGAAAATAAGTGTGTCCGTTTTATCAGAGCTAAATTACCCAACTACGTTAAGTCGGTTTCTGTAGTTGAGGCTTTTGACCACATTCATTTAGCATGGTCGTCGTAATGCCCGCCAATGGCAAAGATATAAATAGCGTTGTCGTCGTATTTATAAATCAGGCGATCTTTCTGTGATATCCGTCTGGACCAAAATCCAGTGAGGTTATGTCGGAGCTGCTCGGGTTTTCCCATGCCAACACCCGGATCATCTCTGAGCATTTCTTTTAGAAGCTTACACAGGGATTTGTGCAGCTTTTTGTCTTTGTCGCGAAGCTCTTCATAGGTTTCCCAAGTTTTACCCTCAAATACCAGTGATCTCATTCATTTCCTCTTTGGTAGGGGTATAACCGGCCTTATTATTGTGTGTTGCTAATGATTCAGCTATCTGCTTCATTAGGCTACTATTTTGCAAAACGTATAGGGTTTCTTGCTCTCTTTCCCAGTCGTCAGCGCTCATTACCACAAATGCTTCACCTGCCCGCCGAGTTACTTTAAGCGGCGTATGATTGGTAACTACTTGTTCTACAAAAGATTTTAATTTGTCTCTAAACTGGTTTACTGTAACTGTATCCATATTCTCCACCAAATGTACGGCAATTCCGTACAATTCTAGTTCGTATGCCCTATCAAGGCAATATACCTGAGGCTAAAAGTAACTTTCAATTTGTGTTTTACTTCGCTTTTAACACAAATCGCAAATCTTTTTCGGCTTGAATAATCGCAGCCTAATATGTCTTTCTTTGTATATTTCTGTTGAATTTTACCACTGCGCTGTCTTTAAAATTGGTTGTTCTTGGTGGGTGAAGCTTCTGTGAACTAAAGCATTAAGTGGCTTTCTTAATAACCAATATATTGTCTTTTCCATTGAAAAATTAATTCCGTTAACTCTTCATAGTAAGCGTTAAACTGTGATAAATTTTTAATTTATTGACTCGTATTTAAAGCAGTACATTCAACAATGGAATGAAGACTGTTTGTATTTAAAATGTATAGGAAACTCTGATTAACCTAGAGTTTCCAGCGACACAAGAATGTGTCGCCAATTTCAAGAACGGTAAGTAATTGAAATTGTGAAGAAATTGGAAATCGCATTTTCAATTTCTCCCTCTGATTAAATCACGGATGCGTTAATCAGAGATTCGTATAACAAGCCGTCCAAACATCAAGTAAAAGCAGTTTTTTTGCTTTAGGCTCGCCACTACTTGAATCGCTACCTAGCGGGTCGTTATGCGCAATATGCAAATTAGCAGAGGAGTTATTCTGAAGAGCCACCACCAAAATGGCTCCTCAGAAATTTATTTTATTTTTTTGATGATTTACTAGGTTTTAAGGCCGGATTATTTCCTGGAGTGCTTTTGTTGTCACGTCGACGTTGATCAGGCTTCCCCGTAGATTTTGCTATTGGTTTTGGACCCGGTTTAATACTCATAATATGAATCTCTAAAAGTTAATTGTTAATTGAAAGTAGTGCGGCAAATAACTTTAGAATCCTTGCGCTAGCGTACCGTGGAACATACACTAGGCGCCTAAATCTCTTTGGTCGGAGGTTTATCAAACCCTCGGAGGCATGCCTCCGAGGGTTTTTCAATTTAGGCACTGCAAACATCAAAATATCCGCGCACTGGGTAATCATACAGTTGTGAATAAGAACTTTCAATATCTACATATAGTACCAAAACTCTGTATAAACTGTTGATATCGTGTTGATAATACTACATATTGTGTTTTCATCACGATCGGCTTAATCCTACCTTCACCGCGTTGCTCGTTTTGTGCTTTTTCGCTACGCTCGCACAAAACAATTAACTACATTCCGGTGACTTAGCTGGCCGTTATATTTCCGTGAGATCATGATAAATATCAAAAATAATACACTTGAATGGAGTCAGCTAATGAGTGAGCTGGAAGATGCTCACGAGCATTTGGGAGATCTCATCAGAGAAATGCAAGAGAGTGGCGAAATTGATGTTGAGTCATATGCTGTGCGTGTTGCGCATGTTTACGCGCATTTAAATCGCGCCTGGAACTCGCGTGAATTTAAAGGTGAGCTAAGTAAAAAACAATGGGAGGAGTTTCGCTCTTACCCAAAAGATTTAGAGCCCATCGCATAATGAAATATAACAACCTTAAGCATACTCGCCTTCCGCTGAACCTTCATTCTCCGTGGGTTAGCTAGTTATACATACTGAACCATCTTCTTGGCGAGAGAGGAAAAGTGTGTGTTCCAGCTTGCTTTCTTTAATACAAAAAGTGTCGCGTTGGTTTATGAATTCACGCGGTTTGTCCTAAGTCGCGAACGTTAACCGTCGTTGACACACGGCCTTTTGGGAAAAAGTTCATGAAAATTACTTTAGTCACAGGTGGCAGTAAAGGAATAGGCTTAGCGACAGTTAAGCGATTTGTTGCCCATGAATACATTGTTGTCGCCTGTGGAAGGCATTTTTCTGCTTGGACTGATGCATTAAACCAATACCCAAATTTAAAAGATGTTGATTTTAAAGAGTGCGACATTTCATCTAAAAATAGCGTTATGGAGCTTTTTGAATATATCGCTAAACGCTATGGTTGCATTGATATCGCTATTAATAACGCTTCACCCAAAATAGCATCAGACGGTGAGTTCATGAACTGCGATCAAGATGCCCTCATAGAAACAATAAATGCAGATTTTTTAGGCCCCGCATTATGCATTCAGCAAGAATTAAAGCTCATGGGCGCAGGTGGATGTATAGTTAACATAACCTCAATAAATGGAATTCGTCCTACCCCAAACGCAGCAATGTATGGCGCATCTAAACATGGTATTGAAAGTTTAACTCGCTCGCTGGCATTAGAAGCAATTTCTAAAGGTATCAGAATTAATTCAGTAGCACCGGGAACGACTTGGACGGAAAGGTGGGAAGAACGGGCAAGTGGTAATCCTAAATTGCGTAATAAAATAGAGACTTTAGTCCCTTCGCGTCGATTTGCTAAACCCGATGAAATAGCCGGAGCAATCGAATGGTTATGTTCGTCAGCAGCAGACTATGTAGTGGGACATACTTTGGTAATTGATGGTGGGCTATCTTTAAAATAAGCCCATAAATCCTGCTTGAGACTTGTTTATGCCCAAATGCGAATTCTACAATTATAGGAATCGCTGATTATCTCATCCATGATTTAATCAGAGGGACGTGATTGAGGATAAACTCTTTGTATGTGTTGTATGTGGTAAAAAAATTCTGAATATACCTCACAAATCAGGGAAACCACATTTTTATTTTGATCTATCTAGTATATCACTCACCACCAGGTGGCTTACTTTTTAGCGGAATGTTATGAGCGTAGGCAGTATGAGAAAAATATTAGTGTCAATATGCGCAATTGTATTCGGTTTTCTTGCTTGGTACTTTGCGTTTTTCATCTTTTACGAGTCCTGGGTTCCGTATTACTACGAAGAATATTTATCACACATCTTTGTCGGTGTTAGTCTTTTTATAGTTCTTTTTCCTTTATTTCCAGCCCAATTAAATCTCAATAATAAAACTAAAATTGGCTATTATCGCGCCTACACGTGCTTTGGACTGTTTGTTCTACTGCTCTGTATAGCCATTACGGTATATATGCTAAGTACAGGGTATTGGCTTGATAACGATTCTGGAATATACAAAGTTGGCGCCGCTTAAAATCAACTATGACCATCACTAATCGGAGCATTTAGCCTCGTGATTAATTGACACCAGCGCTCCACAGTAATGATTTTTTAGGTTTAATTTTTTACTATAAGTCTATGGTGAAAACCTTTAAAATACTCATCTAAGTAAAAAGCCCTGAGCATTAGTATAGCTTTCTTAAAAGTACCTCTACACTTTGAATCTTAGTCATATTTTAATCTTTCCATCAAAATCTTTTTAAAGGTTAATATTAACTGAAGACCATGATTATAGAAAAATAAGATTATGATTTTTTGGAAAACCACAGGCCGAGCACATCAAAAATCAATCAATATATCTGAGAGACTAATAGACGTAAAAAATAGTTTTTTTACTTGCGGGCCACCAGATTTAGGAGTTATACGTAAAACGAACCATGAGCAACTTACCGAGCAAAATATACTTAATTGATGCCAATGAGGATTTAATTTCTGCGTGGCAAGAATCTTTTAGTGAGTGGGAATCTATAGAGGTATTTCATGGCGACTTTTTTAGCATTCCCGCAGACGCAATGGTCAGTCCCGCAAATAGCTTTGGGTATATGGATGGCGGTTTGGATCTTGCGATACGTTATGAACTAGGAGATATCGTTGAAGAACGAGCACAGGGAGCTATTTTAAACAATCACCATGGTGAGCTTCCTGTGGGTGTTGCAGAAATTATAGAGACAGATAATAAAAAATGGCCTTTTTTAATTTGTGCACCAACTATGCGAATTCCTACAAATATTTCTGAAACCTTAAGTGCGTATTTAGCATTTCGAGCTATCCTTTTGGAAATCGTCAAATTTAATAAGCTGAATGGCCCACGTATAAACTCTATTGTTTGCCCTGGTCTTGGCACTGGCATAGGAAGAATGCCTCCTAAACGATGCGCGGAGCAGATGAGAATGGCGTATTTTCACGTATCAAATCCGGCTAAGATACCAGGGGCTAATGAAGCTCGTAGCACTGAAATAAAACTTAGAAACGCTTAATAACTTGCGTAAAGGTAACTCTGATTAATCCAGAGTTACCTTTCATAAAACTATTTAGGCGATACCTGAATTAACTTACCTTCTTGTTCATCAGTTAGTACATAAATCAATCCGTCTGGGCCAACGCCGACGTCACGAACTCGTTCATTTACATCTTTTAAATACTCGAATTGTTCGCCCGGAGTATTACCATTCATTGTTACGCGATGTAGGTGTCGGAACTTGAGAGAGCCAACCAGAAGGTCACCATTCCACTCTGGAAATTTATCGCCGCTATAAAATGTCATGCCGCTGGGCGCAATGGATGGCACCCAATAAATAATAGGTTGCTCCATGCCTTCTTGATGGGTTTTATCTGAAATGGTGGCACCGCTGTAGTCAATACCGTAGGTGATAACGGGCCAACCGTAGTTTTTGCCAGATTCTATCAAGTTAACTTCGTCACCACCGCGAGGACCATGCTCCATTGCCCAAATGTCGTGGGTTTCTGGATGAATCGTTATGCCCTGAACGTTACGATGTCCATAGCTAAAAATTTCTGGCGCAGCGCCGTTTTTAAACGGGTTATCGTTAGGAACAGAGCCATCTGGGTTGATACGAACAATTTTACCTAGGTGATTATCGGTATTTTGTGCTTGGTTCAAAAACTTATATCGATCACCCAAGGTAATTAATAATTTCTGGTCTTGATCAAAAGCTAGACGGCAGCCAAAGTGATAACCGTTATCTACCAAGGGGTTGGCAGTAAAAATAGTGGTCACATCGGAAACCGCATTTTCTGTTAACTTAGCTCGCGCGACACTGCTGCTTGAGCCACCATCACCCGCTTTGGAATAACAAAAATAAATGGTCTGATTGTCGCTGAAATGAGGATCGATAGTGATCCCGAGCATCCCGCCTTGGTTGTCGTTTACAACTTCTGGGACGTTTTTAAGGGGTTCGCTCAGGCCGTCTTTGAGTGAGTAGCGACGAATGTAACCTTTATCTCGCTCGGTGATCAGCATATCGCCATTGGGTAGAAACGCCATTGACCATGGATGCTGTAATTTATCGGTTAAAGTCTTGGCAGTAACCTCTGACTGGGCTTGACTAAGAGAAGAGACCGCTGCTACAGCAATACCCACGGCGATTTTGAATTTGTTAACTTTCACACCAACGTTCAGCATAAATCCCTCCTTAGTTCGACAAATTAACGGGTTTTGACATTAGCCTAAGACTTTAGTTCGGACAAACGTTTGATTTGGGAGTCCGTATCACGGATTCTTGTAGACTGATGACTAAAAGAAATGGCTAGATTTATTATGAGTCAAAGACGGTCGAGCGGAGCTTTTATTGCGGTTAAATGTTAAGAAAAAAGACACATGAATTGATCAGATTTAATTGACGATGAAATTTATTTCTCTTAAAAGAAGCCACATAATCTGCGCACCTTGTAATGGAAATACCTCTAAATTTAATCGACTAAATAATCTATCAATGTATAAAGCATTCACCAACAAATAGTTATACGCATTTATTTAAAGACTTAAAACAATTTCTTCAATAAATGCGCTGTTAGGTTTATAAAGATAAATAATTTAAAAGCAAAGATTTGATTAAATTATTTCTAGTAGCTTTAAAGTTGGCCCATTGAATAAGCATGTGTCGGTATAGGTCAACGCAACTTCTAAATTGGCAACTTTAGCCGTCAATGCAGCCGAATAAACCTTATCGGCAAAAGTTGAAGATTGCAGCTCTACGCGCACTTCTGATTTTCTATCACACGTAGTATCTGGAATATTTGGCGACACTTTTATATAGATGGTACCTGAAGATTCACTTACACCCACAGACTCAATGGTATAACGACCACCACCTGCACTCGATGTAACACTAAAGAAAGAAAGAAATAAACTAATTAATGTAAGAGAAACAATTTTCATAACTAAATTCCTAAAATTAAAAACGCATTAAATCTACGTTTTCAAATTCTGGAAATCAATATGCAATTGTTCGAAAAGTAAGGTTGATTCGAGCAGGATGAACGGTCTTAGTGGGAGGCAATCTGTGCAACCAATGAGATTGAGTTTCGCCTTTCATAACCAATAAGCTGCCATGTTCTAAAACTTGAGAAATGTTTTCTTGCGTTACTTTATGTTTAAAAGAAAATTTTCTTTCAGCGCCAAACGTTAATGAAGCGATAGCGCCATTTTTTTGCAGGTCTTTTTCTGCATCACTGTGCCAAGCCATTCCTTCACTGCCATTGTGATACAAATTTGCTAGACAAGAATTATAAGTCTCTTGTGTTTGCTCTTCGGCGAATTTTTTTAACTCCAATAAAACAGGAGTCCACTCAAGAGCTTGGCGAGTAATTTTTGAATAGGTATAGCGAAATGGACGATCACCGTACCAGGCGATTTTTCGTTTGGTCGTTAGGTGTTTGCCATAAATAATCGCGTTGTCATTTACCCAATGTGTTGTATTCAATAAAGTCTGAAAATATTGATCTGCTTGACCACGAGACAAAACTACGCCGTAGTAATTAGCTTCACCGTCTTTCGGTAATAAATTTATTGGGTATTGATCTAGAGAATCAAATAAATCCATAACAGTAAAATTAAACGTTAAGAGTGTTCAATTACTTAATGATAGATTTATATAGGAAGATTTATAGGCTGTGAATTTTTTGTGAAGTAAAGACAACTTAAGAAATGGCGCACTCGGAAGGATTCGAACCTTCGACCGCTCGGTTCGTAGCCGAGTACTCTATCCAGCTGAGCTACGAGTGCGTTTCGTTGTCTTCCCTGTGGAAGAGGCGCGTATATTAATGACGATTTTCAGCTCCGTCAACACTATTTTTGAAATTTATTTAATATTTTTTCGAGTTAATTCAATTGAATACTTACACTAATTTATTTTTAAACAATTCGATTAAACGATGAGCCGAAAAATTAACTCAATCTATTAGGGAAAGCTCCAAGATTAACCAAAGACACCCGGAATAATGCAACACGATTATCGAACCGCTCAGATTTGGTCTAATTCTCTGTAAATATATTGGAAAATGTTGGAACAGTTTTCCTACATTTGAGGTGCCAAACTCCAAACCAGTGGACTTTACGAGCTAGCTCCATGGCCCGCTTTGTAGACCAGCTTCTATACGGCCACTGCTAGAGCACCCACTCATTCAAGCTTGCCGGTGAAAGCCAAAATACTTCTTGAGAGAGACTTAGCCGTTCGCTACGAAGCAACTAAAATAATCGATATTATTGAAATAGAGAAATCCACAGTAAAAAGATATTTCTGTGTATTAGTGACCTAGAGGGAATGGTAAAACTATCGATGAGAGAAAATGGAGATGAAAGAAAATGGCGGAGAGGGAGGGATTCGAACCCTCGATACCGGGTTAGGGTATACTCCCTTAGCAGGGGAGCGCCTTCGGCCACTCGGCCACCTCTCCAAAATGTCGCGGCATAATACCACAAACTTTGAAATTTCAAAGACTTAACTGCAATTTAATTACTCTTTTATGTGAGTGAATTAAATTTTGAAGAAACTACGAACAAATTAACGCGGTTTTGATCACTTCGTAAGAGAAGTGATCAAAACGAAAACTCTAACCTACTGATCGCTGTGTGAGACTTCCTATCAATATAGGGCGAAAAGCATTTAGGAGAATAGTAATTCTAAATTAGGTGAAACCTATTTTTCTTGCTCTTGCTCTTTTTCGCGCTGAATACGCTGGTAAATTTCTTCGCGGTGAACAGCAATTTCTTTTGGTGCGTTAACACCAATTCGAACTTGGTTACCTTTAACACCCAAAACCGTTACTGTAACTTCATCACCAACCATTAGGGTTTCGCCAATACGGCGAGTCAAGATCAACATGGGTAATTCTCCTTTATTCTCCCTGCTTTATTTATAGAAGCTTTTTCTGCACACCAATCGGATATCCATAGATTTCTTTTTGACTCGAAAGTCAGTAGCTGCAGAGTTCCTATAATCGGCCACGAATATATAATCGCGAATTAAGCAAGATTAAGCAGTTTTTAGGTTAATTTCCTCTTTACGTGCCCGGTTTTACAAAATCTTACGGTAATGGACTGGAAATTAACATTCTCACACAGTTTTTGTTAGCTCTGAAAGGAAAAACTCTATTTATGAGTTATTCTTCAGAAATTTTGTCATCATCCAAACCAAACGCCGTGTGTAACGCACGAACAGCTAGCTCTAAATAACGTTCTTCTATAATTACAGCGATTTTAATTTCAGACGTTGTAATCATTTGAATATTGATGTTTTCTTTTGCAAGAGCGTTGAACATGGTTGAAGCAACGCCAGCATGAGAACGCATACCCACACCAACAATCGATACTTTGGCAACTTTTGGGTCGGTTTTTATGGACTTAGCGCCCAATTCGATAGCAACACCTTCCAAAATTGAACGTGCTTTTTCAACATCGTTGTTGTGCACAGTAAACGTTAAGTCGGTAGTGCCGTCTGCAGAAACGTTTTGAACAATAACATCAACTTCAATATTAGCAGCGCCAATAGGAGCAAGAAGTTTAGCAGCAGCTCCAGGTGTATCAGGAACACCGACAACAGTTACTTTTGCTTCATCACGGTTAAATGCGATTCCAGAAACAACAACCTGCTCCATAGAGCCACTTTCCTCTTCTAATGTAATTAAAGTACCAGGACCATCTTTAAAACTGGATAAAACCCGCAACGGGACCTGATATTTTCCTGCAAACTCAACCGACCGGATTTGAAGTACTTTTGACCCTTGGCCGGCCATTTCTAACATTTCTTCGAATGTAATTTTATCGAGACGACGAGCTTCAGGCACAACACGTGGATCGGTTGTATAAACACCATCAACATCGGTATAAATCTGACACTCGTCGGCTTTTAATGCAGCTGCAAGAGCTACACCGGTGGTATCTGAGCCACCACGTCCCAAGGTTGTGATATTGCCATTTTCATCAACACCTTGGAAACCTGCAACGACTACAACCGTATCTTCGCTTAAGTCAGCTCGGATTCTATCGACATCGATATGCTTAATACGAGCTTTCATGTGCGCGCTGTCGGTAAGAATTTGCACTTGCTGGCCGGTGTATGAACGAGCTTTGATGCCGCGTTTATGCAACGCGATACACAACAGCGCGATTGTGACCTGCTCACCGGTAGAAACCAAAACGTCCATCTCACGAGGTGTTGGCGCGCTACTAATTTCTTGGGCAAGACCAATCAAACGATTTGTTTCACCACTCATGGCAGAAACGGCAACCACAAGGTCGTGACCTTGGGCTTTAAAGCCAGCGATTTTATCAGCGACGGCTTCGATGCGTTCAACACTGCCAACCGAAGTACCACCGTATTTTTGAACAAACAAGCTCATGTATAGATCTCGATTACACTTTAACCATTTATAGAGGAAGACATTCCTCTGGTCGAAAAATCCGGCGCATTAAACAATAATATTACGCAAATGTTAACCTGCGGACGACAACCAGGTAGTCAAATGACCCGATTGTTATATCTTCTAATAGCTAAACGTTATTAGAACTAGACAAATATTTCTCGAATTAGTTGTCGAGCTGACTCGACAGCCATTCGTAAGCACCAGTAATTGCCGCTGGAATTGCGGACACATCTGTACCACCACCACGAGCCATATCCGGTCTACCACCGCCCTTGCCACCCACAAAAGGAGCAACGGTTTTGATTAAATCGCCGGCTTTTACTCGCGATGTTACAGATTTAGAGCAACCAGCAATCAAAGTAACCTTGTTGTCTTCTTCAGCCAACAAGAGTACAACCGAATCACCCAACTTATCTTTGATCTTATCAACCATTTCACCAAGCGCTTTTCCGTCAACGCCATCAACTTTAGCGACCAATGCCTTAACATTGCCTAAAGTTTTTGCCTCAGAAATCAATTGGTCAACGCCAGAAGCCGCAAGCTTGCTTTGCAACGCAGATAACGCTTTTTCTAAATCTTTGATTTCAGTTTTAGCAGCAACAATACGATCTACCAAGTTTTCAGGCTTGGCTTTCAATAATTCACACGCTTCTTTTAACTGTTGCTCTTGGGTATCGACCCATGCCAATGCATTAAGACCGGTTACCGCTTCGATACGTCTTACGCCTGCGGCAACGCTAGACTCTGATGTAATTTTCAAAAAGCCAATATCACCGGTGCGAGATACGTGAGTACCACCGCAAAGTTCAACCGAAAAGTTGTCATTACCCATGGTTAATACGCGAACAGAATCACCGTATTTTTCACCAAATAGAGCCATCGCCCCCATGGATTTAGCGGTTTCCATGTCGGTAATTTCAGTACCAACCACAGTGTTACCTTGAATTTGTTCGTTGACGATAGCTTCAATAGTTTTTATTTGTTCGAACGTCACCGGCTCAAAATGGGAAAAATCAAAACGAAGCTTAGTTGAATCGTTTAATGATCCTTTTTGAGATACGTGATCACCCAACACTTGGCGCAATGCAGCGTGCAATAAATGGGTTGCGGAATGGTTGCGAGCGGTTTTTGCTCGAACACTTGAATCCACCTGAGCAGTTAATGACTGCCCCACAGAAATAGCACCCGATAATACCTTGCCGTGGTGTAAGTGATGTGCACCTTGCTTGGTACAATCGATCACTTCAAATTGGTTCTGTGCATCGCTTAAATAGCCACTGTCACCAACCTGACCACCAGACTCGGCATAAAATGGTGTGTGATTTAGCACGACGGAAGCTTCTGTTCCAACAGCAACATTGTCGACGGTTTGGCCATCAACAATAATGGCCATAACAACGCCGGCTTGCTCTAGATTGCTATAACCCAAAAATTCGGTCGCGCCATCGAGCTTAATAACATCGCTATAATCAACTTTAAATTGACCAGCAGCGCGAGACATCTCTCGTTGGTTGGTCATTAATTCTTCGTAACGTGCTTCATCGATGGTGATATTGCGTTCACGAGCAATATCTGCGGTTAAATCTAATGGAAAACCAAAGGTGTCGTATAAGGTGAAAGCGACATCGCCACTGAGTACATCACCCGATAACTCCGCCAATGCGGATTCAAGTACAGACATACCTTTTTCGAGGGTTTTGGCAAACTGTTCTTCTTCAGCCAAAAATACTTTTGCCACCTGATCTTGAGACTTAACCAGTTCAGGATAAGCCTCGCCCATTTCGGCAACTAACGCAGGCACAAGAGTTGAGAAGAATGCTTCGTTTTGACCCAACTTGTGGCCATGGCGAATGGCTCGGCGCATGATGCGACGCAAAACATAGCCACGACCTTCATTGGATGGCAGGACACCGTCAACCACCAAGAAAGCACATGAACGCAAATGGTCTGCGATTACCCTTAGCGACTTATTGTCTAGGTCTGCGGTATTTGTTGCCTTGGCGGCGGCTTGCAATAAATTTTGGAACAAATCGATTTCGTAATTGGAATGCACATGTTGCATAACCGCAGACACACGCTCAAGACCCATACCGGTATCAACACTTGGCGCGGGTAATAAATGCATTTGACCGTCACTGGTACGGTTAAACTGCATAAATACGATGTTCCAAATTTCTATATAACGATCACCGTCTTCTTCGGGAGATCCTGGAGGGCCACCCCAAATAGAATCACCGTGATCGTAGAAAATTTCGGTACAAGGACCGCAAGGACCCGTGTCACCCATAGCCCAGAAGTTGTCGGAATTATATCGACCACCTTTATTGTCACCGATGCGAACAATACGATCTTTTGGAACACCGATAATGTCCGACCAAATTGAATAGGCTTCGTCGTCTTCGGCATAAACCGTTACCCACAATTTTTCAGTGGGAATATTCAGCCATTGCGAGCTGGTTAAAAACTCCCAAGCAAAGGCGATTGCATCATTCTTAAAATAATCGCCAAAACTGAAGTTACCCAGCATTTCGAAAAAGGTGTGGTGACGAGCGGTATAACCGACGTTTTCTAAATCGTTGTGTTTGCCACCCGCGCGAACACAGCGCTGCGAACTGGTCGCACGAGAATAATCGCGTTTATCTTCGCCAATAAACACGTCTTTGAACTGCACCATTCCAGCGTTGGTAAATAGTAACGTTGGATCGTTACCCGGAACTAAGCTAGACGATGGGACAATGGTATGCTCTTTTGACTGGAAGAAATTCAGAAAGGCTTGGCGTATCTCTGCACTTTTCATAGATTAACTACACTATTTGATTCTAGATCATCGATTTGATGTCTGCTAAAGACTGGTCAGTCTCAATAAGTTACACATTGAGCGAAGAAAAGGCGGTAAGTATATAGAAACTCATAGAAAAGACGAGCAAAAGAATGGAAAAATGCTCGCCAAACTGCTGCTTTTAGCTCCAATTAGTGTACTTAATCGTAAAACTCGCAGTATCTATTCCATTAATTATTTAACGGCATGCAACAGAGCATTAAGACAAGTATTTACGACTGATCACCGGCACGCCAACTCACAACTTCGACACCATCATAAATATAAATCACGCATTCGACTCAGCAGTGAATCTTACAAGACCAATTATCCCACCACTTCACGATGTTAATCAGAAGCTCTCGCCTTCAGGAACGAGTTCTGTTTTTGCGTAAATTAGAGATTTTCAATATCTGATAATAAGATAAAAGATTAGGGGCTAAAACGCGAAAAACCCAGCGAACGCATTCTCGATTTAATCGACGTTTACGATATTAAATCGAAGGAATTATCGAATTGATCCGGTCGGCCTTCAATCTTCCAAAGAGTTTTTTATTACGACTAGCGCTCGTCTGAAAAACCGAACCAACTAACCAAGAATTTCGTTGTTGAGCGAATACAGTTATTGAGTGAATACAAAAGAAAAACCACGCAGAATAGAGCTGCGCAGTTATTTTTGATCAGAAACCCAGACCATCGGTCTCGGTATATTTTTTGTTCCCTAAAATATGCAGGTGCAAATGAAACACGGTTTGTCCACCGCCTTCACCGTTATTGATGATCAAACGAAACGCGTCATCAATTTCGAGCATTCTTGCGATATCACCTGCCTTCAACATTAACTTGCCAAGCAACTCTTTATCTTCGGCTGTGGCATCGGCTAGTTTTGGAATCGGCTTTTTAGGAATCAACAACACGTGAGTTGGCGCTTTAGGCGATATATCGTTGATACAAATGCAATCTTCGTCTTCGTATATTTTATCAGCAGGGATTTCGCCAGAAATAATTTTGCCAAAAACAGTTACTTCGCTCATGTGACTTTCCGTTCCTTAATCTACGCAACCCAATAACTATGGCAGAAACTCTAAACCATTTAATCCGATGACCGCTTACAAAAACCTTTTCAGATAACCAACATCAAATGTGTTTGGCTTGAGTTTTTAACTGTTCACGATGAGCTTCTTTTTCGTCTTCTGTCAGCTCGCGAGCTTCAGATTCAAGCATAACCGGAATATCATCCCGCACCGGGTAAGCCAAACCACTCTGCCAACACACAAGTTCGTTGGACTCTTTCTGATATTCTACCGGAGCTTTGCTGACCGGGCATGCAAGAATCGCCAGCAGTTTTTTATCAATCATAATAACGCCTAAGGATATAAAACATTGCGGGCAACTTTACTCTTTTGCCACTTCATTTTCCATAGGGCCCACTAACAACCCAGGATCAACTTTACGTCCAAACCAGTTCATGCGCCAATCAAGATGCGGACCCGTCGCGCGCCCAGAAGAACCTACTTCGGCAATTTCTTGACCTGCTTGGATTTCATCACCTTCAGATACCAAAATTTTACTCAAATGAATAAAAGATGATGATAAACCATGGCCATGATCGACAATTAGCGTACCGCCGGAATAAAACATATCGGAATGCACGAGTCGTACAATGCCGCCAACTGGGGCTTTTACTCGTGTACCGGTAGGTCGGGCAATATCCAGTCCATAATGAGGACGCTTGGGAACCCCGTTGTAAACGCGCTGACTGCCATACACACCGGTAATAGGGCCGGTTAGTGGCCAGCTGAATTCGTCTTGAAAATACCCAAGATCGGAGTAATGATTTCTCGCAGCCCACACCATGGCGGCCTCTTTGCGTGAACGCGCTACTTGGTCGGGATTTGGAGTCACCGTTTCTTGAGGGACACCTTCAATTTTTTGAATTCGGTATTCACGCTGTGCAACGGAGACCTTATGAATAGCTTCTTTATCTTCTGATACCACGCGAAATTCGATGGTGCCGGGCTCGTCACGGTCTAAACCAACAATAAAATTACCCTGTTGATCGAGCTTTAGTTTGCGTCCATCAAAAAATACTTGCTCACCGGGCAAAGCCTTACCAAATACTAGAGCCCCTTGTTGTAGAGGGGTGATTAACTCAAACGCCAATACCACATGCGTGAACAGACTCGCACAAGCAGCCACACCCAATCCAATAAGCTTATAAACCATGTGTTTTCTCATTGAGCATTCAAATTTATTAATGGATCTTATCTTATAACCGCATTTTAAAAATGGTTATAAAACAACAATATTCGCAGAAAGAAAACAAGGATGCTATTGAAAACCTGCCCCAGTTATCAATACATTTTTCTGAGTTCAAAGCGTGTATGTGGTGTACCACTCATTAGATGAATGTATTTTTCGACTGTTTAATCGACCGTGAAACGTATCTGATCTTCATTAATATCAACCGAACACCAGCACAAATGCTGATCTTGAGTTACACATACAACATTTCCATAACCGTGGCATAAATCCCCATCAATACCAACGCGCCGCTGGCTATCGAACCCAATAACATCCCCAAACCTCTCGATTTAGGGTTTTTAACGTAACCGACCGCATAAAGGGTTCGCGCTACGAAAAAAACCAGTCCCAGCAGTGGCCCAACCCAATAGGGATTAAAAAATAATCCGCAAATCCATAAAGCGGGAATCACAACGATCAAATGTTCTAAGGTATTCATCTGAACTCGATAAATACGTTCGAAACTGGGATGGCCTGCGCAATCCGGAGCACGAATGTCGAATTTAACTCGCGCACGCCCAGTTAATGCAGAAAACACCATGTACTGAATGAGTAGCAATAAAATGATAAGAGCAGTTAAAGCCATGGTGTTCCCTGTGATGAGTTGATACGCCGTTATTTCTATACCACTATAAATCGGTAAAGTTCTAAGCGCACGCAGCAAGGATTGACACAGTTATAAAATTAGTAGCGCCCAGCTTTAAGCACTATCTTTGAACATTGGACGAGATCGGTGATTACCCAAATTCGATCGCCGCAATGCTTGGCTAAGGTCATCGCCTAGAGTGTTTAATTACAAAAGTCCAGCCCGCGAAGATTCAACAAATCATCTGGCAGAAAACCTACAAGTCATCACAAAAATGAGGGAAAACGACAAAACCCCCTACTCAATTTTTGTGAAACATTCAATGACAACCACCTATAAATCTTTGATTTTCATCAACTAAACCAAGGCAATCTTCAGATGATTTGATCTGGCACAAGTTAAGCTGAATGAAAAGTGATTCAGCAATATCACTCGATCTAAAAAATACCTTCCAGACAAATGAGGATAAATACCATGGCAGAGTTTTTTGTTGACAGAGCCGAAAACGCAGAAAACACTCGTTTATTACACAAAAAAAATTGTGTTGATATTTCCAATGACGAAACTCACCGATATCTAGGCTCTTATGCCACTGTATCCGCTGCACACAATAAAGCATCGGGCTACTACAACAAAGTGGAAAATTGCCCAAAATGTGCCAGTTAATCACCGGTCGATAAACAAAATTGTTCGCAGCGACGAAGGGATGCGTCGCTAAAAAATTATGCGTAGGAATTAAGCCCCATTTAATACCGGCGTAAATTCAAGAAAAAATTTCACTGCATTCACTGGAAGATATTAAAAGGATTTAAGAATAAGAATGGTAGGTGATTTATCGAATAAAAATAGATAAGTTGCTTTAAGTAATAAATTGTTTAAGCAAACCTGTACAAACAATTTTAACAGCAGCGATCGTTATAACAGAGAAGGTCGTTTTTGCTTTTGTAGATCTGGAATAAAATCAAACACTTCTTCTAAACTTCTTCTAAACTTCTTCTAAACTTCTTCTAAACTTCTTCTAAACTTCTTCTAAACTTCTTCTAAA
>NZ_BAAGIC010000024.1:21115-43595 GCF_054658315.1 Sessilibacter sp. MAH1
AAACTTCTTCTAAACTTCTTCTAAACTTCTTCTAAACTTCTTCTAAACTTCTTCTAAACTTCTTCTAAACTTCTTCTAAGTAAGTATATTTACTAAATACTACTTTTAAATATTTCTTCTTTTTAAAAACCTCTCCGCTAATCTACTTCAAACTTTTATACCCATAAATAAATCAAGACTAGAAGAATACAGTTTAAATTAAAAGCAAGCCGCCCGAAGGCGGCCGACTGCGATTAGGCAAACTTTGCAAATGGCTCATCAATAGGAGTTTTTGCCAAATGGTTGGTGTAGTTACTGATAGTTTTTTGCGCCAAACCTAATAAAATCTCTAGGATTTGCTTGTTTCCGTAGCCAGCGTCATAAAACTTTTGAAATTGCTCATCGGTTAAACAACCGCGAGTATTCATGATCGCCAAAGTTGTTTCACGAAGTGTTTCTAACTTAGCAACAGGAATAGGTGTACGCTCACGCAATGCTGTGATAATTGCTGCGTCAACGCCCATCATGTGTGCAATTGCAGTGTGAGCTGGTACACAGTAATGACATTCGTTTTCAACGTTAATTGTCATCCAAACTACCGTTAACTCTTCAGCAGAAAAGCTAGTTTCTTGAAATTTGACGTGCATCATTTGATAACACTCCAAAGTTTCAGGAGATTCAGCAAGTACTGCCGCCAAATTAGGGATCATTCCAAACATTTTTAACGCATTGTCCAGGAAAGGCTTAGATGCTTCTGGAGCGGTTTCTTGAGTGTATAAAGTAAATTCAGCCATGTTAATCTCCAATAGAACGGCAACATTACATATGCTAAAAAATTAAAAATAATTTTTAGCATCTATAAAAAGAAATAAAAAATAAGAAAAACCAACGGTATTAATATTTGAAATCGATAAAGCAATATTCGGAATCTAACGGAAACCGAAAAACGTTTAAAGTTCCAGAAAATTCTAACAATATATTTTCAACTTCAATAATTCGGCGCAGAAATCGAACAAATCACCCAAAATCTCACACCATTAAAACTAACCGAATTAAAAATAACTTGTGTAACAATTAAATACTTTTTAATTACGCTTAATTTTTCAAAATTAAAAACTGCTTTTTCAACCAATTTTTGAGTAGACGCACTCGGCAGAACATAGCTATGGAAACTCTGATTAACCTAGAGTTTCCAGCGACACAAGGATGTGTCGCCAATTTCAAGAACCGTAAGTGATTGAAATTGTGAAGAAATTGGAAATCGCATTTTCAATTTCTGTGCTCTGATTAAATCATGGATGAGTTAATCAGAGCTTCCTATAAGTTTAAAAGCCATTTCGATTATCAAAAAAATTGAGCAGAACATTCAATGAATTACAGCAATGTAACTCTATAATGTAGCTCTATTTTGAGCCGTACTGATTTCAATCTTGTGACGCCTAATCACATATGAGTTCATCCGCGAATTTTTCAGCTAGCGTTAATTCACTGGATAATACCGACAAATCAAGTCTTTATTGTCGATCCTGGAACAATTCTAACGATATTTGCACGTTTTAGGTGAGTTAATATCAAGAACAATCTGTTCATAGAAACAACATTGTCCTTAAAATTGAATTAAATAGTGGTTAGATACGTTGTAAATTCTCTTTTCGGCACAACCTTGCCAAGGCACTACTTTACAGCTTTGTGATTTACTGCCGAGTTCGTTGAAAAATTGCGATTGGCATAGATTTTTTTTATCTATTTGGTAATTAAAAACCACCAATAAAGCATGTTTAAAACTTTTTTATGATGCACAGATCGGCATTGATAAAAACCAGCACTGTTTCTCTAAAAGTTTGCTCGAGTGTTTGCCACAAAAAATTCAAACGCTTTATCCAAGGAAATAAATCATGACCTCAACCTTAAATTATGCACAACCACTAACCTTCCCAAATGGTGCTCAACTTAAACACCGAATTGGTTTAGCGGCACTAACCAACCTGCAAAGCCCAGAAAAAGGCAAGATATCAGAAGAAGAAATGCGCTGGATGCGTATGCGAGCCGAGGGTGGCTGCTCGATGATCATTACCGCTGCGACCTACATTACACCGAGCGGTCAGGGCTTTCCCGGACAAATTGGCATATCGAGCGACGAACAATTACCGGGCTTAACCGCCGCCGCTGACATGATGAGAGCTAACAATGCCATGGGTATTGTGCAGCTGATCCACGGTGGCATTCGCTGTCCTGAAACCATCACCGGCATGCAACCTGTTGGCCCATCTGACGATAGCGAAACAGGCGCGCGCGCTTTAACATTGGCAGAAATTGATACCATAAAATCACAGTTTTTAGACGGCGCCAAAAGGGCACAAAAGGCCGGTTTTGATGGCGTAGAAGTTCACGGCGCTCACAACTATTTATTAGCGCAATTTCTAAGCCCAATTCACAATCAACGCACCGATCAATACGGTGGCAGTATCGAAAAGCGTGCGCAGTTGTTATTAGAAATTACTGCTGAAATACGCGACGCCTGCGGTCCAGATTTTGTGGTGGGTGTGCGTCTATCGCCTGAGCATCACGGCGTAATTTTGGACGAAACCGTCGCCGTTTATAAAATGATTATCGAGCAAGGCGTTGCTGACTTTATTGATATTTCTATGTGGGACGTGTTTAAAGAACCTGCCGACGAAAAATTCCAAGGCAAGTCTTTGCTTTCGTATTTCACCGATGTGGATCGCGGCAATATTAAACTGGGTGTGGCTGGTAAGCTCTACAACGCTCAAGACATTGCCAAAAGTATCGAACTTGGTGCCGACTTTGTTCTTCTGGGTCGCGGTGCTATTTTCAATCATGATTTCGCCAGCCAAGCATTAGAAAACCCAGATTTCCAAATGGTTGAACGCCCGGTGTCACGGGAATATCTCGAAAAAGAAGGCTTATCTGCGCCCTTTATCAACTACATCGCCAACGCGTGGCCGGAATATTTGACCAATCCCTAAGCAGTCTGTAACGGCGGTGAATACTATTTAGGAGCCTCTGATTAACTCATCCCTGATTTAGTCAGAGGACAAAAATTGAAAATACGATATCCAATTTTTATACAATTTCAATCAGTTACAGTTCTTGATATTGGCAACACAAGGATGTGTCGCGAGAAACTCTCGCTTAATCAGAGTTTCTTTTAATATTTCTCAGTGCGCCGTCTGTACATCCAATAAATGCTATACATCTAAATGGCCGTGTTTATCTCGGCCATTTATTTTCAAACCCTGCCTAAAACCCGCAATAAAATCCTGCCTAAATAATCAGGTACCTAATTATCTTACTCACATCAAAACAGCCCAATCCCACTTTTCTTACGGCCCTCCAATGATGAGAAAAGCCAGTAAACATCGTAGCCTTGCTCATTAGTGAAGAATAAAAACACTTCTACCTGTTAGCTACCAAACAGCTCAAAAAACCTGTAACAAACTTTCAGGTTATGCGAATTAAGTCTATCTGAATTTATATTAGATATATTAGAATTAGAAATATTGGAAATACATTCGCAAAAATCAATATGAGATCAGAGTTATGGCCGATATCGTTATTCTAGGCGCCGGTTTGGGCGGCCTGCCTATGGCATACGAAATGAAAGACCTAGCGGGCCCCAAAGACCGCATCATCATCATCAGCGATAAAGATTATTACCACTTCATACCATCAAACCCTTGGGTTGCAGTCGATTGGCGCAAGCGCGAAGACATTACCGTTGATATCCGAAAACCACTTAAAAAACGCAAAATCGAATTAATTATTGGCAAAGCCATACAGGTTCATCCCAACGATAATGTCGTTGTCTTAGAAAATAACGAATCCGTTCACTACGATCACCTCATTATTGCCACCGGCCCAAAGCTCGCCTTCGACGAAATTCCAGGTCTTGGCCCAGAAGGTTACACACAATCGATTTGTCATATTGATCATGCAGAAGTTGCGCGCGATAAATGGTTAGAATTTGCCAAAAATCCAGGGCCAATTATTGTTGGTGCGGTTCAAGGCGCCAGCTGCTTTGGCCCGGCTTATGAAGCTGCTTTTATCATGGATAAAGACCTACGAAATCGAAAAATTCGTGATCAAGTACCCATGACGTTTGTTACCTCCGAACCCTACGCTGGACATCTTGGATTAGATGGCGTTGGTGACAGCAAAACCATTATGGAATCCGAGCTGAGACAAAGACACATCGACTGGATTTGCAACGCCAAAGTAGAAAAAGTTGAAGACGGAATTATGCACATCATTGAATGCGATGATTTAGGCATGGAGAAAAAACGTCATCAATTACCCTTTAATTATTCGATGCTTTTACCAGCATTTACCGGTATCGATGCCGTAAAAAATGTTGAAGGCTTGGTTAATCCTCGCGGATTTATTGTGATAGATGATTACCAACGCAATCCAACCCACCAAAATATTTGGGGCATCGGCGTTGCCGTTGCCATTGCCCCCAAAAAACCAACCCCGGTTCCAACGGGCGTACCTAAAACGGGATTTATGATTGAAAGCATGGTCACTGCCACGGCTCACAACATTAGAGCTTGTTTAGATGGAAAGACACCTTCTAAAAAGGCCACCTGGAACGCGGTCTGTTTAGCCGACATGGGAGATACTGGAATCGCATTCGTAGCAATGCCACAAATTCCGCCACGTAACGTCAGCTGGATGAAAGGTGGAAAATGGGCGCATCTCGCCAAAATTGGCTTCGAAAAGTACTTCTTACACAAAATTAGAAGTGGTGTGAGCGAACCAATTTATGAAAAATTCCTAATGAAATCTTTAGGCATCGGAAAAATAAAACACGACTAATTACTGTTAAAACCTCTGATTAATTCATCCATGATTTAATCAGAGGTTCCTATAGGTTAAATTATCCAGAAATATTTTCTGATAAAAACCGACTCATTTCTCGCATTACATCAATTAAGTCATCTTTATCAACGAAATGATGGTTTGCCTTTGGATAAATTTTTATTTCATACGGCTTTTGCAAATGCTCCAACATTGCCTTCATGCGATAGGTCTGCTCAACATCTACGGTAACGTCTTCTGCACCGTGCATTAAATAAATAGGTTTAGTTAAGTGCTCAAGGCTGTATAACGGTGAAATCGCTTTTAATGAATCGTAATCCTTTAATGAATCACCCACCTGCTCACGGTACCAGTCAACCGTTCCACGTCTTAAAAAATGGGCATTTAAATGTAAATTTAAATCGCTTACACCCGATACAGATACAGCACAATTAAATAGATCGGGATAATCAATGACTAATTTAGACGCTGCATAACCGCCGTAGCTAAACCCGATAATACAGGATTTTTCAGCATCAACTTGCGGGTTTTGCATAGCAACGCGGGTAGCTTCGATAATATCTTTTAAAATACCGTCGCCCCAATGACCAACACCTGCCTCTTCAAATTCCTGCGAATAACCACTAGAACCGCGATAATTAACTCTTAAAACGGCATACCCTTCATCAACCAGATATTGCACGTGAGAATTAAAATAGCGATCGTCATGAACGCCAAATGGCCCACCGTGAGGATAAACAACGAGAGGGTACCTATTTTTTCCCTTGGGCATATTCAAAAAATACGGTATTTCTAAGCCGTCAACCGATACTGTACCCTCTACTAAGGTGTTTTTAGTCTTGCCAACTAAATCGGGAAAGCGACTGCCTAAAAATGTTTGTTTTTTGGTGGTTTTATCATAAATAAAGTAATGTGGCGGCTCTTCGTGAGTAACACGATACCCAACCTCATGACGACCATCCCCTTTTACATTAATAACTAGGTTCAGCTCAGAGGATTCGGTATTACGAGTATTCAGCGAATCATCATCAAAATACTCAAAATCGATAATACCGTTTCGTAACACTTTTACGCCGTAGTATTCGTCTTGATCGGGATCGGTGACAAAATCTAAGATTTGATAGGAATCGGTTTGATAGAATAATTTATGCTCTTGTGTTTCAAAATTTACCAAATACACCGACTTTTCAATATCTTCGTTTAAATCTAAACAAAAAAATTCATTTTTATTTTTGGTTATTGCAATGGGTAAAAACAACTTATCGTCTGTTGCATTTTTTTCGCTCCAAGCATGCACTATCGATAACTCGTTGTTTTCTTTCACGGTACTAATAGCAAGTTTAGAGTCTGTTGTTACCGTTAAAACTGCCGCTGGCTCTGACTTCTTAAAAAACCACCGTATTGCAAACCCAGAGGCAGATATCACTTCGTTTGCTGGCACAAATTGACCGCCATCAATACGTGTAAGCTTATTAAGTGGTTCGCCGTAATTATTGAGCTTATCAATTTCTAGACGATAAATTTTAGAACTGGCACCTGGCTTAGAAAACAGAAACACACCCGGCTCTTCAACCAGCGGATTGACTAACCGCCCCGATGATCGAACACTTTTCACTTCTAGATTTTTAGAATCGGTCGCAATAAGTTTGGCATTATTTTTGGGAATTTTAACAATTAATAATTCGAACTTTACTTTGGTATCGTTTAAGCGGTAAGTACCTTCTCGAATTAAAGTGTATTGCACGGCCAAATGATCGTCATCGAGCCAAAATAAGTCTGAAATTGTACTGTCTTGAGTATCAAAGGTTTTGGTATCTAATAATTTTATGGATTCTTTTAGGTCGATACTTTTAATAGCAATCTCTTGTTCTTCACCGGAAAACGACAGCAATGCAAGCCATTTTCCGCTTGGGCTCATCTCTACCGTCGCAAGTCCTTTTTCTGGGAAAAAATTTTCTATTGATAAAGCCTCAGCATTCAACCATTGAGTTACGAACATGAAACCTAAAAAAATGGCGATCTTGATATTCTTCATTACTGTAATTCCTCATAAAAATCATCTCTGTAGCCTAAGCCAATTCTTATAGGATCGGTAACCGACGCTTTGCTTAAAGCTGTGGTTAACTCAGGTAAACTTTGTGAGAATCGATTCATGAGCTCAGCAGCGATTGAGTCTTCAGATCGATCTTGATGAATATTAAGCTTACCTAAATAATTAATGTAATTTTGTTTAATACTCCAACGCCAAATGATTCGACCCGACGTATCGTATCGAAAAGGTAAATTAAATAAGGGCGCATTAACCTTCATGATTTGGTATAGCCCTTCGGGCAACTCGATAACATAATAACCATCTTCGACATCTTTTAGATCGAGGGTATAGTTGACTCGTTGACGGCGATTAATCGTAAATTCGTAATTTTCGGGATTCTTATCTAATTTCGATAGTTCTATTGAAGGCGCTGTACCACCTGCCGAAATTTCTAATATGGCAAAAGCTTCTTTTGTATTAGCAAATTCGTATTTATCTAAAGGGGTTAGCAGCAGAGGTTTATCGGCACTAAAGGCTTTTAAACTGAGCAATAAGAATATTAATAATGATGTTAGCGATACCGATGTTCTAATCATGAAATTTCTTCGCAATTCTTCTATAAGTAGATCTGTCTATAAGTAAGTATTGTCTAAATGTGAGTACTGTATATTTGGTAAATATTTCTAAACCGAATCTTCAAAATAATATATTCAAAAAAATATATTTAAAACACAAAAAGATGTTTCGCCAACTTTAGGAACAGTAAGTGATTGAGATAGTGAAATGAGTGAAATCACGCTGTTTATTTCTGTCGTTTATCAGAGGTTCTTTTAATACGCATAAGGTAAGTCTTGGCCTTACAAACCTGGTCATACAAACCTGGTCTTACAAACTCCGCAAAATATTTAAGTGCAAATACCTCGTATAAGGTCGCACTAGGTTTATACGTTATGAATTTGTATAAAAATCAAAATATTTCCACCTTACACAAGACTTAACACTAAAGTTTACTTGTTGAAAACCCGAATTCAATAATTTATCCAAGAATTACAGCTTAACAACGGAAAGTGTGAGACTAAAACACGGAAATTATGCTGGCAAGTCTGCTCTTAGGTTCAAAGCTCTTCAATTATCGATATAATGATTCATCATCATAAAATCCTACACACCAATACTCTGGCTCATCAATCAGGAAGAGCTTTCAAATTTATGGAGTAAAACCTTGGGAATATTGCACCTACACACGTACAAATACCTCAAACGTATCGCTGTTGCTGGAGTACTTCTAACACTTTGGGGATGTGAAGCAAGCCGGGTAAATATGAGACCCGCACTGGACCACTGGACTCCGGTACCCGCCGAAGAAGGCGTGGTTGTCGCGCGAATTATTGATATCACCGACAAAACCTTACCCTTCAACCAGCTCACACTGGTTCCTGAAAACGTTAACGCATCAAAGGAAGAGAAATTCGAGAGACTGCTTGCCGTTACACCACGGCCAGACACTTCCAGTGTATTTGCCTCGTCAGTACCACCGGGTAAATACGCAATCAACAGTGTAAGGACTTACTTTTCCAGCAACCAATGGTGGTATGACAAAGCAGAATGGCCCGAAGCTAATCTGGGCACCTTTGAAGTTAAGCCCGGACAGATTACCGATTTGGGCACCCTCGTGGTTTATCCCAAAGTGAACGGCGAGCGTTACAACACCATTATTTTCCGCCTAAACGACTATCCCGCGGTGGATGCATTAACCACCTATCTGCCCTTTTACAAACACAACCCTGAGCTCACCAACACCTGGGATGAAGATGGTCTAGAAAGCGATCGGCTCGATACTTATATCGGCGCGGCGCAAAACCCAATCAGTTTTGCCGATACCTACACCAACGCCCAAGGTACCACCTATTTTCCAAGTCCACTTGGCATCATGATGGTTCGTGATAACCAAGGACAATGGAGCCTAGACGCGGTAGAAACCCATTACACGCTCACGGCCATTGCAGAGAACAGCGTCGGCGATTTATTTGTGGGCAGTGAAGAAGGTCAGGTTTTCTGGCGCAGGCAAAACTCACCTTGGCAGGAAGTATTTCTGGCGCCCGGTTTAAACATCGAAAAATTGTATTTCGATAACGAGAACGAAATTACCGCAGTAGCCAGTGGTATAGATTCTATTGAGGTTTATCGAGGCTCAGTAACAGATGCTAATTTCAGTTGGAAAAAAATCAACGCGTTTAATACGTCTACAGGTTGGGAAAATAATCCGAACGACCCTGATTATCCGGCCACCTCTATACCAAGAGCAATTTTAAAAGCGCGCTTCTATGAATACGACGGCGAATCGTTTTTAACGCTGACCTCCATTAAAAACGCAGGGGATTTAATTCCAAACAATACTAAGAATGAATACTTCCAATACGATCCTAGCAATTGGAAGGTCACCAAGTTAGACAAGCAACCTCAGCTATCCAGCGTGGTGCAAGCCGGCAACCAAAAACTCGGCATCAAACAACCGGGCTTCTGGAGCTTCAGCCAAAAACCCGATTACTTACGTTACGACGAAGCGACACAAAGCTGGTCTGAAATGGCTAAGGGTGTTTACTGCCCGGCTTGGGGCGAAGAATTTGATGAGAAAACTCACGGCGATATTTGTCGTAAAGAAACCGCGCCTGCAACTTCTGCCAAGAAAACCATTAAGAGTTTCGATCTGATCAGTGTGCCTTGGTTTATCGATTCTAAAACCGGTGTTGCGTTAGTTAATTTCCGTAAAAATAACGCTTGGACCGGCGAATCATCAAATACCTTTAAAATGGTTGAAACTAACAACGGCGGCGCTAGCTGGTCATTAACCAGTCGCGAACTACCAAAACCTTACTGTTTTGATATCGTCAACGACGTGCAAGATACGCTACTACTCTCGTGTAACGGCGCCACCGGCGATTTTTACGAAAGCGATGATCTCGGTAAAAGCTGGAAGCACGTTCGAGAACACCAAAACCTTTAATGTCTATAAAGCTCTGATTGGCTCTTTAATGATTTAATCAAAGTTTTCTATAGATATTCACCCACAAAAAAGCCGCAACTCGTGCGGCTTTTTTGTTTTAACGTTTGATTGCTTTAAAGGAAACTCTGATTAACTTAGAGTTTCTAGCGACACAAGGATGTGTCGCCAATTTCAGGAACTGTAAGTGAATGAATTTGTGAAGAAATTGGAAATCACATTTTCAATTTCTGTCCGCTGATTAAGTCATGGATGAGTTAATCAGAGGATCCTAAAGTCTTAAGAATAAAGGAGGCTAAAATATCAAGCCTTTAAGTGTCGAATCTGCTCCGCAAGCTCGCTCAATTTTTCGTGGGTTCTAAGATCAATATCCAGTTTCTTGTCCATGTTTTTCATCAAAGGCACAAGGCTGTTTTCAATGGTTGCCGACAAAGCCTCGAAAACCTGCTGAATTCCGGGCGTAGGTTCGTTAACAATATTAACGCTAGGCACACTACTTTTAACATCAAGTTTTTCCAGTATTTGGGACAGATTTTTACTGAGTGTTTTCGACAGCGTCGTTGCCATATCGGTATTAGCACTGTTCGAAGATTGTTTTTCTAACAATACGTTTAACGCCTGAACAGAAGCCACCAAGTCATACAGCTGAACAACAATTTTATTGCCCGCATCTTGATCACCCTCACCCATCGATTTATTACGTTGGAATTCAGACTTAATTTGCTGCCAACGTTGCTGCTCTTGCTCGGTTAGCGTTTTACGTAATTCTCCCAACTTTAATAAATTCGCTTCGGCGCCGGTGGTTAACAATTGCGCCTCACCAATATAATGATCGCGAATCATTTGTTCTAACTCTTGAGCATTCATGACCGCAGAAATTTTCTCGGTCATTTTATTCATATTGCGATAACTACCCTGCAATTTAAACGCAGGCTCTGTTCTGTAGCGATCATCTTGCGCGGCAGAAGCAATGTATTGCTGGTTAACCGCAAGCACCACTTTTTGCACCACCAACATTTTTTTCAGTACTTCCACAATCTCATTAACCTCGGCGCCACTGTATTGATGCTCCAGATCACTGGTTGCGACCGCCACACCTTTGGCCATATCAATAAGCTTGTAAATATCGCCCATAGCGCGTAACGCTAACGGCGCAAGTACAGGGTTGGAAGTTAACGAGTTCTCAACATAACTCAACGCAAATTGCTCATCCATGCCGCCAAGAATATCGCCCAAATTATAAATATCTGCCCGGTTGGCTAACATATCTGGAATTTTAAAGACTTCACCGGATTCGGTATAAGGGTTGCCCGACATAACCACACAGAATTTTTTGCCGCGCATATCGTAGGTTTTGGTTTCGTTTTGCCAAACACCTTCAATACGTCGTGTACCGTCACACAAAGAAATAAATTTTTGCAAAAATTCGGGATTCGTATGCTGAATATCATCCAAATACAACATAACGTTATTGCCCATTTCTAACGCTAAGTTGAGCTTAACCAATTCTTGGGCGGCGGTGGCATTACCAGCTTGTGACGGGTCTAAAGAAATAACCGAATGACCCAACGATGGACAGTTGATTTTCATAAAAATCAAACCCAAACGACTGGCCACATACTCCATTAACGTCGTTTTACCGTAACCCGGTGGCGAAATCATCATTAACAGGCCCATAAGATCGGTGCGTTTCTCCGCACCCACGGTGCCCATTTGCTTAGCTAAGTTATCACCAATCACCGGTAAATAGGCTTCATTAATTAAACGGTTGCGAACAAACGAGCTTAATGGCCGTGCCTTAAATTCGTGTAAACGTAAACCTTTACGCTCTTGCTCAATAAGTTTTTGGCGAAGTTCTAGATAACGATGATAATCGGGAATAACTTGTGATCGGTGTTGTTGATTGATCGATAGAAATTCATCCAAAGCAAAGTGCAGTGTTTGATTTTTAATTTTCACATGTTCACCGAGCAGATTTTCTACAGAAACCTCGGTGTTGAAATCAGAAATGACAATCGACAAATCAGCCTGCGTAATAAAATAGACCGCGGCTTCTTGAATATAGCGTTGTAAATTAACCAGCTGATGTTTGCGCACAAAAGCCTGCAACCAGTTATTGGCGTAGGTCCACTGTTGCAATATCGATAAATGTTTTAAGGTTTGACTAAACGCTTGATAATCGTCTGAACTTAATTTGCGTTTAAACTCATCAACCAGATAACCGGCTTGTTTACTGGCAATAAACTCGGTTTTATCGGCTGCTAAAACATCAATTAAGAATCGAGCCGCTTCGGTTAAACTAATTTGATCGGTAGAGCCCGTTGTTTTATCAAACACCACCAACATTGCTGAGCTAATTTGTTCGGTAAGTACGTCTAATGCACGCTGGTCGTTAAATAAATTAGCAATAATTTGTGCGGTGCTTGCTTCTGATTGCCACGTTGAATAAATATAGGCATCCGGCGAGTTTAGCTGAGTATTCATTACCGTTGTATCTTGGTTTAAATAAAACCAATAAAACTGTGCAAAGGCACGAGATTGCGGAGCAAACTTTAGCAATCCCGCATTTTTATAGATTGGTAATATTTTAACTAAAATATTTTTGGCATCGGTATCGTGAATGCCCTTTTCGTAGCCTTCTTTGTACTTCGAATTGGAATACTCTTTAACAACACTTAGAAGTTCTTCGTTTTTCTTTTGTAAATCGTATAACGACTGTAGCGATAACTCGGGTGAGTTTTGATAAAGTTCGATAATGGAATACGCCAGATATTCGCCGCGATACAACTGCGCGGTTTCTGACTCTACCGACATACTCCAAAAGCGTTTTAATTGATTTAGCGATTCGTCTTTAATCAGTTGATAATAATTTGTTCCCGTAAGATGGAAATACAAAGATTCTTCTCGCGGTAAGATCGTTAAATCTAACTCTTGAGTATTTACCGAAAACTTGTGACGTGGCCCCAGTTTAATGATGTTACCGCCAGATTCATAAATATCTGACTTATCTCTAAGACCACGAATGGCTTGTTCTTTTACCGACTTATATTTTGCATCAATATCATCAGCTTTTACGGCTTCGTCTAGATCACGTAATTGATCGCCAATTTCGCGAACCTTAATGTTTAACGCATCAGACGCAAAATAGGTGTTCAGTTCATCGTTATTGTTGAATTTTAGTGAGCGTTTTTCGATATTAGCGAGCATACGCGTTGCTGCGTCTGCCAAAGACTGAGCACGTCTTTGACGCTCTTGAATCAGCTGTTGTTTTTGCGCCTCGAAGGATTCGTAAACCTCTTCTCGCTTCGATAATATTTCGGTAAGAAATTCATCAAATTCTCCAAATTGACTTTCTAATTCTTCTAATTGCACCAGAATACGCGATAGTTGCTCGTCACATTTCTCTGGCGATGTTGCCAAACCTAAAGCATTAGCAATACTTTGCGAAAACAACTTAAATTGCGCGGCAAATTGTGCTTTAGCTTCGGCTGAACCTAAATTTTTACCTTTATTGCGCGCATTGGCTTTACATTGGTTGAGTAAGGCATAAATTTGAGAAATACGATCAATAATATCCGTACGTACGGTTGCATCATCTATTTTTAAGGTCGCCATGAGTTCGGACAATAAATCCAAACCAGACGCTGTATTTTCAACCTTCTCAATAACCGGATTCAGTTCTGTTACGGTTTTGGCCGTATCGATGGCAGCTTTGTATTCGTTAACCAATTCTGTGTAGGGTTCAAAGGCGTTGTCTTGAACCAAAAAATCCACGGTTTTGTTGTTCACAACCTGCTCAAGCTCATCAAGCTCATGTGTTAACTGATCAACCTTTGAAAGATCAATATAACGCAGTTCGCGAACCGAAATTAAACGGCCACGTTGTGTACGAATGGCTTGCAAACATTCGACAAAATCTTGCGCCAAATGCCAGTTATCCGGCGTTGCAGAAATAATGAGCTGTTGTTGTTGCTCTTTTAAATCGGCCATAGCTTTGGCAGATTGCGCGCGAATACTTTGGACTTTTTCGAACTCGTCCAAAACCAAATCGGCTGTCTGTGCAATTTCTTTTAACAGATTATCGATTTCACCTTGTAGAAGATCGGCAACCCAGTAGTAGTCGTCAAAAATCTTTAGAGCGGCTTTTTTGAGCTCTTCGTAAACCTTGCTTGATGGCTGTTGACCGGCAATTAAGCGCGCGACGCTATACAAATCAGAAATACCACGCACCAAATCGGCATTACCGATTTTACCCAATTCGGACTGATGATTTTGATCTCGGCTCGCGTATTCGGCGCTGGAAAACGACGTACTCCAAATTTGCATGGGATGTAAACGCGTAGGTTCGTTTTCGGCGGAGAAAATAACAATGTGTCCGTCATCGGCTAAAGCATAACCGTGACCATAAATGGGATTTTGCAGTTTTTTATCAATTAAATTGTAAGAAAAAAGCCCTGCCAAACCTTCTACGGGCTCGTAAAAAATAAATAAAACATCTTCACCGTTGGGCGAACGAATGGAGCGTTTAAACATTAAGCCCGTACTGGGTTGATCAAAAGTCTTGTACTCACCGGTATTAAGATAATAACCACCGGGAAATATTAATCCGTGATCTTCCGGTAACTGAACACAAGACTGACCAATAGCGTCGAGCCGCTGAACCTTTTCGGTGAGGCGGTTAAATACAAAATAACGCGTTACGGTTTCGCGATAAGGTAACACTTTTAATAGAATTAAATCACCAACCTGCGCGTAGGCAATACTTGCGTCATTCAGTGATTGAGACTTTTCTTGAACCGATTCTTCGTAAATACCCAAACCTGTTTCAGTATTATTTTCAACTTTAACGGTGAAGGTTCCGCCAATGGTCTCAATAAATAGGGTATTTAAAATATTAATATGCGGATGACGCCCCTGAATAATATCGTCACGGCTCGATTCCACCCATTCAAAGTCGTACCTAGGTGGTAACTGCAAATCGCGCTCACCGCGATTATCGATGTATTCTTTAACGGTGCCATCAGGATTTAATGCCCAGCGAAACACACGCACATCTTCAATGCGATCGCCAATTTGAAAGCCCGCCAACAACTTGCCGTTGCGCGTAGTCAACTGAATAAGTTTGGTGTTTTTGTAGTAACGATAAAGTTCGTAAAAATCGCTGGAAAAACGCGAATCGGTAAGAAAGGTCTTATCAATGGAGTTTTCAACAATATCGTAATTACCATTGTTGTTCTCAACACTGAATAACGCAAATACGTCGTTAATTTCGGTTTCTTTTTTAAGCCCAATAAAAACGTTATAGCCAAATAATAATTGCGCTCCAACTTGCACAATATCACGCGCAATACAGTTATTTTCGGTTCTTACACGTACACGACCAACAACCGACATATCCGATGCACCAAACTCACTGGTGCGAGCTTGGTTAAGTTGCGATGTTAACGCGTTGAGCTTACCGGCTTGATCATTTAATCGTCTACGAATAATTTCGTAGGCGCCGCCTTCGGCTACTGCTGTATCAACTGAGTTATCGGAATTTGGTGAAACAGACGTGCCTTCGGACATAAACAAATCCTTGCGAAATTGAAGACTTAAAATCGCTTTGGTTAACTCTTCCTAAGAATAAACAAAGCATAGCTATTGAAATATTGGCGCAGCGTTATGAGCTATTTTTCGCCGTTGTCAGCATTTTTAAAAATAAGGACACTTTCTTGCATCAATTAGGCTTGCGTCAATTAGGCTAGTGTCAATTACTTGTGTAAATTAGCTTTGCACAAATTAAAAAACTCTGAATCATTTATGGCTTAAAACATATCTTAAGCGACGTGCAATTTGGAGTTATCAAAGCCGCAAAGATTTAGAAAACCCAGATTAAACTTGAGTTTCCGGCAACACAAGAATGTGTCGTCAACGTCAAGAACCGTATGTGATTAAAATTGTGAAAAAATTAGAAATCACACTTTCAATTACCAACATCTGATTACATTGTGGATGAGTTAATCAGAGGCTCTTAAAGTATTTTTAGATGTAACCATTCAAAGATAAGGCACTAGTACAAAATCAAAAAACCAGACCTTAAGAACCCAAGCCTTAAGAACCCAGGCCTAAAAACCAGCCCAACAAATTACCGCTGGACTGGCGCTTAAAGATTAATTGTCTTCTTTATTAGATGCTTTATTGTCTAAATCGAGTAATGGTTTACCGCTAACCACACGATCAATAATTGAACTGATTACGCCGCTCTTGTCTGCCAAACCGTCGATAGCTTTACCGATGGATAAAGACTTAGCAAAGTTGTTAAAGAAGTGATCTTCACCGCCAACGATATCGATTTTGGCTTTCTGAAGTGCCGTTGCCAGTACTTCGGCATTTTCTTTGGCAATCTCTTTACCGGCTTCAATAGAAGCAAGAGCTTCTTTAAGCGCAGTTTCAAGGCCCATACGAAACTCTTCGTGTTTACGAGCTTGTTCGCTCATGGCGTTCATGGCGTCGAACTTATCAACCAAACCTTCGGCCTCGGCTTTAAACATTTCACGGGTAACTTCTGCATTGGCCAAACCAAGCTCGCGCTCAGACTCGGCTTTAGCCTTACCTTGGGCAGCAATAACATCGGCCTGCGCTTTACCGGTACCCAATAAGGCGTCCGCTTCGGCGTCACCTTTCGCGCGAATTACATTGGCTTCGGCAATACCCATTTTCTCATCAGCAATGGCTCGGGCTTCTAATACCTGCGCATCGGCAAGACCGCCTGCGGCGCGTTCTGCTTTCAAGCCTTCGGCCAGCTTGATTTTGGCATCGGCATCTTTGGCAGAGGCCTCTAAACGTGCTTCTGCAAGCAGTTTAATTTCTTCGGCTTTGTGCTTCGCCGATACTTCTTCCGCTTCTGCGGCCTTAATTTGCGCAATCTTCTGTTCTTCTGCTTTCGCTTCGGCGGTTAACACGCGTGTTTGTTTAGCGCGCGATGCCTCAGAAACTTCTCTAACTTCCTTGATGCGTTCTTCTTCAACGGCCACGGTCTTATCAACCATAACGCGTTCACGAATCACATTAGCAATTTCTTTACGCTCAATTTCAACGGCTTTTTCGGCTTCAATGCGTTGAATTTCTACTTCACGTTCGCGAGCAACAATTTCTAGGTCGCGAGCACGATTGACTTTTTCAACTTCAATCACCACTGCACGCTGACGATTTTGTTCGGCGACCTCGACTTCACGTTTCAGATTTTCGGTTTGTACGGCTAGGTCTTGATCCACCGAAATTTTCGCCGAATCCGATTTTAAACGCTCTTCTTCTTGAACTTTTTTGGTCTCTGCTTCTTCACGGGCTTGAATGGTTGCGATTTCACGTTTCTGCTTAGCTTCTGCATCGGCTTGTTGACGCTCTAATTCAAGCATTGCTTCTGCGGTTTCTACATTCTTTTTCTTAATCGCCAACTCTTGGTCACGCTCAAGAATATTGGTTCTGATATTCTGCTCGGCAGTTAATTCGGTAATCTTTTTGATACCTTCTGCATCGAGAATATTATAAGGATCAAGCGATGATTTAGACGTTTGTTCCAAATAGTCGATCGCAACGTCTTCTAATACATAGCCATTTAGATCATTACCGATAACTTCAATAATTTTTTCGCGAAAGCCTTGGCGATTTTCAAAGAGCTTCACAAAATCGATTTGTTTACCTACGGTTTTTAACGCCTCAGAGAACTTTGCATTAAACAATAAATTTACCGCGTCTTTATCGGATGCGCGGTTCGCACCAATAGATTTAGCAACCTTTAATACGTCTTCGGTGGTTTCGTTCACACGTAGATAAAAAGCAACGGTAATGTCAGCACGCATATTATCGGCACAAATCAGCCCGTCTTTGCCTCGTCGATCAACCTCTAGGGTAATCAACGAAATTCGCATAAGCTCCTTTTTGTAAATAATCGGAAATACAAATGCGCCGGTAAAGTGAACCTTGGGGTGTTGCGACATATCGTTAACAATTAACGCTGTACCCTGTTCTACCTTGTAATAAAAGGATTTAAAAAATATTGCGATAACAATGAGAAATCCAATCACACCTGCAATCGCGATCAAGATCGGAAGAAACTGATTTAAATCAACCATAGGATGGCTCCATTTCCTAATTTAGATAGGTTTTAAACACTTGTTGTTATTTTAAATAATGGCCATTACAAAGCTTGTACGTCGATGCTTGAACTACGAACGAAACTCTGACTCACGAACCACAAGATACGCGTTTTGCTCTTCAAGATAGTCTAAGATAACCACTTTATCATCGTAAGCAATATCATTAGGCTCAAAACAGCGAACCTTTAAAATTAATCCTGCACCGGAGTCGTCTAATAATGCTTCACCATAATTCGCATCCACTCTTGAAGTTCTAACAGAGGCAATCATACCAACAATTTTTTTGATGGTTTTTTGCTCACCCGGAACAAAATATTGCTGAAAGGGACGCAGCACCGTTGCGGTTGCAATCAACGATACCAGCACTAAAACGACCACTAAAGGCAGTGAGACGAGAGTACGTATAATCCCCTCGGGCAGTAAGCTCACGAAAAAATAAGACACATAATAAGAAATTAACCAACCTATTAACGAAGACAAGGTAATAGTAATGGTAATGGGAATTCCAGAAAGGCCCAATTTTCCTAATAAACCGCCCAGAACCTGGCCTATTGAACTATCGGTACCAGCAGACTCACTTCCTGGAATATCCACTTCCATGCTGTCAAAACCGATGACACCAACAAATGTAAGCAGCCATATACAAACGGATACTAATAGGAAAAATGTAAAAAATACCGTTGGCAACGACAAGATATTGTCATAGAAAGGGGCGAGATTGTCTGAAAATAACACAGCGAACATTATTTTCTCCTTGTCGAAAAATCCAGTCGCACGCTATCTAACACTTTCGAATGACAACCCAAAGATCAGCAACGCAAAGTTATGTATATCGTGCAATATTATTCAGTTCTTTAGTGACACCTTATTGAAAAATAAGAACTTTATCTTATAGGAAAGAAGGTAAGGAGGGAATTAAATTAGCATTAAAAACCACACATTTAGACTATAATCGATATCTAAATGTTGACTAAGAAAACTCTTAAAAAAGCGTTGCTGAATACACGAATTAAACAAAAATCAAATTTTTACCGCGTAACTTGTCAAAAGTCTTTAAATTCTAAAGAATTGCTAAAATTATGGTATTGGGTGTAAAACTCGGATAAATGAATAAATTAGCTTGAGATCAATCATCGCTATATTGACGAGCAACTAAAATGGTAATCGATTTTTAGATAATCATTAACGATGGAATCGTTATGTGTTTCTTATATGCGGCCTTAGAAGTAACATTGCTATTCAACAGTTCTTTTAAAAAGCAACGCTTTAAAATTAGCGATTTAAAAAATAATGCGACAGAAAACACACTTCGAGAAAAACACCCCGCAAATACCTACCTCGGATTGAATATAATCAACAACGCACAACGATAGGAATCTCGAATTCTATCTACCCTGATTTAATCAAAGATTCCTACAGCTTGTAGATCCATGTAAAAATTTAGGCTTTACCCATTTTGTTGAGTTGTTCTGCGATTCTTTTTCCCTGATATTTCGCCGTTGCAAGATCAATCTCATGAATTTGTCCATCAGGACAATAAGCCACAGTACCCAGTTGGCATCCCATGCGGTTAATACCAAAATCGCGATAACCCGGCGCAGCATCTATTCCCATCCACAGCATACCGTGCTGGCAAGCGAAGGTGATTAAATACTGTAACGTGCTCGATTGATCGCCATTGATTGCGCTGCCGCATGTAAAACCAGCGGCTAGTTTTCCCGACCATTTCTGGTCACACCACAACTCACTGGTTGCATCTGCAAAGGTTTTAAACTGCGCAGAAACACTACCCATGTAGGTTGGTGATCCAAAAACAATAGCATCACATTGTGAGAGCTCATCAATTACGGCATTATTAGCGTAACGACCCTGTTCGATTTCAGAACCCACAATTCTATGTTTATAGATTTCTGTACCAGCTACCGTTAGAGCGCCGTCTATAACAGCGTTAGCCAGGGACTCGGTAATGTCGGTTTTCGAAAAATAAATAACACCTAAACGCATTTTCTTTCCAAATTCATTTGTTAACAGATTTAGATTATTCAGATATTACGACAAAAATACACTCGCTACAAAGTGGTTGTTCTCCAATCGTAATCCATTTGTCGAGCGGTTTTTTGGGCCAATTGCAAATTGGCCAATCGCGATACTAAATGTAAACTCATATCAATTCCGGCAGAAATACCGGCCGAGGTTACAATCTTGCCCACATCCACCCAACGCACCGACTCTACCACCGTCACTGTCGTATAATCTTGCTTAAAATCGGCTAGGTCTTCCCAATGAGTGATAGCAGAAAGCCCGGCTAACAAACCAGCCTCAGCTAAAATAAAAGCCCCCGTGCAAACCGATGCCGTAATCTTGGTATTTTGAGAGACGGCTTTTACCCATTCAATAATCGTTTGATTTTTAACTTGCTGCGTGTGCACGCCGCCGACAACGATTAACACGTCTATCGGCGGATGATTGAAAATTGAATAATGCGGGTTAACCGAAAAGCCTCCGCGTGCGGGTACCGGCTGGCAATGTTCAGAGACCAGAAAAACATTAAAAGTGTTACCAGAATCAGCGATGCGGCTAGCGGTAGAAAAAACCTCAAACGGTCCAGAGAAGTCCATAACTTCGGCTTCGGGATAAATATAGATTCCAATATTCATAACCGCTTACTTACTTTATACATGGGTTATCAATATACAAGAGCCAAAACAAAATTCAATAAACTCTAAGAGCCCATTAAACTATAGGAACCTCTGATTAACCTCTGAGATCTGCCATAATATCTCGTCTGTAAATAAAACGGTTTGATCATGAAACAACAAACACTGAACACCAATGGTTTTGAAAAGTATCGCAAGAAAACTCGTAAGGAGATCTTTCTTGAGCAAATGAATCAAATTCTGCCATGGGCAGAATTATGTTCGGTGATTGAACCCTTTTATCCAAAACCTTCTAAATCTGGCGGTCGCCCCACCATTGGAATCGAACGTATGTTGCGTATCCATTTCCTCCAGCATTGGTTCGAGCTTTCCGACCCCGCAGCAGAAGAAGCTCTCTACGATATTCAGTCTATGCGAGCGTTTGTGGGGATTGATTTAAACCAAGAAGCTGTTCCGGATGAAACGACTATTTGTAAATTTAGACACCTCATGGAGAGCCATAATTTAGGTGAGGAATTATTTCGATTAGTAAATGTTTTCTTGGCTGAAAATGGTCTTACATTAAACCGTGGCACCATCGTTGATGCCACAATCATTGAATCAGCACGATCCACCAAAAATCAAGGGAAACAACGCGATCCAGAGATGAGTTCCACCCAAAAAGGAAATCAATGGTACTTTGGATTAAAGACTCATATCGGTGTGGATAGCCAGACCAAACTCATTCATTCCGTGAAAGTAACGACAGCGAAAGTTCACGATTCTCAAGTATTAGATAACTTATTGCATGGTAATGAGCAGAGAATTTACGGTGATAGTGCCTATGCAGGCCAGAAGCAACGAATTCATTCTATCGCACCGAACGCGAAAGATTTTACGCATAAAAGAGCGCATCGTAACCGGCCTTTAACAAACAAAGACAATCAAGCCAATCGATACAAATCCAGCATACGACCAAGAGTTGAACATTTATTTTCGATACTCAAATGTCAATTTGGTTATCAGAAGGTGCGTTATAAAAGTTTGAAGAAAAATGCAGATGCCATAATGACTAAGTATGCATTGATAAATATTGTGGTCGCGAAACGCTATTTATTAGCGCTGTAATCGATACTAAGGAAGGGAATACCAAAGACATTTCTAAAAGGTTTTATTTTTATATTAGATTATTCATTGATAAACGGTATTCTCAAATAATAATCTAAATATTTTTAGGTTAATCAGAGGTTCCTATAGGAAACTCTGGTGGAGAATTTATTTGGCTTTATAGACGGCGTTAAAATTCCAATCATCAAAATACTTAGTAAAAATCTTTACAATATTCCTGGCATCATCAATACCTCTGTGATGAACGCCTTCCAACTCGAAACCTTCACGATTTAAAGCGGCCTTCATTCCCGCGGGACGTCGCATGCCCTTAATTTTGCCATATTGATGCTTGAGGCTAATATGTGAATTCGTCCAAGACGCATCAAGACCATGCAAGTCACAATCGTTTTTAAATTGAGTTCGATCGTAATTGCCCCAAGAACACAAAATATATTCTTCTCCGTAGCTTTGAATCCATTGTTTAAACGCTTCTATAGCCACGGGGAATGGTTCTGCTGAATTCACATCATCTTGGATAATGGAAGTCAGCTGAATACAAAATTCAGATAAAACAGGATTAACTGTTGGTTGAATAAATTGGCAGAACTCGCCAAGAACATTCAAATTCGAATCAACACACACCGCACCTATCTCGATGGTTTCATTGGGTGTAGTGGTTTAATAATCTCGTACCAGCTTGTAGGGTAAACTGCCCCAAACAAAGGAACCTACAAATGGCCTATAA
>NZ_BAAGIC010000025.1:0-36134 GCF_054658315.1 Sessilibacter sp. MAH1
CACCAGCTGAAGTTGAGAAAGCATTTAAATGATAAAAACCTCCTACAGGGTGGTATGAAAATAATTGACCACTACAAGTGCCATTCTTGCTCCTTGAGTTATGACGTTCAAAGCAGGCGCGCGCTTTTTATCGTTGCCTGGCTTTTCTTGTTACAAATTTTTTTTAATCAAAGATTCATACTCAGGGTAATTACTCCCAGAAGAACGCTTAGACATATAAACTTCTTTGAGATTTTCAGCTGCTTGATCATAAGACAGTAGTAACTCTTGAATTTCGCCCTTATCCTTAACTGTTTCTGATGCAAGTAGCCCTTCAAAGTACTCAATTTGTTTTTGAACAGATTGTATACTAACCAAAATCGTTGATAATTCTAATTCAGCCATTGCTTAACTTCCTTTTCTGAGACTCAGCATTCCGCGCAAGCGCATCCAAAAGCTGGATAAACTGGAATTTAGGCATGTCATAATTGGGGCTGATGGAGTAGTGAGTAGCATTAAATCTTTTATTATAGTTATCCTTTGTGATAATCAGACCATTTGGTATTTCCGTACCTACTGGTATTTCGAAGTATGTCCAGTTGTTTTCTCCGAATGCACCGGGGCGGTCAAACAATGATGTTCCCTGGCCTAGGACGGATTTCACCATTTCCGTGCCACTTGCCAACTTGACAACCTCAATGTCCGGGGCTCGTAACACACCAGCTCTTATTTCCCGCTCTTCAAAATCTGGATAAAATGGGTTTTTACTTTTCGCGCTTTTATGAAGAGATCGCCAAAGATATAGCTTTAAATTGCCGACATAAATACGATCTAGCTGGCCTTTCGATATTAGCAATTTTTCGATAGTTTTCATTACTAATTCCCCTTAGTGTTTTTATTTTTAACGCTTTGCTTTGCGGCGTGCGACAGCGCGTCCGGTGAAGGCCATGTCTTTTGTGGCCGGAACGAATAAGAACAACTTGTTAGAACAAGTACAATAGTAACTATTATGCAGCGCTAAAAGTGTACTACCAAACATTTGGGTTACCTTACTTTATGCGACCAAATTTACCAAATTAAGCCTCGGAAAACGAAACTACTAGACTTTACATATCCACTTTGATAATCAAAACCGCGACGAGCAAAACTGCCTAGCGTGAAGTTACCTTTTACTAAAAATTAGCTACCACAATTTAGTACTTTACTTAAAAACACCAAGAGGGAGAACCTTCAGTTTGCATAAAACCTAAAATTTACAACTGATAAAACGCTAGAATAGTTATAATGCTCACGTTAAAAACCAAATGATGAGTAGCTCAAGACTAACAAAGTGTTATGATTGTAATGCTAGATGTTAATGTCCTTAAATTTAGGATCAAACCGCACCATGTATTCAAATAAACTTTTTGCTAGATCTTCCAGAGGTGGAGGATTTAATACGACAGGATCAACAACTGTAGAACTACTATCTTGATAATTGAGCAAGGCATCAATAAAAATGTAGCTAGGGATGAATCTGCATATATTGTCTCCTGCGGTAACCGGTATGCCTGCCAGTTTTATCTGATTGGCCTTTGGTTGAACGTTATAAACTGCACCGCCACTCATACCATTTACATTTTCATGCCGGACATCACTTTCTACCATTTCGAATGAGATGAAGCCAACATCTCTATCCATAACATAAGTGCCAGGGATTGTGTGTCTTGCTATGGATGTCGTATGAGTAATATCGTCACTTACAGGTGTAAAATCAAAGGTATTTCTCTCGAATGGATACCCAGTCACCAAAAGATATTGCCCTTCAAAATAATCTTTTTTTGTAAGTACACTTGTCGCTCCCTTAATCTCAATATAATGATCTGGAAAATGATGTTTACCCGGATAAAAAAGCTCAATGAGGCATACATCTGAAACATCAATATATTCAACATCTAATGAAACTAGCTCTCCTATATTCCAAATCTTCTTTGGCATTAAAAAGTCATGAAGGGACTCCCACTTTCCTTGAAGTTTTGAAGTGATCCAAAATGCAGATTCGTTCTGAAAATCTCCTCGGATATTGTTTTTTATAACATGCCTTGCTGTTAGTAGAAAGAATGTATTGTTGTAACGAATTAAAACACCGCTGCCACTGCCATACATTTGATCTACATGAAAGAAACCTCTTTCTACTACTGACGCATTTAGATGATTGAAGAAAACCCTTCTGGTTGACTTTGCAATATTAGATAAACTTGCCTTTACTATATAGCTATTTAACTTCTTTTTTATACGGCCATTTTTCATTTTAAAAATAAAGACATAATAAGCGGCGATCCACGTAGTGGTGAGTCCAAAGCAAAAACACTGTTTTTGTTTTGGCGTTTGAGCGGCTTGTCAGTAATTCTTAGCATTGATGTAAGCACAGATGAATTTTCGGGACATATCAATTATTAAACTTTGAGCTTCATCATAGTTGTTAATGATGCGTTTTGGTGGTGTGTTACTACTAGCCCCATGTCGAGAATTGAGGCCGATAATGCTCATATTATTGCAAGCTGCGGTAAATCTCTTAATATCATTTTGATCGGCGAAAGCAGATGTATCTAATGCTGCGTCTCCGGCGTAGGTATTTACGCAGTCAAAAATTTTATAAAGCGTACCCCAAGACAGTATTTTTTCAATTGGAGTATTTGTAGATAACATGCCTACAAGAAAGAGTATATTTCTAACAGCTTCGTCTGACTTTGAAAGATAAAGAAGGTAAGAGGAGAGCCTTTGCTTGGGATCTCTACGCCGTGCTGGCCTAGGCGCGTTTTCGCTGCCGGCCTTAAAAGGGTATTCCTCTACGGGAGCATTAAACTGATGCGAAGAATTATTCCCATTAAGATTGTGAAACCCATGAAAAGATATTGGCATAAAATCGCAATTTCCCCACTCTAAACGAAGAGCCCCATTTAAAAGAAGCTGGAGGCTGAACAATCTTGTCCCAACATCCTGCCCATCCGTGAGCACATCAATATGTGGAGAAAAGGCAGAAAATTGCATTCCGCAATGATCTTCATTCTTGTAGGAAAGGTAAATATCATCTCCCGGAAAATGATCCGACAAACTTGGGTAGTATGAGCCTGCTTCAACATGGATTTCCCAGTTGTGAATCATCTTTGATCATTCCTAACAGTTAATGATTTACTTAACGACGTTTTCCCAAAGCTACCGTCATAGAGGTACCTATTTGGGGAGATTTTTTAAAGCTATCTTGAAACCTTTGTTGCGTCAACGTTTCAGTTTGTTTGGCGCGAATATCATTTTTTGTGTTTTTCAGGCGTTAATTTTTATACCTAAATTGATGGGTTTTTATACTTGGTAAAATATTTTTAACTAATGAAATAATCGACTGTTTAATTAGGTTTTGAAATTAAATTATTTGTATTGAAATTTAAATGTTTTATTGCAGTGGTTATGCAGGTGAATTACTTATTTTATTTTACGATAGGTAGTTGGTTTGCTATTAATTGCAATTTCTGTTTAATGATGAAGTTTTAAGGATTCTATTTCTTGTTGGAGTTGCACAAGGTCTTTGTGCTTTATTTTATTTAATAGATATTCTTTTAAAAACGGTAAGCAAAGGATGGATACTAAAAATGCGCCGCCAATACTGGTTATTATGTTTTATATTAGCGATAGTGTTTCAGAGGGTGACATGTTAATTTCCTAGTAATTACTAGGAAATTATGCGGTTGAATGTTTTGCTCTACTACTGATCAATATCCCAGCTGTCTTCTTCTTCCAACAAATGTGTAATTTCTTCGGCGGCTTGTTTTAAAACGGGCGCCAGTTGTTGTATTTCTTCTAACGATTTTCGTATTACGGGTGCGTGGCAAAATAAGGATGCGTGAAATTTGTCGTTAACATTGATGGCAACGGAGCAGGCAACCATGCCGTCAACAAATTCTTCGTTATCGATGGCAAGACCGGTTTTTTGAATGTTTAAAATATCTTCTAAAAGCCGTGACGGGTCGGTAATGGTATTTCTTGCGCGGCGCTCAAGAGGTAGGTTTTCTACTACGCGTTTTAATTTTGCCATGGGCAGTTGGCTTAAATAGGTTTTACCACCGGCGGAGCAGTACATGGGTACGCGACTGCCAATAGGTAGGTAGACTTGCAATGGCCAGTTGGCTTGTACGCGGTCGTAATAAATCATTTCGGTGCCGTCTGGCAAAGAAATTCCACAGGTTTCACCAATGGTTGCGGCGAGTTTTTCTAAAATAGACCGGCGTTGGGTTTTGTATTTGGCGCTGGCCAATACGCCCAAGGCAATATCGCTTAAACGTTTTGCCGGTACTAAGTTGCCACGCATGTTGGTTTGAATAAATCCCTCGGCTTCTAGTGTTTGCACGAGTCTGTGTGCAGAGGCTTTAGGAATTTCTAGCTCGTGAGAAATATCGGTTGCAGAAAGAGGGCGTTCGGCTTTGGCGATGGCTTCAATAATTTCCAGTACGCGGGTAATGGAAGAGCCTTTTTCTCGGGACGTTTTATCGGTCATTTCTTTCTCAGATTAATTCTGATGTGTAACGGTTTGGATAATAGAAAGCAGTTATTACGCAATACTAAAACGTATTTTAAGATTAAATGCGATTAATTTTTTTGCAGATAAAAATCGGCCCAGAATTACTGGGCCAATTTAACGCTAGGTTAATTTATTTCATGGTTGGCATATTAAAATCTGCGCCAGCACGAATACCGGTTGGCCAGCGTTTGGTGATGGTTTTCATGCGGGTAAAGAAGCGAACGCCATCTGGGCCGTGCATGTGCAGTGGGCCAAATATAGAGCGTTTCCAACCACCAAAACAGTGGAATGCCATAGGCACAGGAATGGGTACGTTAACGCCAACCATGCCTGCTTTTACGTTTTCTTCAAATTGACGTGCGGTATCGCCGTCGCGAGTGAAGATTGATGTGCCGTTGCCAAATTCGTGATCGTTAATCAGTTGCAAGGCTTCATCAAAGTCTTTGGCTCTTACCACGCAAAGTACTGGGCCAAAAATTTCTTCTTGGTAAACGCGCATGTTTTTGGTGACCTTATCAAATAAGGTTGGGCCAACAAAGAAGCCGTTTTCGTAACCGTCTACGGTGAAGTTGCGGCCATCAACCACTAAATCTGCGCCTTCTTCTGCACCTAAATCAATGTAAGACAGTACCTTTTCTTGATGGGCTTTGGTAACGACTGGTCCCATGTGTGGTTCTGGTGTTACACCGGTACCAGCGCCAACTTTCATCTGTGCGATTTCGTCTTTAAGGCTGGTAATTAGGTTGTCGGCAACATCGTCACCCACGCAAACCGCCACAGAGATTGCCATGCAACGCTCGCCCGCAGAGCCGTAGGCTGCGCCCATAAGAGATTTTACGACCTGATCTGGATCGGCATCCGGCATGATTACCATGTGGTTTTTGGCACCACCCAGTGCTTGGGCGCGTTTGCCATTGGCCGATGCGGTGCTGTAAACGTATTCGGCGATGGGTGTTGAGCCAACAAAGCTTACGGCTTGCACGCGTGGATCGGTCAGTAATACGTCTACGCTTTCTTTGTCGCCATTCACAACGTTGAATACGCCCGCAGGTAAACCGGCTTCGGCCAGTAATTCGGCTAAATACAAGGTTGAGCTAGGATCTTTTTCAGACGGTTTCATCACAAAAGTGTTACCGCAGGCGATTGCTACTGGGAACATCCACATGGGTACCATCACCGGAAAGTTAAACGGTGAAATACCCGCGCAAACACCTAAGGGTTGCATTAGGGTGTTGGAATCGATGCCACTGCCTACGTTTAAGGAGTATTCGCCCTTGGATGCGTGCGGAATGCCACAGGCAAATTCAACCACTTCTAGGCCACGGGTGATTTCGCCTTGGGCATCCGAAAATACTTTGCCGTGTTCTATAGAAATAAGCTCGGCAAGCTTGTCGCGGTTGTCTTCAACCAAGGCTTTAAATTTAAATAAAACGCGCGCCCGAATTACCGCTGGGGTTTTTGACCATTCAGCAAACGCTGCTTCGGCAACGCCAATGGCAGCTTGGGTTTCTGCTACGGTCGATAGCGCAACTTCGGCGATTTGCTCGCCAGTAGCCGGGTTATAGACGGGGCTTTTTTTGCTGGATTGACTTAGGGTAGCTTCGTTATTAATAAAATTGCTAAGGGTTTTCATGGGATTACTCCTGATTCCAAACTTGTTCGTAAAGCGCCACCATCTCGTCGATGCTTGGTACTCTAGGGTTGTTAGACGGTGAGCCAGAGGCGAGTGCTTGTTCTGCCATTAGTGTTCGTAATTCAAAAAAGCGCGTTTTATCGGCGCCAAATTCTGCAAGGCTGGGTACCGATAATTCTTCATTAAGTTGCTTAAGTTCTGTGAGTAACTTTTGATTGGCAAGTTCATCGCTATCCTGTTGTGTCGCAATGCCCATAGCTCTGGCGCAATCGGCATAGCGCTGCGGTGCCGCCGAAATAGAAAACGCTGTAATTGCCGGTAGCAACATAGCGTTCGACAGGCCATGCGGCACATGGAAAAACGCACCAATAGGGCGGCTCATGCCGTGCACCAAGGCTACCGAAGCATTCGAAAATGCAATACCTGCCAAAGTTGCCCCCATCATCATGGCTTCGCGGGCGGGGCGATTACCGGGTTGGAAATACGCCGTACGCAAGTTTGGCCCAATTAAACGCATGGCTGCCAGCGCTTGTTGATCACTGAACACATTGGCCTTGCGACTCACGTAAGCTTCCATCGCATGGGTAAGCGCGTCTATACCGGTATCGGCGGTGACTCTGGGCGGTGCGCTCATGGTTAATTCAAAATCGATTAATGCGGCAATGGGCATAAAGCCAATACCAGCACAAAGCATTTTTTCGTCGTTTTTATCGTCGGTAATGATGGTAAATCGCGTCGCTTCAGAGCCCGTTCCGGCGGTGGTAGGAATGGCAATAACCGGTAAGCCCGGCTCGGCAACGTCGCGCGGGAATTTATAGTCACGCATGGTGCCGCCAAATTTCGCCAATATGCCAATTGCTTTGGCGGAATCAATTGGGCTGCCGCCACCGAGCGCAACTATGCAGTCAAAGGGCGCGCCGTCGATGCCGGTTCTGGCGATTTCAACACCAGCAATAATGGAATCTTCGGTAGGCTCGGGCACTGTGTCATCAAACACCGCGTAGGTAAGGTCGTTCTCAGATAGCAAGGTGCCAAGGGTTTCGACATAACCCAAAGATACCATCACTTTATCGGTAACGATTAACGGTCTTTGGCAGCCAAAGGCTTTCAGTATTGCCGGTAATTCTTTGGACGCGCCAGCACCACTTTGCATGACTCGTGGGAGTATCAGTCGACTGGTCATAGAGTTTACTCTGCTGATGTTTTTATTTTTATAAACTGAGACCTGATGTCTCGTTAAAAGACTTTTTACGCGTGTATTCTTATGGAGTCAACTCCTAAGTTGAGATTAAAAGTCTCATTTAATTCTATTTTTTAACTAACTACTGAAAATACCCGATCAAATGTCAAGTTAGCTTGACATGAAAGAAGATTATTCATACTGTGTGTCAAGCTTGCTTTACATCAATGGATTAATATTGGCTGGTTAGAAAAGAGGATGGTTATGCTGTATTCAAAAAAACAGGCCGTAGAATTTGGCGTTAGTATCGCGTTGTACACTGTGATGTTAATGATCAGCCTGACCTTATTGCCGAGCTTTAGCGATAGCCCGTGGCGATATGTAATTGCCGTATTACCGATTATTCCGGCCATTATGGTAACGGTTGCTGTGTTGCGGGGGTTAAAACAACTGGACGAGATGCAAAAACACATTCAGTTAATGAGTTTTGCCATAAGCTTTGTGATTGTGGGTCTTACTACGTTTACCTACGGTTTTTTAGAAAATACCGGTTTGCCGCACATTCCTTATGTGTGGATATTTCCTTTTATGATTGTGAGCTGGGGATTGACCACGCCTCTGGTGAGCAGGTTGTACCAGTAATGAAAAATGTTTTAAAAGAGCTAAGAGCCGAACGATCGATTTCTCAGGCAGAATTGGCCAGCGTGTTGGGGGTGTCTCGACAAACCGTTAATGCGCTAGAAAACGGTAAGTATGATCCGAGCCTACCGCTGGCTTTTAAAATATCGCAGTATTTTAATTTAAAAATAGAAGATATTTTTTCACCGGATTAACGCAGCATGAATCCGGTGATTAATCACAGGTTCTTTGAATCTTGATCACTGTCTTGTTTAGACTCTGCCAATTCGCGCATTTTATTCATTACCAAAATAATGTCGCCCTTAAAAGGCCCTTCTAGAAATAGAGTAAACAACCACGCCAGCGAACCCTGAAAAACCACCTCGTGGGTAAAGGTAGTAGTGCTGTCTTCAGAAGGTTCAAAATAACGTTTTAACAATACCGTTTGATAGAGCGGTAGCTTTAGCTCTTCTTCAAACGACACGCCGGGTTGAATATTTTTTAATTCGAACTTAGTGCGCGAGGGTGTGCCCTTGCCTTTTAAATAGCCAATGGCTCCGTTTTCAAATTCATAACCGTCTTCTAGGTACGAATAAATTAATCGCTCATCAAAAGATTTCCAGTTTTCTACGTCGTACCATAATTGCCAGATGGTTTCTTTACTGGCGGTAGTGGTTACTGAATATTTAAAAGCGTAGCCGGGCAAATCTACAATTTGGTCTTTAGCATTCGGCTCTGCAACAAGAGTCATAGGTAAACACAGTAATAGCACAGTTAATAATCGAGTAGTCATTGTTAATCCTCAGTTGCCGAGCATTGTAACCATCTTACGATTATCAAAACCGATAAAGCTATGCTAAAAGTTTAAAATTGTGAACGCTGCGTTTTCTATACAAAGAGGCAAAAACAGATGATTTTGGGTGGAAATGAATTTAGGAAAGTTGATTTTGGGAACAATTGTTTTAGTGTTAAAAAAACAATGAGACGTGGAGGTAAACCGAGCAGTTTTTTAGAGCCTGCTCGCACTTGATTCAAATAGAGATGAGTTAATCAGAGGTTTTAAAGTTAACAACAAAAGCGACCGCTTGTTTCTGCTAACGCGCGCGACATGCGATCGATTTTATCGGCAACCTCGCGGGTATTTTGAATATTTCCAATGCCTTCCTGCGCAATATCGTGCAAGGTATTTATGTTTTTGGTAATTTCGTCAGTTACAGAGCTTTGTTGCTCGGTAGCAGAGGCGATCTGATAAATCATTTCGCTGCCTTTATTAATGGCTTGTTCAACCGTAACTAATGCGGCTTGAATGGTCTCAGACATCGCCAATACATTCGACATTTGATCAGAGCCTGCACGCATTGCACCTACGGCTTCTTCTACACCGCCTTTTAGACCGCCAATCATGCGTTGAATGTCTTCGGTGGATTGCTGGGTGCGACTGGCTAGGGTGCGAACTTCATCGGCAACCACCGCAAAACCGCGGCCTTGTTCCCCGGCTCGCGCCGCTTCGATGGCTGCATTCAAAGCCAGTAGATTGGTTTGCTCGGCGATACCACGAATCACGTCTAAAACGCTGGCGATGTTCATGGATTCGTCGGCAAGTTTTGCAATTACCTGTGCGGCATTATTTACCGAGTTCGATAAATTATTTACGCTCACAACGGTATCATCCACAATGGTTCGACTTTCTGTGGCCTTATCGCGCGCATTTTGAGTTTCTGATAAAGCCGATTGTGAATTGCCCGCTACCTCGTGCACAGCATGACTCAGCTCGGTAACCGCAGAGGCGATTTGCTCTAGATTTTTATTTTGAGTTGAAGTCATTCGCTCGCTTTGTATCGTCGAGCCGTTAAGCGAATTTGAGGTATGTTCTAACTCTTCCGAGTCATTCTGAATCATTTTAATTAAATGCTGTAATTTTCCCATTAACGAGTTGAAAGCTCTAGCTAATACGGCTAATTCGTCTTTGCCACGGTCATCAAGACGACCGCGTAAATCGCCATCACCTTGACTGATTTGATCGATAACATTGATCAGCGTATTTAGACGTACAGTAATTAATTTAGGTGATAGATAAATGCTTGCAGCAACGGCAAACAAAACAATACACATAGCGGTTATGAGAATAATCTCTTGATTATTGGTACTTTTAGCCACGCCATTGGCAACTTCTTCAGAAATATTTTTTACCACTTCAACGCTTACGTCGTAATGTCTGCGTAATATTTCAAAAAGCGTTTTTGCTTCACGGGTATTTAGTTCCTGCGCTTGGCGAGTAGAACCTTTTTCGGCTAGGCTTATTACCTGACTGGCTTTTTCGTACCAGGCTTTGTAGTCTCTTTCAAAAGTAGCGATAGACGATTCAATTTCAGGGTGGTCTTTCATTAAGCCGCGCATTTTATTCATGCGATCGTAGGCTTGTTGAGCGTTTTCTTCAAAATCTGCTTTTTCAGCTGCGGCAGAATTTCTATCACCCAAACCCATTAACGCAATAAAGTTTTGTGTTGCCGTCAGGGATTGATACAAATCTCTGTCGGCATTTAAACCAAGCTCGATAGAATCAATAAAAACTGAGGCTATTTCATTGTTATCTTCGGCGATCATTAAGCTGCTTCTAATGCAATATGCAGATAACAGTATAACGAGTATTCCGATTGCAACCGAAGGAATAGCCAGTTTAGTTTGAAAGTTTAGATTATTGAGTAGAGACATCATAACCGTATTTGTTTAGGCCACGTTATTCTTAGGGATAACTAAAAATATAGCCGATGCGCTAATGAATGCTCGTCCGCGGATTAGAAATTCCGAAAAACAATAATAAAAAAGTGACTCTTATAATATTATCTAAATAAAGGTAACAGCTGTGAGTCGGAATAATTATTACCAATATTAAAATTTGAGCGGCTAGTGCAAACTCGTCTTCGAAGAAGCCATACGGAAGTGAAAAGACGAAGGCAAAACATTGACTGCGATTAGTTAATCAATGGTCAATTTTGGGGGAAGGTTGTTTGAATACTCCGATTAACGGGTAAGCGGTTTAATTTAGAGCTCAAAAAATAGAATTTAAAAAGCAGAACTCAAAAAGTAGAAGTCAAAAAATTGACAATACAATAGCCGACTTTTTCACAATATTAATCAATTGTTTTTCATAACATTACCGACACATCCTTGTGTCGCCGAAACTCTAGGTTAGTTAGAGTTTATTTTATTTGGGTTGACCATCTATACCATCGCATAGCGTTTTGACATTATCAAAACCTAAGGCAAGAAGTTCGTTGACGGCCATTAAGCTTCTCTTGCCGCTGCGGCAATACACCAAAATTAAGTCGTCTTTATTCCATAAATCTAACGCTTTGTTTTTTAATTCTGTAAGTGGAATATTGATGCCGCCTAGATTTCGTTCTTGATGTTCATGCGGATCACGAACATCAACCAAAACGGGGCTGTGGTTGTTAACAAACTCTACGAACTCTACGGCAGAAATAATTAGATTGCTCGTATCTTGGCTCATGATTTTTGGGTAGTCCTTAAGAAAATTTTGATAATTCCACCCACCGGTGCACATTGGACATTGCGGTGAGTGTTGCATTTGTATGGTTTTTAAATCAAATGGGGTCTGTGCAGAAAATTGCAACATCTGCGTTCCATTTGAACCTTCAAAATAGGTACGCTTTGCCTTTAAATAGTGTAGCGCCTGTACGGCTTGCAAGCTACCTAATACTCCGGGTACAGCACCTAAAACTCCCGCTTGGTTACAGTCGGGAACATCTGCTGGCGCTTGTGGAAATAAGCACCTAAAACAACCTTGTCCCGATTTAAATAACGCTAACTGGCCATTAAAGCCGAGTACGCTCGCGTAAAGCCATGGAGTTTGATAATAAGCACAAATATCATTAATTAAATAACGGCTTGAAAAATTATCGGTACAATCAAGAACTAAATCGACGTCTTTTATTAACCTTAACGCATGTTCTACTGTTAAATACTGATCTATCGCAAAAATATCGATATCACTGTTGAGTTTTTTAAGACGATTCTTGGCCGTTACCGCTTTATTACTGCCAAGGTCATCTTCTGTAAAAAGTATTTGCCGCTGCAAATTCGATAGGCTGACAAGATCCCCATCTAATAAGGTTATCTGGCCCACACCTGCGGCAACCAAATACTGTGCTGCTGGGCAACCCAAACCACCCAAACCAACAATTAATACCTTTGAGCTTTTAAGTGATTTTTGTCCAGACTCTGAAAATCCCTTCAGCTGCAAATGACGTTGATAGCGCTCCTGTTCGCGTTCGGACAGCGTCATATTTACAGAATTAAACACTTTATTTGGCATGATGATGCGAGATCTTTTCTGAGGCACTTTCAAAAATAGTTAACAGTTTTTGAGTTGTAGCTTCTGGATTTGGAGATTTTGTAATCGCAGTAATTAAGGCAATGCCCGAAACTCCGGTTTCGGCAATGGTATGAAAATTTGTTTCGTCAATTCCTGCAATCGCAACCAGCGGATAATCGTTAATAGCACTGCGCCAATAGTTAAGACCTTCAATGCCATGAGGTACCCAAGGCATGGTTTTTGTGGTGGTTGGAAAAATAGGCCCGCACGCTATGTAAGACGGTTTAAATGCCTTAGCGTGAACAACTTCCCAATGACTATGAGTGCTGATTCCTAACCGTAATCCAGCGGTTTTTATTGCCAATAAATCCGCGTTGGCAAGGTCTTCTTGGCCAAGATGCACACCATAGGCGCCGAGTTCAATGGCAAGTTGCCAGTAATCGTTTATAAACAGCCGACAATTAAACCGTTTGGCTATGGTTATGGCTTGGGTAATTTCTTCAACCAATGCGTGACCAAATAAATCTTTAATGCGCAGCTGAATCGTTGAAACACCCAAAGGTAATAATCTTTCTAACCAAACAGCGCGATCAACAATGGGATATAAACCCAGCGATTGTTCACCGTTGTGATCTGTGAAAGAAGGAAAACCTTGTTCTATTGCGAAGCCATTAGAAGTTTTTTTAGAAGTTCTTTCAGAATACTCTGGCCAATTTTTGGTGGGAAAACCATTGGGTTCTAAACACCCCATATTACCATTAACTTTTAGTGCGTTTTCTATTGCATTTTGCACACACATTTTAGTGATAACCAATGCATCGCGAACATCGTAACCTCGGGCAATGGTTGCTGCTAGAGTGCTTGCGAAAAAACAACCACTACCGCGAAGATTCTTATTATCCAGTTTTACATTATGTAACCAAAATTGTGTATCTGGCCCCGCACAAAAATCCGACGCCCAATTAGAACTGCGATGACCACCGGTGATAATAACCCATTGGCAACCCATTTTTTGCAAAGCTATTGCGGCGAGTTCTGTCGTTGAATCGTCGTGTATAGAAATTCCGGTGAGCGCTTGTGCCTCTGCTAGGTTCGGTGTAATTATCGTTACATGGGGAATTATTTTGGATTTAATTAACGAAATAATGCTGTTATTAGCAACGGAATAAAAACTGCTGGTTGCCAAGACTGGATCGTAAATTACCGGAATTTCTTCCTGAGCTAAAAAATCACTCAACCAATCAATTTGCTCGGTACTGGCAAGCATGCCGATTTTAATGGCTTGTGGATTTAGCGGTAATACGGCTTGAATTTGTTGTTCTAGCTCAATAACCGATACGGCATTTATAGCAATAACTTCGTGATTATTTTGTGCGGTTACCGCGGTAATGGCGTTAACGCAATGAACGGACAAGGCTTGGCAACTGCGGTTATCCATTTGTACACCGGCCATGGCGGCGCTATCGCTACCGGAGATACTCAGTACAACCGGTTTTTGAGTTAAAGTTTTAAACGAATGTGTGGGTGTTAACATAATAATGACAATAAATTATTGATGCCAAAAAGGCGTTCCCAAAACGGGTGTGCTGGGTTTGGCAATATTTTTTTCAGGAATTATTCCTGCTTCAAACGCGCATCTTCCGGCTAAAACGGCGGCGTTAAATCCCTTTGCCATGAGTACGGGATCAGCCGCCTGTGCTATGGCGGTATTTAATAAAACGCCATCATAGCCGAGTTCCATCGCTTGTGTGGCGTGTGAGGGTGCGCCAATACCCGCATCGATAATTAAGGTGACGTTAGGTAAACGCGCGCGAAGATTTTTTAGCGCGTAGAGATTAATTAAACCCTTACCGGTGCCAATGGGTGCCGCCCAAGGCATTAAAATTTTGCATCCCGCTTTAACTAAGGCTTCGCAAACTACAAGATCATCCGTGCAGTAGGGGAAAACCTCAAAACCTTGTTGTGTTAGTTCTTGTGCAGCTTCCACTAACGCGAACGGATTTGGCTGCAAGGTATATTCGTCGCCAATAACTTCGAGTTTAATCCAATGTGTGCCAAAAATTTCACGAGCCATTTGCGCGGTAGTGATTGCTTCTCGCGCCGTATGACAGCCCGCGGTATTGGGTAAAATATTTAGATTTAAAGATTGTATTGCTTGCCAATAATTGTTATTCAAGTTCGATGACGTATTGTTTAAGCTGGAAGAAACGTTGTTTACATTAGAGAAGAGTTGTCTGCGAATCGAAACAGTAATTACTTCTGCGCCCGAAGTGACTACAGCGTCTTTCATTATTTGTGGTGACGGATATAACGCCGAGCCAATCATTAATCGGCTATTTAATTGTTTATCTGCAAGACTCCACATAGGTTATCCTCCTTGCATGGGCACCAATAATTCGATTTCATCGCCATCATGTAACACCGTGCTGCTGTAATTACATTTTGGTACAAAAGTCATGTTTACTGCTGTGGCAAAGTTTTGCGGAAGATCGGTTATCGCATTTAAAAGCTCATCTAAATTGTTAACGTCTGCAAATTCTTTGGGTTCGCCGTTTAAAATGATTCTGGTCACACGGATTCTCGATAGCGTGAATGTGATAAAGGTTGGTCGTTTAATCGGTATAAACTGCCGATAATTTGGGGTGGCGCTTGTTGCGTTATGTCTGCGATTACGTGCTCGGCCAACGCTGGTGCCATTAAAAATCCATGGCGATATAAACCGTTAACTCGAATAATTCCGTCGGCTTTTTGAATAAAAGGCAGATTGTCTAATACGGCTGGTCTACAATTTGTTCGGGTTTCGAGTATTCGCGCTTCTGAAAATCCGGGGTGAACTGAATAGAGTGCCGATAATAATTCTAGAGCCGAGCGCACGCTAATTGGGCTGTAATCTTCGTTTTCTATTTGCGTTGCACCCAATATATATCGATGACTATCACGGGGCACCAAATACAATCGATAGCGCGGGTGCATTAAACGCACCATGTGCTTAAAATTAACATCGGGTGCTTCAATAAACAGTAATTCCCCGCGAACACCGCGTAATTGCGGGACATCGAGTTTGGCACCCATGCCACGACAATCCACAACGCAGTCAAAATTAAAGGTTTGTTTTTGGGTAATGACTTTTCGTTTATCAACATGCATAACTTCACAAAGGCCATGCCAAACAACACCATTGGCAAGTAATTGATCGGCAATTATGTCGAGAAATTCGCGAGTGTAGATCCACGATTCGTTTTTTAAATAGGTTGCTTGCTTAAAGTTGTGTTGTAACTCTGGCTCTATTTGTTGCAGTTGGTGTTGATTTAAAAACGCCAAATCATCGCAAGAACCCAGTCGCTGATTTAATAATTGATTAAAATGATTTAAGTCACTCTGATCTTGAGCATGTGCTATAACCAGCGTACCGGCTTGATGAAAAAAATTCTCAGCCTGTAATGATTCCACAATGCTTGGCCACAGTTCGAGGCTGCGTTGACCCAAGTCGTAAATTAAGGGCTCGGAATGTTCTAATTCGCAGTAGGGCGCGAGCATTCCCGCAGCGGTGTAAGATGCCGCAGTTCCGCCAAAGATAGGATCTTTATCGAACAAGGTCACCTTTAAACCTAGAGATTGTAATTGCCAAGCAATGAGTCTTCCTAGAATACCTGCACCAACAATACCAATGGATTTTGCTTGATGATTGAGCGCGTCAAACATAATTAAACTTCTTTGTAGAGTTCGCTGCCTTGAGAACGAAAGGTTTCAGCCATATTCGCGAAACCCTCGTCGATAACGGTATTATTCTGGTTTTTAGCGTACTCGCGCACTTCTTGAGTAATTTTCATTGAACAGAATTTAGGGCCGCACATAGAGCAGAAATGCGCGACTTTTGCGGCATCTTTGGGGAGCGTTTCGTCGTGAAATTCGCGTGCTCGATCTGGATCTAGGCTTAAATTAAATTGGTCTTCCCAGCGAAATTCAAAACGTGCTTTTGATAACGCGTTATCTCTAATTTGTGACGCTGGGTGACCTTTGGCTAAATCGGCGGCGTGGGCGGCAATTTTATAGGTAATAATACCTTCTTTAACGTCGTTTTTATTGGGTAACCCTAAATGTTCTTTAGGGGTAACATAGCAAAGCATGGCGCAGCCATACCAACCAATCATCGCCGCACCAATGCCCGAAGAAAAATGATCGTAACCCGGTGAAATATCGGTAACCAAAGGTCCTAAAGTGTAAAAAGGAGCTTCGTGGCAATGGTTTAATTGTTCGTCCATGTTGGCTTTAATCATGTGCATGGGTACATGGCCGGGGCCTTCGATAATAACTTGCACATCGTGCTGCCAAGCAATTTGTGTTAATTCACCGAGCGTTTTAAGTTCTGAAAATTGCGCTTCGTCGTTGGCGTCGGCAATGCAGCCGGGTCGTAAGCCATCACCCAGCGAAAATGTCACGTCGTAGGCTTTCATAATTTCGCAAATTTCTTCAAAGTGCGTATACAAAAAGTTTTCTTGGTGGTGTGCCAAACACCATTTCGCCATAATTGAACCACCGCGCGAGACAATGCCGGTAATTCTGTTCGCTGTCATGGGTACATATCGTAATAATACGCCGGCGTGTATTGTAAAATAATCTACGCCTTGCTCGGCTTGTTCAATTAATGTGTCTCTAAAAATTTCCCAGGTAAGATTTTCGGCAATACCGTTAACTTTTTCGAGTGCTTGATAAATGGGAACACTGCCAATGGGAACCGGCGAATTACGAACAATCCATTCGCGGGTTTCGTGAATATTATCGCCGGTGGATAAATCCATTACCGTGTCGGCACCCCAGCGGGTAGACCATACTAATTTTTCAACTTCTTCTTCAATAGACGAGGTAACAGCACTGTTGCCAATATTCGCATTTATTTTTACGAGGAAATTACGACCTATTATCATAGGTTCCAATTCGGGATGATTAATATTGGCCGGAATAACCGCACGGCCCGCAGCCACTTCACTGCGCACAAATTCTGGAGTTATGTACTGTGGAGTATTGGCTCCAAAGTTTTGCCCCGGGTGTTGATTTTTTTGCGCGTCTTTAAGGCATTGTTGTGAAAGTGCTAGGTTTTCTCGAATGGCAATGTATTCCATTTCGGGCGTAATAATGCCTTGGCGAGCGTAATGTAATTGAGTAATATTTTTACCGGGTTTTGCACGGCGCGGTTTCTTTTGTAAATTAAAACGCAGCGATTCTAAGGCAATATTATTTTTGCGCGTTAAGGTGTATTTTGAGGTGAAATCTGCAAGTTCTTCGCTATCGCTTCTATTCAAAATCCATTGGCCACGAACCGAATTTAAGCCTTTTTTTACGTCAATATTACTGTTTGGATCGGAATAAGGACCAGAGGTATCGTAAATTTTGACGGGAGAATTCTCTTCCAGTGAGCCATCGCGAAAATGCGTTGGCGCTAGCGACACTTCACGCATAGCAACGCGAATATCTTTGCGGTTGCCCTCTACGTAAATTTTTGTGGAATTTGGAAATGGTTGCGCTGAAATCGTTAACTGTGCGTTATCACACAGATTTTGGTCATTGCGTTTAGAATTTTGCATGCTTTTAAGCCTAGTATTTTCATTTGATAAAAATTACCCAGCATGCGACTCGTCATGGTGTGACAGAAGATACGAAGATCTTGTTTCCTACGCAGGTTCTAACCTGTTCAGGTTCACGGGTTTGGATCAACCATCTCAGCCTTAAAAAAAGGCACCCCGACAAGACGCAATAATGATGTGACGGCGATTATTAGACGAGAGTTATTGTATGTCAATAACATTTTTAACGGTGATTTTTAGTAATCGATTAAGTGATTTGGAGAATGTATGAAAAATTTACAGCCAAATGAATGGCTTATTTATTTTTTTAAATGTTGAATTTTTTAAGAATGTTATCTGTGATTTTATGGCTTACAGGAACCTCTGATTAACTCATCCTTGATTTAATCAGAGGGCAGAAATTGAAAATGTGATGTCCAATTTTTTCACAATTTCAATCACTTACAGTTCTTGAAATTGGCGACACATCCTTGTGTCGCGAGAAACTCTAGGTTAATCCGAGTTTCCTATTGTTAAATTGATCAGAGATTCTTATTTTTTATTTATACACACCAATACCATGATCTATAGCATAGCGAATTAATCCGGCGGAGCTGCTAATGCCTAATTTTTGCTTAATTTTAAGTCTGTGCGCTTCTACGGTACGAACGGATATATTCATTTTTTTGGCAATGTCTTTGTTACCCAAGCCTTCTGTTAACGCGATTAATACATCGGTTTCACGTGCCGTTAAACCGGTTACGGTATTGGATGTGGTTTGGGTATTACCAAATTCACTGAATAAAGTTTTGGCAACACTCGAACTAAAATAGGTTCCACCTTGATGCACGGTTTGCACGGCAAGAATAAGTTCTTCGGGTGGCGCGTCTTTTAAAACATAACCCGAGGCACCTGCTTGTATAACCCGAGTGATATATTCACGGTTGTCGTGCATGGTAACCATTAATATTCCCACTGCTGGAGCTTGTTCACGAATTTTTACGCAGGCTTCTAGGCCGGTCATTACCGGCATAGAAATATCCAGTAATACCACATCGGGGTTTAGCTCTAAAACCGACTTTAAAGCTTCTTGACCATTCGAGACGTCGGCAAGAACTTTTATAAAAGACTCGCTTTCTAAACTGAATTTTAAACCATCGCGAACCATTGGATGGTCGTCGGCAATAATTAATTTTATTTCTGGTTTAGAGTGATTGATGGTTACTGTAGAGTCGATACTCATGCAATTTATTCTTTTAACGTAAAATATTTATTGAATCTACTGATTAAATTAAGGTTAAGTTAATCAGAGATTCCTATTGTTAATACTTATAATTGTGCTAAATCGTTGGTTTTATTCAAACCTTTTGGGTTCAATTCAAACAAGGCTTTAACCAGTGTACCACCTTCTTTTCGACTAGAAACGCTGAATTTACCGCCTAACAATTCAACCCGTTCACGCATGTTCATTAAACCAATACCTTTTGAATCTTCTTCGGGAGAAAAGCCGTTGCCATTATCACCCAATTTTAAGCTGATGGATTGCGTTGAGGTGGTAATGCTGAGTGTAAGTTGAGTTGCTTGAGCGTGTTTTCGCACATTGGTAATGGCTTCTTGCACGACGCGATAAATGGTAATTTCTAAAGCGTCTGGTAAGGCGCCTTTGGGTAGGTGAATGCGACGATTAACGGGTATTTCGGTTTGTTCTTCAAACTCATCCAATAATTCGTGCAGCGCGGTTTCTAGCCCGAGATCATCGAGCAACATGGGGCGTAGACTGTGCGATATTCTTCGAACCTCTTGGATGGCAATATTTAATTGATCTTCGGCTTTTTTTAATAGATCAAGAGCGTTTTCTTGGCCCCATTTTTTTTCCACCATATTGAGCCAAAGTTTTGTCGATACTAAAAGTTGGTTAATGCCATCGTGCAGATCTCGCGCAAAACCTCGGCGTTGTATTACTTGAAAAGTAACGAAACGACTGGTTAATTCTTGTAAGCGTTGATCGGCCAGTTGTGCGGTGTGCATATTCACACCAATAACGATAATAATCACCAGAGCAAGGGTGATTATTAATAATAGCGTGGCCGCTAAAAAACTGCTGCGAACGTTGCCTGAGACCTTGGCCTCCATGGTGGTAATTTCTTCGGTGATGTTATCAACGTATAAACCCGTTCCAATCATCCAGTTCCATTCGGGAATCATAACCACATAACTTAATTTATGGCGTTCAGAATTTAAGGTGGGTTTTTGCCAAATATATTTGTGAAATCCACCGCCTTTTTGTGCGACTCGTAATAATTCGCGAATAACATACTGACCACTTTCGTCTTGAAATCCTATTAAATTTCGGTTTTCAAGTTCCGGTTGCGTGGGGTGAACTAGATTGGTACCGTTTTCGTCGTAAATAAAAAAGTATCCGTCGGTTCCGTAGCTTAAGCCGCGAATGATTTGTTTTACCTGATATTGCGCCAGCGATGGCTCCAAACCTGATTTAAATGCTTCGAGAATGGGTGTAATAGAATTCATGGCCAGGGCAACATAATCTTTTAGCGCTGCTCTTTTTTCTTCCAATAATGTTTCTTCAAAAATTGCCGCCTGCTGTTGTGAGAGGCTTTTGGCTTGTTGTTGGTACATCCAACTAATGGTTCCCGACAGAGCTATTAACGGTAGAATTGTTAATAGCAATATCTTCGTTTTTAATGAAATCTGTAGGTTAAACATAATAGTTTGCTAACAAATAGAACGAATAGCCAGTATAAGACGCCTATCTTGATATGAACACTAGCAACTTGTTTGTGGGAATAACGATTAAAATTTTGATGCGGATTGAATAAAAATTACAATTTATGGCAGGCCTTTAAAGCCATTTTAAGACGAGAAGATATTGTAAGAAAAGCGTGAAACCGTGGTGTAGTATTAGCAGAGTTTCCTTAATTGTATTATGAATAAAAATCGGCTGTAGATTAAGTGTGCCATCTACAGCCGATAGATCTTATTTTACTGAGAATCGACCAACCAAACTGTTTAGGTCTTCCGAGAGTGACATTAATTTATCCGCTGATCGAGCACATTGTTCGGCGCCTTCGCGGTTACTTTGTGTGGTTGAATCGATTTGCGTAACACCGTCATTGACTTGGTCGATAGCGCGAGCTTGTTCACTGGATGCATTTGCAATATCGGCAACCAGCGACGACACCTCAACCACACTGGTTACAATTTCTTCTAACGCTGCCGAGGTTTGATCGGTTAAATCAATGCTGCGCACCGTACGGTTGCTCGACTGCTGAATTAATTCAGCGGTTCTCTTGGCGGCTTCAGAACTGCGGGCGGCCAAACTTCGTACTTCGTCAGCCACTACCGAGAAACCTCGACCCGCCTCACCGGCACGGGCGGCCTCAATGGCAGCGTTTAGTGCGAGTAAATTGGTTTGCTCGGCAATGTCTTCAATGGCTCGAATGATATTGGTAATTTCTTTGCCTGAAGCTTCAACTTCTGCCATGGCACTTTTTAAGCCAGACATTAATTCGTTACCATCCTTAGCGGTTTTCTCGGACGCTAAAGAGAGTTGTTTGGTGCGCTCGGCATTTTTCGAAGTTTCGGAGATCTGTCTTGCCATATCGGTAATGGTTGAGCTAATTTCCGATGTTGAAGCCGCAGAGCTGGCTACGCCCTCTGACATATCGCTAGCAAGTGTTGCAACCTGACCGGCATCTTGTTGGATATAGGCAGCATTTTGCTGAACTTGGGTGACCAGTTCATTGAGATTAGCAACCATGCGTTGCAAGGCTAAGCCCAATTGATCGCGGTTAGAAACCAGTTGAACATCTTGGGTAAGGTCACCTTTTGAAATGCGCTCGGCAACTTCTACTTGTTTTTGCAGACTGTCAGCCATGCTATCTAAGGCATTTGAGAGCTGACCAATTTCATCTACCGCGTCGTAGTTTAGACGTTTCGATAAATCGCCAGAGCCGATGGTTTTTGCCAAATCTACGGCTCGCTTAATGGGTTTGGCAATGGATCTTGCGGCAATCCAAAGAGCAATTAGCGCAATAATAGAAATAATAATGCTGACAGCAATTTGCTTGAAAGTCGCCGAATTATTTTCTTCAACAATACTTTGTTGAAGTTTTTCAGCATTGGCTAATACAATGTTTTCGTTAATTTTCAGCATGATCGACCAAGAGGTTTGTGATCTCCCCATGGTAATGGGAGATAAAGCCGTGATATGGCCGGTGCCTTTGTTAGATTCGATCCACTCTTTGCCCGATTTAATGGTTTCAAGAACTTTTTGATAATTACTTTTAAATAATTCTTGCGATGAGCTACCGATTAATTCTGGATGTTCACTATCGGCGATCAATAATCCTTTTTCACTGATAATAGCGACTTGTCCGGCTCCAGAAAATAATTTGGCATCAACCTCTTCGGCGATTCGCTGCACAAAGTCAAGATTGTAATCGGCACCTACGACACCTAAAAACCGATCGTCAATCACAATTGGTACCGACATGGTTGCCAGCCAAACTTGTTCGCCTTGCACCACATAAGGTAGGGGACCAAGAATACTTTCTAAACGGTTGGCTTTAGGTCCCTGATACCAGCCACCTTTGGGTACGCCGTTGGGGTGGTTTTCTTCGCTGTCGTATTCAACCAATGGTTGCACGCCAATATTTCCATCTTTGGAGCGTGTCCAATAAGGCGTGAAACGGCCCGACTCGGGATTGTTGCCTTCTGAGGTTGTTTGAAACAAAGAACCTAATTTAAATTGATTGTCATTACCGTCGAGAGCATTCGGTTCCCAACAAGAATAGGTGCCGTTAAAACCGTCGTTAAAGATCAAATTATTAAGCAAGACATCATTGACATAATCTCGCGATAAATTAATGGATCCAACTTCGCCCTCACTTGATAACGCCGACGAAAATGATATCGCCATTGATCTGGCGGCGTCGAAAGCAAGATCAAAACTGGAGCCCACTTCTTTTGCATAACGTCCAGATAAGTTCTGAAGATTTTGCAAGGTTATCGAGTTGACTTGTTCTTCAACTTGATCAGATACCAATTTTTGTGTGGATTTTGATGTTATAACCCCAGATGTCACTAATGTTGCCGATGTGGCAACTAAACAAAGGGCACCAATTACAGCGATTGTGACTTGAATAGAATGAAATTTCATAATTTAAGGCAGCTAGATTGAGATTAAATCGTTGGTGTCATCAGTATAGTAGAGTTCTTAAGTTGTGCTCTGGGTGCTAATTACTTCTATGTATATGTAGTGACAGTAACCAGTGTAAACTTGGAACCACCTACTTTTTACATTCCTAAATTATTAGTTTTTATTAAAAAGACGCGTATAAATCTTTGTACAGTTGCTTGTATCGGCAGCGAAAGCTTATGCCAAAGTTTTTAACCGTATTATTTTTCACTAATTTTTTGATAAGAAAACACTGATTCATCAATTTTTTCAGCTACATAAGAAAGAGTGTCTCAAAAGTTATAGTGGCGTTTTTTTAAGAACACAAAGAAGTCTTGAGTGGTGTTTAGATCGAATAATTTGAATATTCTGCTTTAGTGAATAGAAGGGTTATTAAATATTAAACGGGTGTTTAAATTAAGGCGGGTTTTGAATATTTAGACGCAAAAAAACCTCTACTCAAAAGAGTAGAGGCAAGTTTCAGGAAAGATAAAGACAAAAAGAAAGGTATGAAATTGCGCGTTATTTAAAAGTATTTTTTGTATTTAGTAGCGATATTTGTAGTGAGTTTACAAAAAATCTCTATAACAATCCATAAAGGCCTGGAAATAACATAATGCTAATAAGTACGGCTATTTGCATTAAAATAAAGGGCACAATACCTTTGTAAATTTCGGTGGTTTTTACTTCTGGTGGTGCCACACCTTTTAAATAGAACAAAGCAAAACCAAATGGCGGTGTTAAGAATGATGTTTGCAAGTTCATGGCAATTAGAATGGCAAACCACACGGGTGCAATGCCCAATGCATCTGCTACCGGTGCAAGAATTGGTACAATAATAAAACTGATTTCAACAAAATCGATGAAAAACCCTAATATCAAAATCGCTAACATCGACAAAATTAAGAAGCCAGTCGCACCGCCCGGTAAATTTGTTAGAATTTCTTCAACAATATAATCGCCACCGGTATAGGTAAACGCCATTGAGAACGCCGTAGCACCTAACAAAATTGCAAAAACCATGGCAGTAATTTTAACGGTTTCTAAGGCCGAATCCATTAGCATTTTAAAACTGAATTGTCCGTAAATTGCGGCCAAAACAACAGCACCAATACCACCTAATGCCGAAGATTCCGTTGGTGTTGCAACACCGGCGAAGATAGAACCTAAAACCACTAAAATAAGTGCAAGCGGTGGAACAATAGCTTTTAGCGCGTTGAAGTATTCTTGTCGTTTATTGATATTTTCATCAACAGGGAGCGCCGGTGCAGATTCTGGTTTTAAATAGGTGTAGATAAGAATGTATACAACATAAACACCAATTAATAACAAACCCGGGCCAACGGCAGCTTGGAAAAGATCGCCAACGGGAATACCCAATACATCGCCTAAAATAATTAAAATAATTGATGGCGGGATAATCTGACCAAGGGTGCCTGACGCACAAATAGTGCCGCAGGCAAGTGATTTGTCGTAGTTATACTTGAGCATTACCGGCAAAGAAATTAAACCCATTGCCACAACCGAAGCACCAACAACACCTGTAGAGGCGGCTAACAAGGCGCCAACCAATACCGTTGAAATGGCTAGCCCACCGCGCACGCCACCAAAAAGCTTACCCATAGATTCAAGAAGCTGTTCTGCGAGTTTCGTTTTTTGCAGAACAATACCCATGAAAATAAATAAAGGGACTGCCATTAACACCACGTTTTCCATGATGCTTTGCACGCGAAATGGCATAAAGGCAAAAATGTCTGGGCCTTCGGCTAATACGCCAAAAATTAAGGCAACGCCGCCAAAGGTAAACGCTACCGGAAAGCCAAACAGCAATAACAGCAGGGCGACAACGAACATGATAATTCCGATCATAGCGACACCTGCTTGTTGTGATCGTGCTTAATACCGCGCAATTCATTGATGCGCGACACGACGAGTCCTAAACCTGAAATTGCGGTTGCAAAGAAAGCAAACGGGATAACACCTTTGATGATAAATCGATACGGTAAACCACCTGGGTCGCCCGAACCTTCGCCGAGTTCGAAAGACTCTTTGGTAAAATCAATGCCGTAATAACCAACAAATACACAAAAAGGAATAAGTAAGATGACTCCGCCAAAAATATCGATAAAGCATTGCCATTTTGTAGATAGGCGTTCAAAAATTAAATCAACACGAACGTGACCATCGGCTTTTAATGTATAGGGAATCGCTAACATAAACATCGATGAGAAGAGATGCCATTCCATTTCTTGCATGCCAATGGATACGTCATTAAAAACGTAACGCATTAAAACGTCGTAAAAAACGTTTACCAGCATTAACAAAAATAAAACGGCTGCAATTTTTCCAAGCACTTCTGAAAATCCGTTCAGTGCTTTTTCGGCAGCAATTAACATAACCACTCCAATAAAAGAAAGTGTTGTAACAGGTTTAAAACAACAGAGTATGAACTCATTTGACAACCTCTGAATAATTCGTCCGTAAATTAATCAGAGGTTACTTTGATAAAATCTCGATAGAGACTTAGAAATTAGTTAGCAATAGTATTTAAGTAAGCTTTGTCAGATACATCGGTCCAGTGACGTGCTTTTTTCAGGTATTGCGCTTGTGAATCTAAAATCTCTTTAATTAAAGGATCTTTTTCAGCGTATTCCGTTAAAAGCTTGGTGTTTGCACCGCGTACCGCTTCAATAACTTCTGGTGGGAAGCTCTTAATTTGCACGTTAGGATAATCTTTATCGATAACCGCTAGGTTTTCAGCAGATTCGTGGTAAGACTGAATATACATTTCGTAAGACGCTGCGCGCATAGAGACGCGAAGAATTTCTTGCAGATCTTCTGGCAAGCGATCCCAAGAGCGCTTGTTGATTAAAAACTGTAATTCGGTCGCAGGTTCGTGCCAGCCAGTGTAGTAGTAGGGCGCAATTTTATGGAAGCCCATACGCAAATCCAAAGACGGGCCAACCCATTCCAAGGCATCGATAGTTCTGCGCTCAAGTGCGGTGTACATTTCGCCCGGTGGAATGTTGGTTGGTTTCGCGCCAAGCTCTGCTAATACCTCGCCAGCAAAACCTGGAATGCGCATTTTTAAGCCTTTAAGGTCATCAACGGTATTGATTTCTTTTTGGAACCAGCCGCCCATTTGCATACCGGTGTTACCACCAGGGAAGCTCATTAGGTTGTATTCGCTATACACCTTTTCCATCAAATCCATACCGCCGCCGTAGTAGAACCACGCGTATTGCTCAGGTGCAGTCATACCAAATGGCATGGTGGTAAAGAACATGGTTGCCGGAACCTTACCTTTCCAATAATAAGACGCAGAGTGGCCCATGTCGTATTGACCAGCGCGCACCATATCAAACACGCCTAAAGGCGATTTGTGCTTGTTGGCTGAATCGATAGTGATTTGCAAACGGCCGCCAGACATCTTCTCGGCCATGGCAGCCATGTTGCGTGGTGAATCACCGAATACTGGAAAATTAGTTGGCCAGGTTTCTGCGAGTTTTAAACGATAAACCTTGTCATCAGCAGCTTGAGCACTGGTTGCAACGGCAAAGCTGGCAATACCAGCAATCAGCCAACGCTTGAGTTTAGAAATTTTTAGCATGTCTATTCCTCTAGTTATTATTTTAAGCGGTGATATTTTGATCACGCCAATGAAACAAGAGGTATTGTGATAGATGAAAACTATTTACGAAATTGGCAGGAGTGCGAAAAGTGTCAGTATAACTACGCATATCGGGTATAAAAGCACCCAGTAAATCTACGTAAAACTACGTACGTAATAAGTCGAAATGCCATTGCACGCCTTGCAGCGAACGGGCTTTGTTTCGGATTTAATGCTAAAAAAATATTTTTTTAGCTTCGTTTTTAACCATAATACTTTGGTAGATATTTCTGTATTTTTATATTTTGAATATTTGGTAAAAATATTTTACGTGTTTAAGACACGTTAATTTCTTTAGACCTGAGTTGTTATTAAAGAAAACCGCGATTAACGCAGAATTTTTTGGCGACATACTTGAGCGTTGCCAAATTCCAAAAAAGGGTAGGTGGCAGACAGACATAGTGAAGACATTAAAAATTGTGTGTTTAATTTCTATCCTCAGATTAAAGTTTAGAAGCGTTAATCAGTAGTGACTAAAAATTGTCTTTTTGTAGAAAATATTATTCATAGTAGCCGAATAAATTTAATTTCAATTTTATTAAATTAACATCTTTAAAAATAATAAATTGTGCTAGAAATACAATTACTGAAAATCGGCTCCCGCTCGATACGTTAAAAGTTGTGTAAATAAACTGCTAAGCAATATTTAATCAATTTGCTCTAAACTTAAACGCATAAAGATCTCCTCAATCGGGCTGAAGAAAGACAACATTTTCCTAAAACTGGAAGTTTAGTAACAAAAATTCACATTTTAGGTAACATTGTTACCAATCAAGCTATTTATTAGAGAATTTTTTATCTGGCGTGTAATAAAATAAACTTTGAACAAATTAATGTTTTAGACACCGATAATATTACTGGATATTTCGAAATCAAATTTAAAGTAATTCTATTATTTCTATTCGCAATTAATATATAGACATTAGTGTTTTATTACATTGAATTGAGTGAAATATCTTATAACGCAGACTGTTTCCTCAGCATTTCTTAACATTTCCAAGTCGCCTGACCGTTTGACTGCAAAAGACTATTTTGATATTTCTTATTGCATGATGTGTTTCACAGAATAATAAACGAAAGCATTATTTCTTTATTTATAAAGCCACAAACCTGAATTGTTGCCAAAAAAATAAAAATAATTTTTAAAGGACTTCAATCATGAATTGCTACGCGAAAACCAATAAAGGTGTTGACGAGATGCGTGCCCGATCGGGTAACGTTGATCCGAAGGCGCGCCGTATTCTTATTCTTTGTAATGGTCAAATGAGCACAGACGATATTATTGGTGCTGTTGGCCAGGAGGCGCAGCGCTATCTGAGTTGGTTAGTTCAAGAAAATTATATTACCAATGGTAAAGATGAAGCTCCGGTTGCTCGCAAAGGTAATTTCGAGCAAGAGCTTGTGGTTTTACCCAGCTCACGCTCTGCCGCAGACTTTGATAAAGCTAAAAACTTTATGGTAAATACGATTGGTCATTTTCACGGCCAATACGGTTATTTAACGCTAAAACGTGAAATTGTTGATACCAAAGATTACTTTGAGCTTCGTGCTCTTTATGCCCAATGGGCAGAGAGTATGGTCGAACTTAAACAATTCGCTAAGTTGAAAAAAGACCTGTTCAAAGTTTTGTAATCACTTCTCGTCTCTACATTTTTGGCCCATTCGGTGCTATTGTTAAATTCAAGGCAAAAAAAACCCCCTAATTTTTAGGGGGTAAGGCTGCTCAGAATAAGAATGCTATTGCTAAATCATGCTAACAACTGCTACTGCTGTGCGTAAATTGATACGCGGGTACTTACCAACAAACCAAACTAAACCAACAAAACGGACAACGGAAGTTTGGTTGATCTATTCAATCTTTCTACAAATTCTCTCGAAACTTGCTCTTAGAATCTATTTAACCCAGAGCTGGTCTAGTTTCTCGTATCTACTGCGTAACTGGTCATCAAATCGGCTAGGTCATCTGCGTGTTCTTCTTCCACCGCCAGAATTTCTTCCAATAGTCTGCGTGTGGTTGGGTCTTTATCACCAATAAATTCAATCATTTCACGGTAAGAGTCGATTGCAATTCGCTCCGCAATAAGATTTTCTACAATCATTTCTTTGATCGAACTTGATTCGGTGTATTCAGAGTGACTACGTTCACTGAGCTTATCTGGATTCATATCCGGTGAACCGCCAAGTTGGCAAATTCTTTCGGCGAGCTTGTCTGCGTGTTCTTGCTCTTGATTACTGTGTTCTAGAAATTCGTCGGCGACTATTTGTGCGTTTAAACCTTCGCAAGAAAAGTAATGCTGGCGGTAGCGAAGCGTACAAATAATCTCTGTACTTAATGCCGCATTTAAAAGTCGAATGGTTTCGTTAACATCGCCTTTAAAACCTTTTGTTAAAGCCCCTTGCAAAATATCTTCTCTGGCTTTTTTACGAATACTTTCAATATCAGATACAAACTGTGCATTAGCCATAACTTTGTTCTCCTTACCATACTCAAAATAATCATTTTGAGTAGTGTGTGAATTAGCGAATATCTTTTTGGGTTTTGCTTTTTTAGCAAGCCCCACATTTATTGAATAGAGGAAACTCTGATTAACCTAGAGTTTCTCGCGACACAAGGATGTGTCGTCAATTTCAAGAACTGTAAGTGATTGAAATAGTGAAGAAATTGGAAATCACATTTTCAATTTCTGTTCTCTGATTAAATCAAGGATGAGTTAATCAGAAGTTCCTAGAGTAAGATTTCGCTTTCGATGAATAGTATTAAGCGAGCACTGTGCCAATAAAACCTAGTGGATATTTTGCAATCTACGGTTTAATTTTTTGTTTTTAGTAAGCTATTGAAAAATATGATAAAAATTGTTTGTCTAGAGTTGGGTTATAAATTGCTTTTAGTTGGTTAACAATGAATATAGGCGTTTAATAATAATGCTTTTTAAAAAGATGTTTTGAGTTTCATCTCTTTTTTACAAATTAGTATTTTAATCATTGTAACTATTACAAGTTGTATTTGGTGTTATAAGTCGTATTTGATAAGAGCGACGTGTAATTAATTTAGAAAATTAAACATTAATTAAATAGAAAGTGACAACGATGAAGGTTTTACTCTTTGTACTATTAATTATTTTTTCAACTCAGAGCCTTTCTCAAATAGGATTGTTGGGTAGTTCCTCCAGTTCTAATGAGAGTCAAGAAAAGGATAACGACAACGTATCGGAACTTATAGAGAAGATAGAATCACCGGAACAACGGCAACAACTCATTGAAGACTTAAAAACCTTAGAAACCGCGCAGCAGCAAGAAGGCAAAGACAACAAAGAGCTTGAAGTTCAAGAAATTATTAATTTTGAAGAAAAAAGCACTGAGTTTAAAGAGTACGTAAGTAATCTTTTATCTGAATTTAATATTCCCGAATCCACTGCATGGGAGGCGTTGGTTCTTGCTGCTTTGTTGCTCATTACCATTGTTGCCTTAGTGATATTAAAGTTCGCGTATAAAACCGCTAAATCGCATTTAAAAAAGATGAACCTACGTTTGCATTTAAATTCACGTAGATTTATTCCTTTACTGCATTTAGTCAATTATGCCATTAAGGCTCATGTATTTATTTTTGTCATCTATGCTGTTTTTGTTCTTTATGTTCCAGAAGACAGTTTTATTAATAGAGCGATTAATATAACAGCTATCGTTTCGTTTATATTAGCAGCATTGGCGTTAATTTTTGTCGCTATATTAATTTGGGAGAGCGCAAATGCAGCCATGGAATTTGTCTCATCGCACAGTAGTTTAAAATCCAATGCCCGAATGAATACCGTGATGCCCATTATTCGTAATGCATTACTGTTTACCTTAAGTTTGTTGTTTATCATGGTGTTTTTATCGGGAATAGGCGTAGACATTTACCCTCTCTTGGCGGGTGCTGGAGTGTTAGGTATCGCCGTCGGTTTTGGTGCCCAAACTCTTGTGAAAGACTTTTTAACGGGATTTACGGTAATTATCGAAGACCTACTGCAAATAGGTGATGTAGTAACCGTGGCGAACAGAACCGGCGTGGTTGAAACATTATCGATTCGTAAATTGCAACTAAGAGCGCTGGACGGCACCGTACATACCGTACCCTTTGGTGAAGTATCGATTGTGGATAACCTCACCAAAGACTTTAGCTTTTATCTGATGGACGTTGGTGTTGCTTACAAAGAAAATACCGACGTTGTTATAGAATGCTTACGAGAAATTGACGAAGAAATTCGTAATGATGACGACTTTAAAGATCGAATCTTGTCGCCGATAGAAATATTTGGCGTCGATAAATTTGCCGATTCTGCCGTAATCATTAAAGCGCGAATAAAAACCCGACCACTCGAAAAATGGAACGTTGGGCGCGAATTTAACCGTCGTATGAAATACCTCTTCGACGAACGTAACATCGAAATACCATTTCCACATCGCACTCTTTACTTTGGCGAACCAATCGTTGCGCAAACCTCAATACAACGCCAAGAAAAAGACATTAATTCAAGCCAGTCAATCGATAAAAAAACCGACAAGGTTTATCTGCCTGATAATGAAGATGCAACAGAAAGCGATGAAGGGGGAAATTAATTCTAGTTGTCAAAGTGGTGGCGAGTATTGTTTTGTATTCACGGTGATTTTATAAGCTGAATTGATTGGTATGTTATCACTGAAAATTTTACCTCAAACGTAATGGTTTAGCGAAATAAGAGTTATCGCAGATAACTCTTATTTTATGGATTTTTACTTGTGGTTATAGATTTTTAGTATGTTTTATTTAAGCCGTTGATATTTGCATTTAAAACGTAATAGGCCCACTGTGTTGAGTTCGGTTTTTGCTTACGAAGATGCTGCTGTGTTGAGTGGAACGCTTGCGAAATAGTTTTACCTTCGGATAGTTCTTGGTAAAAATGCGTACTAAATTCATTTGCTATGTCATCGGGTACATTACTGATACTAGATATTACTGAATTTGATCCAGCTTTCATTATTGTGTGAGGTAGCGATAAAAATTCATTATAAATTAAACCACTAAAAGAACCGGCGGTTTTGCAAGCATTTAATACAGTTAGGTCAGCGCTATCGAAAGAGACTGAGTCTAACTCATAGTTGAATACCTTGTCGGAATGGCCCAGTCCATCATTGAGTTCAAAATAAGAATATCTTGGATCTAGGATATCCAAACTAGCGTGCGAGCTTATATGAATAATGGAGTTTTTATTGAGGGAATTGTACAGGCTTTTTCGAGTTGCATTTTCAGATTTAAATACCTGAGTTGATACCAAACTTGAAATAGCCGCCTGTTCTCTCTCTGATGAAATCCTAACAGCGTCGACGATATGTGAATCAAAGAATACTGCTTTATTACTACTGTTGTCTTGTTGAGCTAATTTATACAGATAATTTAGTTTCGGTAGATAGCTGATACTGGCAATATCTATTAATGCACTAGAATTACTTGTCATCGCAGCTAATGGTAATTGTGCATAATCGCTGTTGACTAAAAATACGACGTGATCTCGTTTTGGTACGGAGTCCTGTTTTTGTAATTGTGGTTCGATAAAGTCGGAGTAGAGTTTATTGATAGTAACCAGTTTTCCGTCCTTAATAGGAAACTGCTTGATCTTTAGTGAAGACTGATCGAAAGTATAAACGTAAACCGCTTCTGAGGCTCTCCATATACCAACGACAAGGTGATTGTCTGGTAGAGACTTTTGTATGGTGTTAAATTCGTCTTCGGTAAATTCTGATGTGTAAAAATCAGATTGTTTAGTCAGGGATTTATTGAATTCGAATTGGTGTTTGGATAACTCATAATAATTCAATTTACTAGCAAATACGTATTTTTGTTCTTGAGAGGTTTCGGGAATAAATGAAACATAATCTGCGATGTGAAAAATACCACTTACTTGAGGCAAGTTTTTCGATCTTTTATTTGCATGATATTTTAACTTTTTTAAGATTGAGGGGTCTATTTTAGCGCCCTCTTTCAGTAATTTATCGTAATCGGCTAGAATGTTGTTTTTTAATGTTAACAACGATTTACTATCAATGTCGGTTCTTTTTTGTGACGTGCTAGAGTATGCTCTCGCTCTTTCTAAATAAATGATAGCTTTTTTAGCATTATCGTTACGACGGTAAAAATCACTAACTTCTTCATAAATTGCAGTGCTATGAGCAAATAGTTGTGGAGCCTCAAAATAATTTTCAAATATAGGTAACCTATCATCGTAGTTATTTACGGCTAAAAGCCAGTATTTTTCGGCTGAATTTTTTTCGCCATAAATCTCATGCCATTTTGCAGATAAGTAATATTGATACGCTAAAGTATATTCATCATAGATATCATTAGGTAGTTCATGGTAAAATAAGATTTTTTTTGCCTCACCTTGATCTCCAGTTATTAAATAGATTTCTGCAGATTTTAGTTCTACAATTCTGTCTGTAACTTGTTTTACTAACTCCGCAAATATACCGAATGAAACAGAGTATGCACCTCCTGGTAAAGCTTTTATAAGCTGTTCCGACTCTTCAGACAGATAGCTTCGAGTTGATGAGAAAATATGCCACTTGGTCGCGGACAAATTTTCATATAAATCATTGAATTCAGATGCTAAATTTTTAATTTTTTTGCGAGTTTCGTTATCACAACTTTGAGAACAATGGATTTTAGCATATTGATGGATAATATTTATTTGATTGATGAAGCTACTTGAAGTCTCCCCGTTGAATGAATAATTATTGATTAACTGATTTAACGCCTCAGTCATCAATAGTTCACCTTGTTGCTTATCGTTAGCTTGATAGAATAATTTACCTCGAAGAAATTTTAGTTGTACTAGATCTGCTGAGCTAATTCCCAATAATGAGTGATATGATAATTTTTCCAGTCGACTTATTATTTCAGTGTCTGCAATTTCAACCGAAATAGCTTTTTCGATACCTAATTTAATGGTGGGTTTTAATTCTTCTACGCAGTTATTTAGGCTTATTCTTAATTGGCTGCTTATCTGTCCTTGCTTTTGGGGAGTTGATTCGATAGCGCTGATTAATCGCAGTAGAGAATCAAGAGTACTGGGTATCAGAATATCACTAATCGATAAGTTGTTTGACTCATCGATGTTTAGCTTTGTATTTAATCTATTAACACCTTCTTCGAAGTATGTATTTTGGTTGTTAGTGATGATCTCGTTAAAATTGTCTTCGTTTATTGATGGTTTGCTGTCGCAGAACTGTGAATTTATAATTTTATTGTAAAGTGAAAAGGGTTGCCAAAAGTTTTCGTCCGAAAATAAAGTGTTGTTCGTTTTTTGTTCGTTTAATATTTTTGTAAAAGCTAATAGATCGGTTAAAGATCCTGCTTCTTGTGTGTTTTCTAATTCGTTTAATGCTTTGGCTAGCTCATTCTCCCAGTTGGCTTCTGAATTAACTTCAATACTTTTATTTCCATTGGTCGTTTCATTATTCGGATTTATTGTTTGATCAATATATCTTAAAGTTTCGTAGGATTTTGTTAAGTAATTAATGCTAGACCTTATATCTTTAAGTTTACCTTCCGATGCTGAAAGAGCGTAATAGATTAAGAAGGCATTGATACAGTTTTCTATTGAAGATTTATTTAGAATGCATGTGTATTCATCCTTATTTATTAGATTGTATAGAATAGCCCTTGATTCTGAGTAATTTTTTTCAGAGTATAATTTATATGCATCTTGAGTAGGGTTGGTTTTACCATGAGCTGAGAATATGAATAGAGTGAAAATTAACAGAGCATTTATAGTATTTTTAATATTTAGTGCAAATGGATGTGTATTTTTTCTTAAGAATATCGACTTGATCATAACTCCCCTCAAAATGTTGGTATAACTCTTTTAATGAATAACAGCTGTTGATAGCAGTTAATTCACTGCCTGGTAATTTATGTATTAAATAACTATCAATTAGTACAAGGAAATAAGCTTCGGCTTCTTCAAATAGTGCGTTGTTTTTATGGGATTGCCCTGCAATATATTTCGCCCATAATTTTCCATGTAAAAATTCTGAATCCAGTTTATCTAGAGCATCATCATAATATTGGTTTAAATACAATAAGACGGAATATGCTTGACCGTAGGTAAAGTTTGATTTTGATGAAAGAGTTTTAGACTCTAAAGATAAACGCTGCAATTCTTGTTGGTCTGCAACTGTATAAGTGATATTGTAATTATTATCACTACACAGTTTTGTTGTTCCAGAGCGACAGACTTTAATTTGGTAGTGTTTGTTATTGTTTGATTGTTCAGGTTTTTCTTTGTTTATGGATTTCCCTGTCTGATACTTAAAAATCTGATCTTCGTCAGTGTCGATATTTTTTATAAATACATCAACTTCGGAATTGTGTTCATATCGCCATTTTATGGGAAAGAGATTGATTATTTTCTCCGATCTTGGTCTTAATATTTCTGGAAATTTTTTATCTCTATCGTTTCTGTATCTTGTTAAGTCTTCGGAATTAATCGTTTTAGGTTGGTTGCAGACTTCGCCGGGAGTCTGGTTTCTTCCCACTAATCCAATTTCTCCATCAGAGCACACGATTGAAATTCGAGATGGATCATTAGATTTTAATTTCCAGTCTGGTTTTACAAAATCACCCAGTTGTATGGGAAATTGCTTTTTTAAATCTTTTATATATGCCTCTGGTTTGCCTTCAGTTTTTATTACCCAATATTCGTCAGCATGTAACATTGAGTTATTGAATATTAAAATTGCTATTAGTATGTATTTCATTGTGAGTTATCCTTGTTTAAGCGATCTATCCATTGCTTTTCTATAAATATTCGATCAGGTGTTTTATAGCGCATTTCACAATTGTGGGATCGGTCTTCGTAGGTTGTTCCCTTAACTAAATCAGATAACTCAGTCAAACAGATAATAATCGTTTCAAGACCTCGGATATCTTCCGAGTTAAAATCTAAAACTAAAGAATCTAAATAGGGCTGCGCTGATAGATAATTATTTTGATTAAGATAAGCCCAGATAATATTTTTTTTGACGAATACTTGTGCAGTGCTATCGAGATTTTTGGTAGATAATAAAAATTCCAACTCATTTATGGCTTGATTTTCTTGGTTGTTGAGAATGTAAATTCGAGCAAGGTTGTTTTTAGCTTTGGTGAAACCTGGATCTAAATCTAATGCTTTTAAATAGTATTTTTTTGCTAAGTCAATTTGCTGACTCTCATCTAATAGGCTTGCATACTCAAAGTTTGCATTAGGATTTTTGGGATTGGCTTCCGCATTTTTTCTTGCTCTTATAAGTAATTGATTAAAGTTGCGAAGTAATATGTCTTGGTTTCGGATAATAAGTGCAATTTTCTTGAAAAGAGGTCAGCTGGTATAGTCGGCCATTTTTCTCGCCAAAGGA
>NZ_BAAGIC010000026.1:0-31996 GCF_054658315.1 Sessilibacter sp. MAH1
GTGAAGAAATTGGAAATCACATTTTCAATTTCTGTCCTCTGATTAAATCATGGATGAGTTAATCAGAGGTTCCTATAATTCAATTCGTATTGATTATAAAGCAATTGAAAATTGCACCGTCCATTTCTGCTCTTTGATTAACTCATGAAAGAGTTAATCATAAGCTCCTTCTGAAACTACTGATAGATGTAACGGTAATCGGATATGAATTGTTGGTGGTAAGAGTCTTGGTTTTTTATAACTAGGCTCTTAAAAATGGCGATAACTTATTTCTATTGATTGCTGCGAATAATGCAAAAAAACCGATTGTAGTTATCAGACTTTTTTCCCTTGTATGTTTTTAATGAGTTAATTTTTATTTTATTAATGGTAAAACATATTTGAATTTCTGCATTTAATTTAAATAGTAATACTAGTGATAAAATAATGATTGCAAATGTGTATACATTGAAAATACTGTTTTTGTTGCAATAAAAAATTCACAGAATTTTGTTAAATCCTTTCTTTTTTAAGGTTTTATTCAAATTTTTTTTTAATTTATTGATTTACATGGGTTAATTATCTAATAAAGAACGAACGTTTAACTTTTTGTCATCATTTTGAAGTATTGTTGTCATATTTTCTTCTTTCCTTTCATTTTGACTGCGTTTAATATTCCTGCCACCAATTTGTAGCAACTGTATAAACCTGTGACTTTCGGTTTTCTATAGGAGGGCAGCATGCAGCAAATTTGTCCAGAACCACGTGTGTGGAATAAAATCTATATCGATTTGAAACGCAAGTGGGTAGAAAGTGGCCAAGAAGGTTCTCAACCACCAACACCATTAGTTGTTGACCTTTGGGCTTATAGTTCAGATACAGAAAAAGCACAGCGCTGGCAAGAAACTCTTGTATGGGCTTTGGAACACAGCTGTTATTCGGTTATTTCTCGAATTAGAGATGAGCAAATGTATACAGGTGTTGCCTGATATATTAATGCACGAATATAAATTGCCTATGGATGGGCTGAATTATTTCTCGTAAAACGCCTTTCAAAATAATTCTCTTCCGTAATTTATTCAAATATCAAAATTGCTAAGCGTATATTTTTACTATTTCGTTAGCACATATTTGATGTTAGTCAATTGCTATTACTGATTTTAATGCTGGTAAAATATTTTCCAGTAATAAACCTTGAGCTTCTTCGGTTGGATGAATTCCATCGTTTTGCATTAAATCAGGTTGCGTTGCAATATTTTCCAGAATAAATGGCACTAAAATAACATTTTCATTTTCGGCCACACGTTGATAGACGTTGCGAAATTCATCGGTATATCGCTGCCCGTAGTTGGGTGGAATCTCAATACCCAACAATAGTACCTTGGCTCCAGCATCTCTCGATTGTTGAATCATTTTTGTTAAGTTTGTTTCCATCAATTTAAGCGGATAACCACGTAAGCCGTCATTTCCTCCAAGCTCTATGACCACAATTTCAGGCGAGTAGGTTTCAAGCAGCTTGGGTAAACGTGATAATCCGTCGCCGGTTGTATTGCCGCTAACGCTCGCGTTAATTGTTTGATAACCCGACTCTTCGAGTTGAAGTTTTTCCGATAATAAACTGACCCAGCCATTTTGGGGGTTTATGCCGTAACCAGCGCTAATACTGTCGCCGACTATTACCAATGTTTCTGCACTGCTTATTGCCGATATCAACATCAACCATCCGCCAATGATGGTTTTGTATAGCAACGGTATTAAGCTGGTGGGAGTCTTAGTTTTGGTCATAACGTTCGTATTTCTAGAGTTATCGATAACTGAATTTGTTGCTTGAGTCCTGTGAATGACTCGTTTATGAGCTTTTGCATTTGTAGCAACGTAAATGGGTTAATCAGAGGTTCCTTCATTCTGATTTTCGAATTAGACGAAAGTTCTTTATAGATAGCTAGTCTAGATAGACTCAATAATAATGCGTAAATGGAGAGCTCAACCTCAATTTGCGCTGCTTGTAGGAAAATATAGAACTTGGCGAATGTTTCTGTAGTCACAGTAATTTGCTTTGAATAGGTCATTATTACTAAAAATGTTATTAATTAGTGCGTATAGGAGTCGGTCTTGCGTATTCTGAAAGCCCAGCAAATTAACAAGACTGTTACCACCTCTGATGGTCAATTAACCATCATCGAAAACTTATCCCTGTCAGTCGAACAAGGCACCAGCGTTGCCATTGTGGGCGCTTCCGGTTCGGGGAAGTCCACCTTGTTAGCGCTACTCGCCGGTCTTGATGTTCCAACTTCAGGGGTCATTGAGCTGAACGGCAAGGATTTAACCGCCATGGATGAAGAAGGCCGTGCGAAAGTCCGCGCCGAGTCAGTTGGTTTTGTCTTTCAGTCATTTCAGCTCTTACCAGGATTATCAGCACTTGAGAACGTAATGCTGCCGCTAGAGTTGCACGGCGCTCCTGATGCCGAGGTACGTGCCCGCAATTATTTGGAACGAGTTGGACTTGGTCACAGAGTTGCCCATTATCCCAAACAACTTTCCGGTGGAGAGCAGCAACGCGTTGCTATTGCGCGAGCTTTTGCCAGTGAGCCGAAGGTGTTGTTTGCTGACGAGCCCACCGGAAATCTTGATAGCGTCACCGGCGCCACGGTCATTGAGCTGCTATTTGATCTAAACCGCGAGCAGGGTACAACGCTAATCCTAGTTACTCACGAGCAGCGTCTTGCCAATCGTTGTTTACGGCAAATCACCATAGATGCTGGAGCCATTACTTCCGATTTGTCGGTCGATGAAGATGAAATTCGAGTGGAGTTGAGCGAATGAGTGACTGGAAGCTGGCGGCGAAATTTCTGTGGCGCCACTGGCGAAGTGGTGAGTTAAGAGTTTTGTCGGCTGCTATCGTTTTGGCGGTTACTGTAGTTACTGCCATCGCCGTATTTGCCGATCGAATGGATCGATCTTTACAGCGCCAGAGCAATGCTTATTTAGCAGCCGATCGAGTTATTACCGGTCGATTTTCCATTCCAGAGCAGTGGCAAGATTTAGTGTCTGATCTGCCGCTAGAGCAAAGCTTTACCGCCCAGTTTGGCTCGATGGTGTTTGCCGAAAATGACATGCAGCTTGCTTCTATCAAGGCTGTTGCTCCCGGCTATCCACTTCGAGGTGATTTGGAAGTCAGTGACGTGCCGTTTGGACTGGGCAACGAAGTTTATTTTGCCGATGGTATTCCCGAGCCCGGTGAGGTCTGGGTTGACTCGCGATTACTTCCCATACTGGATATAGAACTAGGCGATACACTTGCGGTAGGTAACAGAGACTTTAAAGTCAGCAAGGTCGTTATCCACGAACCTGATGCGCAACAGGGTTTCTCTGTTACCGGCCCACGAGTATTGATGAACTACGCCGATGTTGAATCAACCGGTGTTATCCAACCCGGCAGTCGGATTTTTTATAAATGGTTGTTGGCAGGTGAGGACGGTTCTCTCGACGAATTCGAGCAACGAATTAAGCCCGAGCTGGGTGAACATTTTCAGTTCAGAACCCTGCAAGGATCGCAACGCAGTATCGGTTCTGCGCTTGATCGCGGTAAAAGCTTTTTAATGCTTGCAGGAATGATCGGTGTGTTATTAGCAGGCGTTGCTATTGCCATTGCCGCCCAGCAGTTTGCCGAAAAACATGTTGATACGGTTGCGTTGCTAAAAAGTTTAGGTGCCGGAGCGCCAAAAGTTAGAAAACTTTACTTCACACAAATGCTCATGTTGGGTGCTGTCTCTTCTGTGCTGGGCTTAATTACAGGCGAGTTTTTACATCAGTTAATTGCGTCGTCTTTGTCGTCTTTATTTGGTGTTGAGTTGTTGCCAGCTTCTTGGACAGCCTACGGCTTAGGATTTTTTACCGGTCTAATTTGTTTGCTGTGTTTTGCACTTCCACCCATCTGGCCGTTACCGACCATTTCACCGGTTCGAGTATTACGCCGAGAAATCAACATCGAACAGCTGAGTGTGCGCACTCGCGCATTGATTGGCTTGTCGGCAGTGATTCTTTTAATTGCCATTTACAGCCAAGACCTAAAATTAACGGTAACAGTGATTGTTGGACTGATTGCCATTTTAATTGTGGCGGTTGGCCTAAGCCTAGCGATGCTGCGATCCAGCGGTCAATTAGGCGCAAAAGTGGGGAGTACTTGGCGCTTAGCAATCTCCAATCTCCAACGTAATCCTGGCCATAGCACCACTCAAATTGTTGTATTTTCCTGTGGAATCATGTTGCTGATGGTTTTATTTACGGTTCGAACCAGCCTTATCGATGAATGGCGCCTGCAACTGCCAGAAAACGCGCCGAATCATTTTATTTTAAATATTGGTGCTAATGAGCGAGCACCGTTGATCGAAGAGTTTACCGCTAAGCAATTCGAATTTAACCCGCTGTATCCTATGGTTTTAGGTCGCTTGGTGGGTAAAAACGGCGAAACTTTTAGCGAAGAAGATCGCGATCTTTCCAACGCGCTGCGTCGTGAACTCAATCTGAGTTGGACCGACTCTTTGGCAGCAGATAACAACATTATTGAAGGCCAATGGTGGGATCAGTGGCAGAGTGTTGACGGAGAAAATGGTGTATCGGTTGAAGCGGGTACCGCACAAGAAATTGGTATTAAGCTCGGTGATGAGCTGATCTTTAGCTTGGGTGGTTTAGAGCTAAAGGCCCGCGTTAGTAGTATTCGCACAGTAGACTGGAATGCATTAACACCCAATTTTTACTTTTTATTTTCACCAGGGGCATTAGATGACTATTCACCTACTTATCTTACCAGTGTCTTTGTGCCCAATGATGACAAACGGTTTATTAACGAGTTTCTACGACGTTACCCTACGATAGTCATCATAGAAATCGATCGGATTATCGAACGGATCAAAGCCATCGTGACGCAGGTGAGTCAAGGGGTGGAGTTGGTCTTGTGGGTTGTATTACTCGGCGGTGTTTTGGTATTGATTGCAGCAGTCAGCGCCAGTATGGCTAGACGTTTACACGAATCGAGTATTTTGCGCGCTTTAGGCAGCGGTCGTAAGTTAATTGTCGGCAGTTTATGGTTGGAGTTTTCCCTACTTGGATTTGCCTCGGGTTTACTCGCTGCGTTCGGTGCCGAACTTATTTTATTTGCTCTTCAATCATTAGTGTTTGAGGCGACTTCCAGAATACATCCATTGTTATGGGTGTTTGGGCCAATCTTAGGCGCATTCTTTATTGGTCTTTTGGGGGCATTTGCTTGCCGTAAAACGGTAACTGTTCCGCCTGCACTGGTATTAAGAGAGCTACAGAGTTAACCAGAGGTTAGAAATTGAAATGCAATTTCCAATTTCGTCATAACTTCAATCAATTACTGTTCTTGAAATTGGCGACACTTCTGTGTGTCGCCTGAGATTCTGGGCTATTCGGTGTTTGCTTGAGTATTTTTTCTTTGTCTGGGTTACGAGAGTTCGCCAAAGAGCGTTTAGTCTTGTTCAACGCAAATGCTTAATCACCTGTAGCAAATCAGGAATCAACTGTGCGTATATTCCCACTCGTCCTGCAAATGTCGCTAAATCTTTTTCAGCAATAGCTGCGCGGTTTTCTGTTTGATCAATAATTTCGGCAAGGATTTTCTTTGCTCGCCAGCGATTGACACCATATTCAGTAAGCGGCGACAGCAGTGGTGCTATCAGAAGCGCGGACCCTAAGCCCCCCATTGCTCCAATCACAGATACCCAACCTGGTACGCCTGTCCAAGATAGCCAAAGTCCTGCGAGAAAAGATTGTTTACTGATATACACACTCGTGGCAGCGGCAGAACCTAGAGCCGCGGCGCTACCAAAAGCTGCCTTGTCGACAACGCCTCTACCCAACACACCAACTGCGAGAAACATAACAAACTCGCGACCACCTTCTTGGGGAATTTGCAGACGGTTAATGGCTTTTAATAAATTGGCTTCTGATTGTTCCGGAGGAAGCTTTCGAAGAGTAGCCGTTAACTCGGATAATTCGGATTTGTTGATAGAAGGGTGTTTTAATAAGTGCTGAGAGAACAACTCTTGCAGTTGATTAACATGCAACAGCTCATCTTCAATAATTTTTAGAACGGCTAATTCTTTTTGTGAGAGCTTAGATTCTGCTTGCGCAGATAACTTATGTTTACCAATAGGAAGTAACTTGGTTGTTTGTACCCATAAACTTCTAGGCAAAGCCAAAAGATCTCTCGGAATATCTGAGCGATATTGCCAGTGACGCTTACTCACCGCTTTTAGGTTTGCAAAATGTGTATTGTAAACGGCGTCTAAACGTTGACGAGCCGCAAAAAAGTGCGCCCGGTAAATACCTTGCCAGTGGTGTTCCCAAGCTTCTACACTGGTGTAATTTTCAAGCGTATGTATATTCATCAGGTCAGATTCAAAACCAGTAATCTAACCTCAGACATTCAATAATCGCAATTCGTTTACTTATTTATACACAGAGTGGTTCTTACAGAGTTACCATGTGTAAATTTTAAAAACGTAATCAACAGTTATCGAAGGGTATTTGATCGGTCGACTATTTGATGCTCGATGAAACAGGCTTTGAACAGCTCAAAAAAATACTTTCAAGAGCTGCAAGAGACTTAATTTCACTTCGATCATATATTTTAGAATCATCTTCTTTATTAGCGGCTCGGCCAACGGTAATTGTTTGACTTAAGCCGACTCTGGCAGCAAGAAATTCTGAGTGTGTAGAAAAATTAACTTTGGCATTCATAATCTAAATTCCTTGAGTAGAGATATGGGTGTTTAAACGAGCTAGCATAAACTTAGATTACAGCCTTGTTATCGTTAGCAAGGCCGCAATTGATAAGGCATTAAACTAAATAATCCCGCCCATCAAACCTTTAGTAACGGCTTGCTGACGGTTAACACTGTTGGTCTTCTTCATGCAATTCTGAATGTGGAAGTTAACAGTTCGTTCACTAACTCCAAGAATGCGGCTTACTTCCCAAGAGGTTTTACCCTTAGATACCCAACGAAGACATTCAATTTCGCGAGGCGTAAAGTTGACGGACATTTTTGCAGTACATCTGCTCAAAGCGCCTAACGCGTAATGGCTAATAATCAACCAATACCAAGAGACTTTCTCAATAAGTTCATAAGTGTATTCATCGCCGAATTCAACAAGAACAATAGAGCGTTGGTAATTACTACCACCTAAAGCAATTGCGAATCCATTAGGCGACTTGATGGCGGACTTAACATCTTTCAAATAAACAGGACACGAGCCGGTGTTTAAAGAACGAATTAGGTGTTGAGATTGAGTAGTAAGCCAATGAGTTAATTGCGAGCTGATCACACCAATAGTTTGATCAGACTTAATCTCCTCGACTGTTTCACTCGTACTAATCAAGGCGCAACTCACATACTGGAACTGAGTGCAAATATCCTTGAACACAGAGTTGAGTTCTTCCAAATCGGAAACTTTTTCGAACGAGCGTACAAAATTCTCTAGCTGATCCATTGCGTCTACCTCGCTGATTTCGCAAAACTACTTTTCGCGGTTAATTTGGGTTTGACTCAACTGAGAAAGACAGGACTGTTAGATTTACCAGTGGGGGTGAAACTATCAGTGGTTGAACAGCACTACTATTACTATCTTTCGTTGTGTCTTCGATGTGAAAGATCGTACGTTTGTAGGTGCGAACTAGCGATAACGACTGGATGATTTGCTTGTAAGTTTTGACAGTTATCTAAAAAGTTATATTGCTATCTTGTAAGATTTTGATTTTATTAAATTTTTTGTTTTAGGTTATAGCTTGGTTATAATTTTTTTGGGTTAATATTGTTCAAAAAGTATAAATATTGTTCAATTGTAAACAGGGCTTCTATCCGCTTGTTTATGTAAACCCTGCATAAACAGCATTATCTAAAATTATTTTTTGTAATAATTACACTTTTTGAATATCAGGTTATAGGTTTTATAACTGACATTCCAAATTTTTTTAATTTCCAGCATTCTCTACTTATCAACTTTATGGCTTACTCTAAACAGATATGTAGAGTTTATTGAGTATGGAAATTTTTTAATAATTTGGTTAAAAAGCAGTCTGTGTGAGATTCTACTATAACCAAAATTATTGTGTTTTTTAGAGCTACTCCCTAACCCGATCATATTCGACATTTTGCTCATAAAATATGCGTTCGAATCAAATTCTCCAGATCAGTTGCATACAAGAACGGCAAAAAATTCTACCAATATGTGCTTTATCAAATGATCAATATTGGCAATTTCCGAAATAATTGTAAGGCTATTATTTGATCAATTTGTGTTTGAAAAACAGATCTACATCACTTCGATTTCGATTGAAAATAATTGTTCGTTATTTGTACTCATTTCTTCTCTGCTTTTTCCTGTTGTGAACCTCAGTTGATCGACGTTGTTCAGCCTTTTTTGAATCGTCGTTTCTATTTGTGTTGAATTTCACTGATATAACTTTAGAGACTGCTTCAAAATCTATGTAGAATGGATAAAGTAATTAATGTCAAGACAACAAAATGGGGGCTGCCATGCATATTGTCGTTGGTGCACCTGATCAGTCCCGCTGAAAATATTTAAAATACAGCCGAAAACTAACGCTTATTTTTTAATCTACGGAAACAGTTGTTAACTAGTAAATTCCCTAAACACTATTAAGTCGGTTATGCTGAAATCAATGAAACCAGTGAAGGTTATTTTGGTAGCGGTAAGAGTTGCTCGGCGATGTCAAATGGCGGTTTTTGAATTACCACAGACAAATAGAAAAGTTTGTTCTTACTACTATAATGAACGTCAAAAGTGCAATTCCATTGCCTCTTAATAGGAAGAAAGCGACTTCTGATAATGTCGTCTATATTGACACGTTCCGCTCTTGCAGATCTTTAGGTTTGAGTGGGTTTCGTCATCAACAAGTAAATCATCGAGCCTGTTGGTTCTCTCGATTTTGCTAGCTCGTTTGTTGATACCTATTTTGTCGAGAGGTTTTGATATATACCTCTCGACAGCTACTTCAGCTTAAGGTTGATCTGGACAACTTCCCGGTGGGCCTTCACAAAATACCTGAGTAGATGGGCCTGATCCAATTCCTAAGTCGAACCAGTTTTTAGTTTCTAGATTTTGAGTGGTTGCTGCAAAACTGCTAGCGCTTGAAAAAATAGCTGATAAACACACCAAAAAAACCAATTTTTTCATGTCTTTTCTCCGTTTAATAAATATTGAACATTCATATTAGTATTATTTTTTTTTGCATATCAAACAGTATCCTAAGATTTTATTCATATATAAAAATATTTTTTAAATAAAAATTAAAAATTAATTCTTTAGTGTTATATATTGTGCTGCATAGGTTTATTTTTAGGTAAATTCTTATGGTGTTAGAAGTGCTTAATTATGTATTTCTTTTAAGTGTGGTGCGTGACTAAATGTCTAAAGATACTGTAGTGGAGTTTGTTATAGATAAGCCAAGATCAGAAATTTAAAAAGTCAGTTGGTGTTTTGATAGGAGTTTATTTTTGTATCCAATTTTTACGTATAAAAAATTGTCTGTACGGATATATTCGATTATGGCAAGGCTTCAGAAACAAAAGAATTTCTTCAAGAAGAATTAATTATTCGAAAATTATTAACTAATAACAGAATATCTTGTTGGAACTAAGAGTTTGTGACTTTAAGCCAAAACCGCTTGAGCAAGTTTAAATCGAATTAAACAAGACAACCTTTACTGATTTCTTAAAGAGTAGGAGTAGTACTTCAGAACGAAGTAAACCGACAAACAACGCTGAGTTAGACAGGTTTTTTAGAAAAAATATATGGAGTTCAGTAACTTAAGCCTATTAAATATTACTTAATGCTCATGAAAGGGAATAAGTGTTACTGATTTACTCCCTTTCGTAAATGCAAAGATCAAATATTTAATTAAGGCCGGCTAGGGCAAGTACTAAAATCGGTATTTTCGCAGCCACTTTGAGTTGATGGTCCAATACCCAAGTCAAATAAATTTATATCATCTGTTTTTTGGAATGTTTCGGCAAAGCATTGTCCGCTAATGGTTAGAGTTAGGCCCACCAGTAAAGCGCTTAATTTTTTCATTTTAACCTCAAAGTAAATTGTTTTATGTGATAAAAAGTAATATTAGAAGTTTATCAAAATAACTTTTTTTTCGCTCAGTTAATTTCAGATTAATTTATTATCGAATGTTGAATAATCTAAGGTTTACGTTATATAAAATGGCAACCTAAGAGTGGTCAGTTTATTGTAATTTTATCGATAATTTCTAGACGACTTTTGGCATCGCGATAATATATTTTCTTCCCGTCATTCGAAAGTACAAAGAAAGGGGCGGTTAATATTGATGAAAGTTTTTTTGAAGTTTTCTTTTCAGTTAAGAAATTAAATGTGTGTAGTACGAGGTTGTTATCTTCGTAGGTGCTCCACATTAAAATATCGCTTTTAATCTGTGCTCCTCGGAATCTAAAAATAACTTCGGAAGGTATCTTTAAACTGTAACTTTTTAATATTTTAAGGTTTTTATCTGTTTTATATATACTTCGATCTGCTTTGATTATGTAATAGCTTTCTTTATCGCTGGATTCTTGAATAAGGGAAATGTTTTCTCCGATAATATGTGATGCTCCACTTTCTATATCAATGTAGCCTGCCTGCCAGACATCAAATAATTGGCTTGTAAAGAAAATTTTTGATCTATCCGTTGATAACTGTATCGAAACTAAATTATCTTCCGTTGGTATACTTGCATCTATATTTCCTGTATTTAAGTTAGTTATAATTATGTCATTTAGTCTATTTTTTGTGACAATCAATTTGTTATTGTCTTTCGATATTCCTAAAATATAACCTAAGTTGGGTGAATCATATATAATTTTTGACTCTTTATTTGGTGTTACTTTAAGTATTTCCTTGGAAGTAAAATCTTCGTTATTTTGAATGTAATAATAATCATTATCTAACACGAACCCTACAATTCCGGCATAAAGTGGGTCAGGAATGCGACTTGATTCGGCAAGGGTTTCGGTATCTAGGCCGACTGTATATTTTTCTGGAATTTCATAACGCATAGCTAAAAATTCATTATCACTTGCTCGTGTAACATTATGATATAGATTGCGGCCATTTTTGATTAGGTCTTCAGATTCTAAGGTATTTGCGTCTAAGGCAATTATTTTTTGAGACCCGTTAATTATAAGAGTGTCATCGTTTAGCCAAACAGAGTCATATATGAGGTTAGTACTTAAAGTAGAAACTACGTGCTCACCAATTATTTCTTCTGTTTGTGAGTCTAAATCCAGGATATGAACTGTAACCGTGAATGCTGTTTTATTGCTAATTGAAAAGTATGAAGCCCGTGATCTGGATGGAGAATATTCCCAGTTAAATTTGTACGCTCCAATAGCATCACTTGATAATATCTCAGAAGCGATCTTTGAGTTATTTCGGTTAAAGCTAAAGGTCTTTTGAATTCCTATATCTACACCATGTTCCGTCACTACTAACGTATCTTCATTAAATCCGTGATCTAGTTGCCGTAAACGTTTGTCTGATTTAAAGATTTCTTTTGTGGGCTCTGGGGAGTCGTTGTCTAAACTTTTAATCTTTATTACGGAGCCTCCATTTTCTGAAGATACATAGCCAATTTCACGAGAGCCTTGTAAGAAAACTGTGCTCATTACAGACTCTTCCGGTTTTGAAATTTGTTTTATATAACCGGTATTTAAGTCTTTGATAAATAGTTGGTAACCCATTTGTTCTGACATTCTTGCCGTAAAGGCGAGTTGGGTGCCGTCATCGGAGACCGCCATTGAGGTTTTGTCAGATGGGAAAGTTTCAATGGTTTCGATGGTGACTTTTTCTTTGGGTTTGCCCGTTAGGTTTATGATTTCTGAGTTTTGCGCCAGTATTAGTATGGCCGCCAACGTAATTACACAACCGAACGCTAGAAATATTCCCAGTTTCGTTTTTTTACGATTTATTTTTTTATTTGCGTTGTTATTTACAAAACCACCACGAGCTTCTAGTAGGTGATTTGTTTGTTTTTGAATTGGAGGTTTTGTGATGGCTTCAGTGCGGTGGTGTTCCGAAGGCGTTGCGGCACTAATTATTGATGTGTCTACAGTGTGTTGATTATTTTGTGTAAGTTGTTCGTTTTCGCTTAGTTGCTTATTTTCGGAGCTATTGTCTATTTGCGACGTTAATTCGGAAGTTTCATCAACATCTTTTACGTCTGTTCCCGGAGCATGACTACAGAAATCTATTTCTGCGACTATTTTGTAGCCGCGTTTGGGCAGTGATTTAATAAACTGAGGATTATTGGTGTCGTCTTCTAGAATTGATCGAAGCTTACTGATGGTTCTTCTTACAGCGGTGTCGGTTACTATTCGTCCAGCCCAAAGTTCTTCATGTAATTCCGATAGAGGAACATATCTATCACGATTGGCTAACAAATACAGTAAAACTTCGAGAAGTTTCGGTTCTACTGCCAGCTCGGTGCCTTCTCGATAGAGAATGCAGGTGGTTGGGTCCAAGTGAAACGGACCGAATTTCATGACTGAGCCTTTGTTTGACATAACCTCGTTTAAATAAACCCTTATTCCTTGCGTTTACTACTGCGAAACTTTTCAGACGCTAATATAGCGCAGTTGTGATGTAACTTATATTAATCGGTACTAAATATAATTAAAAATTATCAATTCTGCTTGCTTTAATTCTTAATTGATGGAATTGGTTTGATAATTTGCTTTTATCGGAAGTATCGAATATATCAACATAAACTAGGACATCAACTAGGAGTGATGTAATACGATTAATCATAGGTGGTTATGACGTGCCGACTAACTCATTAGTTTACAAGGTATTTACAAATCTTTAGAAGCCGATATTAGTATCTTAATGAGTGATCCAATTGGCCTGTACACGCGATTCCGTCCGAGAAAAGTCAACAACACCGTGCCTATAGATTTGCGCTTAAGATTACGTGTTTTGACTAAACTATTGAAGACCTTCTTGGGTAGGGGATAAAAAAGTAATTTTTTGAGTAGTTACTCTAGAGCTAACCATTTTAGGCTTACTCATTGGTATTAGGTGGGTATATTCGGGTATTGACGGGAAAAGAGGGAAGCGCTTTTTTGTGTTTTTTTAAATGCAAGTTTTTTGTATTCACATTCAAAACTATTTATCGGTTCAAAGTCGATCACTATGCCGGAATAATAATTTTGAAGATCTTGATTAACTATCCTAACAATGCCCACCGCTGGATCGTGAATGACCGCTTCCCTGTCATTGATGGATTTTAATATCACAAAGTGATTTTTGTTCCAATGCAAGACAGATGGCGTTTTTAATTGCGAGAGTTCATCGACTGTTAATTCTCTTACATTGGCAATCAATTTAAACTTGCATGAACATTCAATAATTTCTCGCACACTAAGGCCGTTGGCTTGGGCTTGCAAAAATTTGCGTGCACGACGCAGCCCAACAAAGTTACCGTAGTAACAAGCCATCATAACCAAGCATGCAACTCCGCACTCATAGTGCTTTTTCTGACGAAGCAAGGGCAGGCGATAAGATACGAGTCTTAGCTGAATAAGAATGCAGGTTAAAAACATTTTAATCATAAAGTTGCGAGCTAGCCTCTATGCAATTTATACATACTTTGCTTGGTTAATAGTGTGCAAAGTTAGGCTTCTGGATAAGCTGTTAAATGTATCAGAAAAATTAAGGGCAAATTGTGGCTGTGTCAGAGACTATAGGAACCTCTGATTTCCTCATCTCTGATTAAATCAGCGGACGGAAATCTAAAATGCGATTCACAATTTCAATCACTTACCGTTCTTGAAGTTGATAATACATCCTTGTGCCGCTAGAAACTCTGGGTTAATCAGAGATTCCTTTATTTACATGTGATGAGAGTTTGGATGTTGTTTTGAAGGTAAGTGATTATTGGGTTTGTATTGCAGGTATAGCGAATTCGCCAAAATTAGAAGGATTCCCACAGATTCAAACAGCCAATTAAATTGTAGGCTTAGTAGTCTAGAATGAATAAGTTTATCAATATGATGAAAAGAAGATGCTCGTATTAACACGTAGGATATTAAAAAAACAATTCCTACTAAGGCTAAATAGTTATTTTTAAACGATTTACGGTAAGCAACCAGCATAGCTATGGTTACAATGGTTCCAAGCATCGCTACAGCCGCAACGAAGATTATTTGAATCGATCGTCTATCTTTATACCAATTGCCTTGCTTTGCAATGGCCCTGCCTATTTCTGTGAATAACGTTTGCAAATCGAGTTGTTTGTTTATACCCAGCAAAAACAAAAGTAGTGCAATTGCCATCCATAATTGGGCTTGAGATTTAATACGGGTTGTAAAAATGAACTGGGCATTTCGATAAACCATTACTGACATTGCAGCGGTAATAAAGTACAGGATTGCAATTGACCAGCCTGCCAGACTGGGATCGCCTATGGTTGGTTGCCAATGAATACTGTTCCAAATATCCTGCATAAATAGCTCATTTATTTGCTGAATAATAATGTGATGCTTTGTACAACACTAGAGTAGAGATCGAGCTTAGTTTTTGGTTTTCTGGATAAGTATTCGAAAATTGCTTTTCGATTGCCATCCCCCAGTTAAATCATGACTGTATTGGTAAGAGGTTTCTATACTGGGATTCCTATGTTGGGGACCTAATTGTATTGAGTGTTCCCATATTGAAAGCTTCTGCACAGAGCTAATCGATAGTTTTGACGGTACAGACGATGCTTCCTTTGGCCAATTTAATCGATACGTCGTCTCCAACTGCAACCTGTTCACTGTCGGTAATTACCTCGCCCGAGCTAAATGTCGTCATTGAATACCCTCGCTCTAACACTGCCAAAGGATTTACGGCGTTGAGTCTTTGGGCAATATTTATCGTCTCGGTTCTTAGTTTGTTCAATTTAATGTTTAGGTTACGAGTTAATTCTTTCGAACACTTAGCCGTCAACTCTTGTTTGCGAGTAATTTCGCTATGCAAGTTAATACGTTTAAAGTTTTTTACCAGTTGAGCAACGGTTTGTTTTTCGGAACGAATACGAGACTGTAGAGCGCTCTGCATTCTGATTTCTAAATGATCCAGCCGTTGTGATTGATTCTGGAGCTTTTCTCCGGGGTGATTTATTTGCGCTCGAAGTTGTTTTACTTGAGCATGTTTTTCTTTGATGACACTTAAAACAACATTGCTTAACTGTTTCTGGTAGCCCAAAAAATAGTTGAGATACTCGATGCGATTTGGAGAAATTAATTCTGCGGCAGCAGACGGTGTTGGCGCTCTTACGTCGGCGACAAAGTCAGCAATCGTAAAGTCTATTTCGTGACCAACAGCACTAACAATCGGAATAGGGCAGTCATAAATAGCGTGCGCTAATTGCTCATCATTAAAGCACCATAAATCTTCGAGAGATCCACCACCACGTGTGATCAATAAGACATCAAACAGGCCGCAATCTTGAGCTAAGTAGAGCGCTTTGATTATTTCTGCCGCAGCGCCATTTCCCTGAACCACGGTTGGAATAATCGTGACGGGAATAGAAGGGAATCTACGACGCAACACGGAGCACACATCTTTTACCGCAGCGCCGGTGGGTGAAGTAATTACACCAATATGCAACGGCAATTCTGGCAGAGGCTTTTTGTGGCTGCTATCGAACAGTCCCTTTGTATTCAGTGTTTGTTTCAATTGTTCAAATTGACGATGCAGATCACCAAGTCCTGCCTCTTCTATATGCTCAACGATTAGCTGGTAGTCGCCGCGACCTTCATAAAGGCTAATCTTTGCTCGAACAACCACTTTAGAACCGTGCTCAACCCTGAACTTTACCGCCAGATTTCTATTTTTGAACATGGCGCAACGAACCTGGGCAGTTTGGTCTTTCAGTGTGAAATACCAATGGCCAGAAGAAGGTTTGCTAAGGTTTGAAATTTCACCTTCAATCCAAAATAGCGGTAATTGTTCTAAAGTATGCTTAGCTAAACGATTAAGTTGGCTGACCGAGAGAACTGTTCGTTCGGCGGTACTGGTGTTGGCTTGCGTAGTAGTAAAAGTCGTCATCTGCGCATTCTAGGGTAGTTCAGACTTTAGTTAAAAGTAAAAACTCTAAGAGCGCAGCTAATCCTAGGCATTTGCTGGCCACATCATTATAATTGCGCGTTTTTAATTTCGAGACATCATCATCTTGCACAAGCTCATCCTGACCGAATTGTCAGAAAGCTCAGGAATTTAAGGTGATGACGACGAAAAGGCATTTTTTATCTAAGCTTTTAGATGAATGACTTTCATCGAATGCTAAATGTGTTGTACCCGAATTCTGCGTTGAACGTTCTGTTAATTGTTCTGTTAATTAATAAGGTTAAAACCTAAGAACTTTAAATACGCCCTTAAATATGCTGTTTTTCAGCTGTAAAAATATAAAGCTTCACCCAAGCGGATTTTGAACAATAAATAACCATTGTTGTAAAACCCGCATCATGCAGGAGTTCTAGCTTCTATGTTACGTATTAGTCAAGAAGCACTAACCTTTGACGATGTTCTATTGGTTCCGGGTTATTCTGAGATAACCGCAAAGAATGTTTCATTAAAAACCAACTTAACCCGTGCTATTCAGCTGAATATTCCTTTAGTGTCAGCTGCTATGGATACCGTTACCGAAGCGCGTTTAGCAATCGCAGTGGCTCAAGAAGGCGGTATTGGTATTATTCACAAGAGCATGACGATTGAACAGCAAGCTCGCGAAGTGCGTGCTGTTAAAAAGTTTGAAGCGGGTGTGGTTAAAGATCCGATTACCATTTCTGGCGATGCAACCATCCGGGAATTGGTCAGATTGACTCGCGAAAACAATATCTCTGGTGTACCGGTAGTCGAAAATGGTGATCTTGTTGGTATTGTGACCAGCCGAGACTTACGTTTTGAATCCAATATGGATGCGGCGGTCTCCAGCATCATGACGCCAAAAGAAAGATTGATCACAGCCAAAGAGGGCACCTCATCTGACGAGATCCGTGAGTTGTTGCATAAGTACCGCATTGAGAAGGTGCTTGTCGTAAATGATGACTTTAAACTGGTCGGTTTGGTTACCGTTAAAGATATCAGTAAGGCCGAAACCTATCCGAATGCCGCAAAAGATGCGGAGGGGAGTTTGTTGGTGGGTGCTTCTGTCGGTACCAGTCCTGATACCGATGATCGAGTAGCCGCGCTTGTTGATGCCGGTGTAGATGTCATCGTTGTTGATACTGCCCACGGTCACTCAAAAAATGTGTTAGACCGAGTTCGAAAAATCAAGCAAACCTACCCGGGCCTTCAAGTCATTGGTGGAAACGTGGCAACCGCAGCTGGAGCTTTAGCGCTAGTAGAAGCCGGTGCCGATGGCGTAAAAGTTGGTATTGGCCCCGGTTCAATTTGTACCACTCGTATTGTTAGTGGTGTGGGTGTTCCTCAAATATCGGCGATCGCAAATGTTGCCGAAGCACTCAAAGACACCGGCGTACCGGTTATTGCCGACGGCGGTATTCGCTACTCTGGAGATATTGCCAAAGCCATTGTCGCTGGGGCAAGTGCCGTAATGATGGGATCAATGTTTGCCGGAACCGAGGAAGCGCCCGGTGAAGTCGAGCTGTTCCAAGGCAGAACCTACAAATCCTATCGCGGTATGGGCTCATTGGGAGCAATGTCTAAAACCCAAGGTTCTTCCGATCGCTACTTCCAAGATGGCAGCGCGGTAGAAAAGCTGGTTCCAGAAGGTATTGAAGGCCGTGTTCCTTATAAAGGTCCTTTGTCAGTTATTGTTCATCAAATGATGGGTGGTTTGAGCTCTGCGATGGGATACACCGGGTCGAGCACCGTCGAAGAAATGCGCACCAAGCCAGAATTTGTTCGAGTAACGTCAGCCGGTATGGGTGAAAGTCACGTTCACGACGTGCAAATCACTAAAGAGGCGCCGAACTACCCAATTGGCGGCCGATAAGTATATAATTCGGGATTGATCGGGGCCCTAACAAGGGCCCCGTTTTGTTTTTAAACGCGTAAATTTTAATTCTTCTCACGAAGAGTTTATTGAACACAACGTACTCTCAAGACTGGTGCTTGAGGTTATCGTAATTGGGGTTTTTCTATGACCAACCGAGATATTCACTCGCAACGTATACTGATTCTAGATTTTGGTTCTCAATACACACAGCTGATTGCTCGTCGCGTGCGAGAGATTGGTGTTTATTGTGAGATCCACTCTTGGGAGATGAGCGATGAAGATATCCAGCACTTTAACCCCAAGGGCGTAATTCTCGCAGGCAGCCCCGAGTCGGTTACGGCAGAAAACTCACCTCGAGCTCCAGAGCTGGTATTCAATCTCAATGTTCCGGTTTTGGGTATTTGCTACGGTATGCAAACCATGGCCGAACAGATGGGCGGTAAGGTTCAAGGCTCCAACAAAAGTGAATTCGGTTACGCTCAAGTAAAAATCGAGAAGAGCAATGCGCTTATTCACGACATTTCCGATCATATCGATCACAGCGGTAATATCTTGCTGGACGTATGGATGAGCCACGGCGACAAAGTTATTGGCTTGCCTGAAAACTTCGAGATTTTTGCCAGCACCGATTCCTGTCCAATAGCCGGAATGGTTCATATCGAAAAACCATTTTATGGTTTGCAGTTCCACCCAGAAGTGACCCATACCAAACAAGGCAAGCGGCTGTTTGAGCACTTTGTTTTGAAAATTTGTGGCTGCGATGCGTTATGGACGGCTGAAAATATCGTTGAAGACGCTATCGTTCGCGTGCGAGAACAAGTCGGCAGCGATAATGTATTACTCGGTTTGTCGGGTGGTGTTGACTCCTCCGTAGTTGCTGCACTTTTACACAAAGCCATTGGTAGCCAGCTAACTTGTGTTTTTGTCGATAACGGTCTGTTACGTAAAAACGAAGGCGAGCAGGTTATGGACATGTTTGCCAAAAATATGGGCGTAAAAGTGATTCGCGCCAATGCCGAAGAATTATTTTTGTCTCGCTTAGACGGTGTTGATGATCCCGAGAAAAAACGCAAGATTATCGGTAACACCTTTATAGAAGTCTTTGACGACGAAGCCGCCAAAATTGAAAACGTAAAATGGCTTGCTCAAGGCACTATTTATCCCGATGTTATCGAGTCAGCCGCGGCCAAAACCGGCAAAGCTCATGTGATTAAATCCCATCACAATGTTGGCGGTTTACCAGAGGATATGGCGTTAAAACTGGTTGAACCACTGCGCGAACTCTTTAAAGACGAAGTTAGAAAAATTGGCTTAGAACTTGGCTTGCCTCACGAGATGGTTTTTCGTCATCCGTTCCCCGGCCCAGGTTTGGGTGTGCGTATTCTCGGTAAAGTTAAAAAAGAATATGCAAACATTTTGCGTGAAGCCGACGCAATTTTTATAGAAGAGCTTAGAAATTCTGGTTGGTACGATAAAACCAGTCAGGCCTTTGCCGTGTTCTTACCGGTAAAATCCGTTGGCGTTGTGGGCGATGGCCGTCGCTACGAATGGGTTATTGCATTACGTGCCGTTGAAACTGTGGATTTTATGACCGCGCACTGGGCTCATCTTCCTTACGATTTGCTTGAAAAAGTCTCTAGCAGAATTATCAACGAAATTTCAGGCGTGTCGCGAGTCACCTACGATATTTCCAGCAAGCCACCGGCGACGATTGAATGGGAATAAAAGCGCGTTAAACCCAGAAAGCAACTTATTGAAATCTCTTAAAAAGCTCATGTAACCCATGGGCTTTTTTTACATATTTAACCCGCTGTAATAAATATGTTCTTCAAAAATTACTTCTATTTTTCTTAGATTGAATTGTAAATTTTATTAAAAGTTTTAATTTAATCACGAATTTATTTATTGCCGATCTTAAAAATCCTCGACACAGACAAATCCTAAGTTGTTAAGAAAGAAGTTGTTAAGAAAGAAGTTTTTAATAACTATCAGAACTTCTGATTGACTTACCCATGATTTAATCAGCAGAAGAAACTGAAAATAAGATGTTTAGTTTCTGAAAAATTCAATCACTTACTGCTCTTGAAGTTACCTACGCATATTTGTGTTGCCAAAAAATCTAGGTTAATCAGAGTCTCCTATCTATTGCCGCGAAAAGTTTTCGTATTTTCCAAATTTATCCACGCTCGTTATTTATGAAAATAATAGAACTTGTTGTAGATAATTAACGGCTTAGATTGATGATATTGGGTGACCTGAATTTATTCATTCTGACTTATTTACTTGGTTATTTTTTTGAAAGTTAAGAGTTGATTTAGGCGACAAAAAGTATTTATTCGATACTAAACAGCATGGAAATTTCTAAATTTGTGATGCTTTTCATGAAAAAAGCATCGAGAAATTTATCAAATTTTCTTATGACAAAATACAATAAATTGCTCCAATTATTTTTAAAAAAGACCTAGAAGATATCTGTTAGAAACGATTTAACACTTGTGGATTTGATGTGTAGAAATACTTCAAGATAGATTTTTCGTAACACAAACTGTGGGCTGGTTTTATCTTAAAAATAAGTTAGGTGTTAGGTGCTCTGATTGGTATCTACGAGGCAGAGTATTTAAAGTATGAACTGTATTTGTGCCGAATATAAATTTTCGTTATTAGTCGATATAAATCTGCTTAAACAATATTTAGATATCTGTATGAGCGCCTACGCTCAATTATTTTGATTCAACCGAATTTAGCAGTTAAAACTGTAATTTTTTAATTATTACAAGAGCTTATTATTGCTGAAGCCAACGTTATACTCATTGTAACGCTGGGATCGGGCAGTTTTTTCTGCACACGAAATCATAAAATATTCTGGAGTGTATACGAGGTGGTCCAGAATTTATTAAATTCTAAAGCTTTTAAAACTGTGACCTGCTTTCAATTAAAGGACTTTATACGTTGAAATATCGTGCTGAAATCGATGGACTAAGAGCTTTAGCCATAGTTCCGGTGATTTTATATCATGCTGGATTTGGTTTTTTTAGTGGCGGTTTTCTGGGTGTTGATGTTTTTTTTGTTATCAGCGGTTACCTTATAACGAAAATAATCTATGAACAATGTTTAAAAGGCGAGTTTTCTTTTATCCAATTTTACGACAGACGTATCCGTAGAATTATTCCACCATTATTGGCAACAGCTTTATTAACTATCGGTATAGCATCAACATTTTCTCCGGCAGATATAAAAAATGTCGGACAAAGTTTGGTGGCAACTTTTACCTTCTTATCGAATTATTTTTTCTACTTAGAAACCGATTATTTTAATCCGTTTAACCAAAATGCGCCTATGCTCCATACTTGGAGTCTGAGTGTTGAAGAGCAGTTTTATATTTTCTTTCCTTTCTTGTTGGTGATTTTTGCCAAAACTACCCAAAAATATGTGATTTTAATCTCACTTGCAGTGTTATCTTTTTACGGAGCCGTACAGTTAACTGAACAAAATCCAAGCCTGTCTTTTTACTCTTTTCATACCCGGGGTTGGGAGTTTTTACTGGGATCATTGATAGCAGTGTATGAAACCAATCGAGCCGAGCAGTTTCGGTTTAACCATAAGTTTTTGATAGAATCATTGGTTTTGGTGGCAATTTTGGCGCTACTTGCTTCGGTAATATTCTTAACCAAACAAATTAATCACCCGTCATGGTGGACCCTTGTGCCTGTATTCAGCACGGGTGTGATCATATTTTTTGGTAAATATACCTCCTTTGCTAAATCTATTTTGAGCAATCGTCTACTTGTGAGTATTGGGCTCATAAGTTACGCACTGTATCTGTTCCATAATCCAATATTTTCGGCGATTAAGTACCATGCAGATGCGGAGAATGTCGCAGTTTACAAGTTATTGAGCCTGCCTTTAATTGTCGCGCTGTCTTATTTAAGCTACCGATACATCGAGAAACCTTCACGAAATAAGCAGGTATTAAAAGCAATTGTTATCCATCCCGCGATACTTTCATGCGTCATGGTCACGCTTGTGGTTGGTTTTGTTGCCCATAAAAAAGAAGGTTTCCTTACTTATTTCAGTACAAGATTGGTTGAAAATGGCGGCGTGCCTTTGGTTGATGTTGAGGCTGAAAAGACATTGGTGAGTAACTATCGCGTTAAATACTATCCATCGGATACCGATTTCTACTGCGATATTTCCGGTGGTTGCACCAATATTCTTATTTTTGGAGATTCATTCGCGGAAGATGCTTTTCTGGCTTTAAGTTATTTAGAAGATCCAAGTATGAGTGTTCGCAAAGTTTATTTCGACGATGAATGCATGCGTGATATGAACGAATCCGATTTTCATACCGATACGGTTTGTTTTGATGAAGATGTGAGTTTTGACTTGATTGATGTCGCTGATGTGATTCTAGTCACAGCTAAATGGCAGGAGTCTACCTATAAAAACGGCCTTAAATTTACAAAGGCACTTAAACAGTATTCACAAAAACCTGTATTTATTACGGGTTCGGTTATGTTCGAAGATCTCTCTTCATTCAGTTTTAAAACCCAAGGGCTGATTAACAACGATTCAGGTATTGCAAGGCTTGCCTATTCTAACATGCGTTTTGATCGCTTGAGAATTTCAGACAGTTTAAAAGCACTTGTCGATAATGAAAATGATTTAATTTGGATTGAAAAAAGCGAATTCTTTTGTGATAGAAATAAACAAACCTGTGATTTGTTCGTAAAGGAAGGACCCATCATTTGGGATAATGCTCATCTTACGGTTCGTGGTTATACACCATACGCAAATTTTTTGTTAGATTCGATGAATCTCAAGAATGCTCAAGCGAGACTAAACGAGGAATTTCAATAAATTTAGGAAACTCTGATTTATCCAGAGTTTCCAACACTATCTTGAATTAATTCATGAGTTAATAAATATCTTTTCGGTAACGTTCCAAATTCTGAAGCTGCTCAAGTAATTCATCACCCAGTTTTTCGCGTAAAACCGCGTCTACCGCTAGCCCCATTCCTTCTCGGCTGCCACACACATAAATACTAGCACCTTGATTTAACCATTTTTGAATGTCTGAAATTTGATTTTGTATAACTTCGGTGATGTAACCGGTATTGATTTCTACAGTAGGATCGTAACTTTTAGCGTTAATTATTTCTTGTTCCGTACTTCTCGAAAAAGCTAAATGTGCTTTAGTGAGACATTGGTTACCCTGCCAAGTGTTTATGTCTTCTTTAATGAAATAATCTTTTGAATAAAATCGCTCGCCAAATATCAACCAATTGTTCGAATCGCTCCCACGCTGCATTCGATAATTTAAGTGGGCTCTTAAGCCCGAAAATCCGCTGCCGGAACCAATTAAAATCAGTGGTTTGTCGAGAGTAGACGGGTGAAATTTAATGTTGTTAATGATTTCTATTTGAATCGTCTCACCTGTGTTTAAATCTTGGGTTAATACTCTACTGCCAATGCCAAGTTGTCCATGTTTGTTTTTTCGCTGGCGAACCAGTAGTTGTAAATTCTTTTCTTCTGGGATACTAGCGATTGTGTAATCACGAAAGTGAACAGCTTGATTCTTATCGATTATTTTGACACGAGCAATGTCGCCTGCCATCCAGTTCTGACTACAGCTAAATTGCAGCTTAAAAATAGCATTTTTAGTGTTGTTAATGTTTACGTGCTGGCGAGATAGCAGCTTACACTCTAATAGTGTTTCTTCCTGTGTTTTGATCAATTCATTGTCGGTTTGCTTGTTAAATAATTGGGGATAATCAATAAATTCGGGCAAGTTTTTAATGTGTTCTTGCCATTTGTGTACGGCGATTGATGAACCATTATCCACGTAAATAGGTTCAAACAGTACGGTAGATTTATTTTCGATGAGTGCTTCATAAACCGTTTTAGCAAAGGCACAAAATTGTGGGTAACGGGTATCTCCCAAGCCCAGAATGGCAAACTTACAACTGCTAATAAGCTGTTGAGTGATTGGCTTGGTTAAATGCTTTAAGAATTGATTGCCGTTGTACGGTGCTTCACCGTCACCGGTGGTACTCACAAATAAAAATATTGTGCTATTTGCGGTGAAAACTTCTGCGAGTTGATTCAGTGGTACAGAATCGCAGGCAATACCTGCTATTGATAAGTCTTTTTGGAGGTTTTCGGCCAGTATTTGACTGTAACCGCTTTCGCTGGCGTATGCGCAAAAATATTGCTGATTATCTTGTTCGTCAAGGCTGAGTTTAGTCTTAACAGAATTCATTTTCGATTTGAAGACAATATGTCTGTAGCTCCAAATTGTGAGAAGAATCCAAGCGAGAATTATTATTCCCGCTAGAATTTCATTGGATAATAAAGACAACATTAATCGGGTAACACTTCAAACACCGCAGAGTAGGTACCCATGCGTTTGGTTGCCGGTATTTTTGCATTGGTATCGGCGTATTCGGCTTCTAAAAAGTATCGACCTGAACCATTCCAATTCACTATAAATACGCCCTTGTCGTCGGTTTTGAGGGTAATAGCTTCTTGGTTATCTCTATAGCGAGAACCCTCTCGCACCAATGTTACCTCTGCACCGGCGGCCGGTTTTCCGTCAATCATTAATTGAAATTTAGCAGGCTCACTTAAATAAAGATCGTTGGGATGAGATACGGTTTTTAACTCGATGCCTTTACCGGTAATTGCCAAGATTTCTTCCGAGGGTTCACCGGAGGTTACAAAGGTTTCCATACGTCGCGAGAATTGGGTAATTTCGAGGTTTTTGGCATTTTTAGGCACACTTTTTTCAAAACCTTCTGGACTGTAGGGCTGGCCACGGCCCGGATAAAAACCGCGTTTGCCATCTTTGGTTTCCCAGCTGGCTCGCAAGCCTTCGGACGCGGTAAATACACGGTAGGTGCCTTGTTGTTTTAAGGTAAGGTCGAAGGTGCTGCGGTATCGGGCCTTGGCTGGATTCTCTAAGACTACCGAGCTGCCGTCGGGCGCGATGGCTTTAATAGAGTCTGTTGGTAGTGCGAAATGATCAAAATTAAAAATTTCGTTGGAAACTGCCGCGTCAAAAGCAACCGTCGGAGCTTCCCCAGAGAGCACGGTTACATCTGGAAGAATCCAAGCTCTATGCGCTTGGGTTGCCGAAGTAAATGCCGTTGCAGAGAGAGCTATGGCTGCGTAAAGCGTTGATTTGATTTTCATAAAGTAACTTCCAATGCTAAAACTCTAGGAAGCTCTGATTAATCCAGAGATTCCTAGACAAGGTGATTAAGGTTTTAAGCTCAAGATAACTTCACCTAATTCGCTTTCTCCCTGTGCTTTTGCAGTCGCGGCATTTTTTATCGGCCATTGAAAAGGAATGTCGAGTAGTTCTCGTCCACCGACTTCACGGGCGGCTTCAATGCGAAGACGATAGTTACCAGGAGTTAGATTTTTTAATTTTTTATCATCGGCTATAAAGTTGAGGTTGTATTTACCGGGCCCTTTCGTTGCGGCGGTAATGGCATCCACTGGCATATCCAACGAGCGACCAGACTTGCGCCACCATTGCCGTAGATCTTTTAACCATTTATTGCCTTCTTTGTCTCGCATTTTGGCGTTGTACCACACTTGTACGTCAGTAACCGATTTATCGTCTTGGTTTTCTATCCAGATAGCAACATAGGGATTGTGATATTCGGCAACGTTTAATTCTGGAATTTTGATGCTGATATTTAACTCGGATGAGTACGTAGAATGTGCGAACGAAAAAATATTAACGGCAAATAGTAAGGTGTAAATACTTCGAAAACGAAATGCCATAATAAACCTTATTTGGAAATTTTTTATGTGAATTAATGAATGGTAATTAGAATTAACACCACTGGAATAACAAAACCCAAAGTTACCAACGGCCATGTACTTGGACGTTGTTTTGCGTAGCGAACTAAAAGCCATAAGCCGCTTAACGAAAAAATAATACAAAAACTGGCAAATATATCTAAAAACCAACTCCAAGTTGACCCGGTGTTACGACCTTTGTGTAAATCATTTAAGAAAGAAATGGTGCCGCGGTGGGTTCTTTCATAAATAAATTCACCGGTTTCTAAATCAATACTGAGCCAAGCATCACCACCGGGTCTGGGTAAACCTAAGTAAACTTCGGTCGCGTCCCACTCAGCATCTTTAAGTGGAATATCCAGCTGGTAGTTTCTTTCTAGCCATTTTCTGACCCTAAGCGGTAGCGGATTAAGTTTTCCGTCGTGTGTTTCGAGTAACGCATCGAGCAGTGATGGCGTTAATTCTGACTCAATGGTAATGATTTCTGGTTTTGCAGAAACAAGACGGGCGTTATTCAAGGTTATACCGGTAACTGCAAAGAGCAACATTCCTATCAGACAAAAAGCGGAACTAATCCAGTGCCATTGGCGCAAGGTTCCAAGTGAAATCCAATAGTTGGATTTTTTAGATGCCGAGTCTTGTTTAACTTGCGTATGCATACAATGCGGCACTACCCATATTGATAGATGTTTGTTATTTGAATTTACAAAAAAATAAAAGGTTAAATTAACTCTAGGAACCTCTGATTAACTCGTCCACAATTTCAATCACTTACAGTTCTTGAAATTGGCGACACATCCTTGTGTCGCGAGAAACTCTAGGTTAATCAGAGCTTCCTCTACGAGAGTTGAGCAACGCTTCTTTTGAGCTACAAATTTTGACGGTTATATTTTGATAACGATTTCTATATGATAATTATTATCAATAACAAAATCTACAGTTTTAAGCCTGTAAAGTGTTAATTTTATTCAATAGATTAAGGAAGAAATGTGGAGATAGGTCAGATGTTGATAGACCACAGGTTAGATTCTAGAAAACGCTTGCAAAGTAATCTAGGAGTTTCTGCTTAGATCGTGGTTGAGCCAATCGAAAATTTCTGTGCAAAAACAGAAAAGAGACTCTTTTTTGTATCACTGCCCATAATGATAAATATTGTGAAATATAGGCAATGATATGCGAGGTATTGTTGTTTCTTATGGAGATTAGATAATAAATCTTAAAAAACGGCATCTGATTTTTTATCGGTAAATAACCTACCGTTTTCTAAATGGTCGACACATCCCTGTGTCGCTACAAATTCTGGATTTATTAGAATTTATAAGAAGATTGGAAATTATTTTTGGGGAAGTGGTTTGTTCATTAACTCAATCATGAGTTTTTCTAATCTTTTTACATCAACCGATAAAACCACGGTTTCTTTTTTTGCACCCAAATCTGGTTGATAACCTTCCGCCCAGGAAAGAGTATCACCGTAAGATGGGCCAAAGTCGGTTGCGACATCTACGTATAATTGTGCAGATTCATCAATTAAACTTGGATCTAACCAAACCGCCGAGGCAATTTCGTCCCACAAAGGAAAATTAGGCTCACGTGTGCGAACAACGTCGGTCATTGGGTTTTTACGTTTTGACATTGCTTTTAGCAACTGAGGCGTTAATTGCGTTTCTGTTGATGGATCAACGGGAACCATAACAATTTTTTTCCAAGGTGCACGCAAGGCTATGCTCGCGGCTTCTGGGTCCCAGCGGAAGTTAAATTCTCGTCTTGGTGAGTTCACGAATTCTCGGGCAAACTCTTTAGCTGGTTGATTATCCAAAACCTGTTTTGGATTTAAACTGCCGCCCATATAAATTAATTCTTTTGCTAGAGATGCAAATTCGGGATCAAGGCTTTGCGCTAGAGCAATATTCGTCATTGGGCCTGTGGCGATAATGCTTATTTGTCCGGGAAATTCGCGAACTTTGCGAATTAAAAAGTTTGCGGCAATTTCATTGGCTGCTTTTGTGGTTGGATTTCCTTCCGGTAAATCGGGTACTTCATTCCATGCGTGATAGGTTGGTAGTACCTGCTCGGTATCTTCTGCCCAAGCCTTTTGCCAAGCACCTTTCCAAATTAATTCACCGTAGCGTTCTTCCCAAAGTTCTGTGGATTTTTCACTGTTTAATAACGGAAAAATCGCGCCGGGAATAACGGGTATATCACTTCGGTTGGCTAATTCTAACCAGCGTAATGCTTGCGCTACGTTAGCGTCGCGCCAGCGATTACCACTAACGATGGTCATTCCAAGGACATCGGTATTATCGTCTTGAATAATCATCCATTGGGCTATAGCAAAACCATCGTCGTCGAGAATAACTTTTCTTTTTTCGTCAGCGAATGTTTGCGCACAAAGACTAATACCTATGGCGATGGTACAAATTTTAGAGATAACAGTAGCGGCCGCTAGGTGAGCGGAAAAAAATTTACGCATGGGTATTTCCTATGTGAGTGGATTAGCCATCCGTAGCCGAGACTATCTAGAATTTCTGATTAACGCTTCCGTGATTTAATCAAAGAAAAGGCATTGAAAATATAATTTTTAATGTCTTCGCAATTTTAATGGTTTACGGTTTATGAAATTGGCAACACATCCTTGTGTCGCTAGAAGCTTTTGGTGAATCTGAATTCACTTTAGTTTCTGCAATTCCTTTTATTCTTTACTGGTAAGGTATGCTTTGAAAATATTTTTGCTTAGCAGGTGCTTCGCTGAATTTAATCAAAACATCTTATCTCAACGCTTAGAAAGACGCTTTAAATTGCGCACCAATCACTCGTGGATCATTCACAAAGCCGGTGCGGTTATTAAAGTCGATGGCGCCTGTTACGCGGGTTTCGTCGGTACAGTTACGGCAGAATAATGCGGCATCGTATTTACCACCGCCCCAGTTGTAGCCCAAGCGTAAACCGGTTTCAAATAAGCCTTCGCTTTCGAACTCTTCCGATTCGTACAAGAAGAAATTCACTTCGCTGGTATAAGCAAAATCAGCAAATGCATAAACTTGAGAACCATCGGTTAATGGATATTCATAACGTACGGTTGCGTTACCAATCCACTCTGCGGCTTGTGGAAGTGGATTGCCATCAATGCTGAAGGTCTCTTCACCGTTTGGACCTATCACTAGAGGATCATTAATATTACATAGGCGGCCATCAGCATCAGACCCACAACCAGAAACCGATAAAGATGGATCGTTGATTTCGGTATCGTTGTAGCTACCACCTATTGTCACGAATAGGTTTTCGGTAATGTATGCTTCAAAATCTAACTCAAAACCTTGGCCGGTAGTTTCATCGGCATTAATTAACGCGGTTTGATTAGAGGTACCACCAACAGCCGTTAATTGTTGATCGCTAACTTCGTAGTAATAAACATTAAAGTTTAAACGGGCACGACGATCAAAGAGTTCGGTTTTGATACCGGTTTCGTAGGATAAAATGGTTTCTGAATCAGCGAAAGTAATTTCATCACCGGTAGAAGAGAGTGAACCAAAGCTAGGGGCTCTAAAACCGGTAGCAATGCGTGCATAAAGCGCAACATCATCGTTTAGGGAATAGTGCGCGCTTAAATCCCAAGTTACTTCAGATTCGTCGCCACCGGCCTTAAATTCGGCAGGTGAATTAATCGACTGAGTAAAGTCTTTATCGTCGTAGGTGTAACGCAGGCCGCCGCTCAATTGTAAATCGTCGCTAACGTCGTAGGTTAAAGAACCAAAAATTGCCCACGCGGTGTTTTCTTGATTACTTTGCTGAAGGGTGCGATCACCACCGAATAAGGTGTCGTAAGTGAATGAGTTATCGGTTACATCTTCGTAGAAATAGAAGACACCCGCTTGCCAGTTTAAAGCCGTGGGTAAAGTAGATTCGATACGCAACTCTTGCGTAATTTGCTCGTGGTCGTCTAATCCGCCAGCAGTTTCAACCGAGAAAGGAATAAATCCTGGGCCAAAAGGTGGCGCGAACGAAGCACCAAAACCGGCATCAACGTCACCACGGGTAAAGTAGTGGGTTACGCTTTCATAACCGGTAATAGAATGCAGCGTGTAATTTTCGTTTAAATCCCATTGCAAGCGAGCACTACCACCAACGCTGGTGTAAGACTGGGTATTTTCACCGTCAATAGAAATTTCTTCAGGATCAAAACCCGGTACTAAATCATTGTCGCCTTTTTCGATAATGTTTGCGCGGAATAAACGAGCAGTACCGTCGTCGATATTGCGTACATGCAGATTAAATAACGCGCTAAAGTCGCCTTCGCTGGGTTCATATAAAAGCTGGAAGCGAGCGGCGCTGTCATCGTAACCACCGAATGCATCGCTGTTGCGAACGGTATTGCCGTTGGCATCTTGAATTACGTTATCGACGAAATCGTCACGATGTTGGTAAAGCGCAGAGAAGCGGGCAGCCCATTCATCGTTAATTGGCAGGTTAAATGCGCCCTCAACATTGGATGTGTTGTAAGTTGCCGTTGATAAATTGACGTAACCTTCGCTAGAACCAATGACCGGTTTTGCAGAATTAAATTTAACCACACCGGCGGGAGTGTTGCGTCCAAATAATGTACCTTGTGGGCCGCGTAAAACTTCTACGTTGGCAAGGTCAAAAATTGGGAAACCTTTTAACGCAGGGTTTTCAAGAACGATATCATCATAAACCAGTGACACAGGCTGTGACGCGAAACTTGAGAAATCGGTATTGCCGTAACCGCGAATATAAAAGCGCGGAAAGGTTCGACCATTGGAAGATTCGACGTTTAAACTGGGTACTTTGCTGGCCAAGATTCTTACATCGCCACCGCTGGTACCAATTGCTTCCAGATATTCATTACCCAACACAGAAACGGAAACCGGTACATCGGTAATGTCTGCTTCACGTCGTTCGGCGGTTACCGTAATGGTTTCTAAAACACCGCGCGTTTGCGCCGCGGATTCTTGCGCAAATGCATCGTTACAGATAACAGAGCCAAGTGCCAAGGCTGTAACAGAAATGCGGTGAATGTGTTGAGACAAAAGATTTTTCCTCACGGATAACTCCTAAATAATGTTGAGCAGTATGATAAAAGCTCAAGTCATGCGTAATTAATGAGCGTTATAACCACGGTAGATAATTCGATAGAGTGGTGCACAAGATCCAACCTAAGTGAGTTTAACAACGTCACTCGAATGGCAATAGTTATGCCTAAAGTAAGTGCTAAGAAAAAATAACGGCAAGGATTGTAAACTGTGGGATTGAACAGGTAAAACAAGAAATTAAATTATTTGTTCGTATAAATATGCACAATAGCTGACCACATGGTTAATAAATTATCACATTAATGCGTCAAGTTGGTATTTTTTATTCATAACTGTATTTTTTGAATCGATCGCTCAAAAATTAGGCGTGAAAATATTATCGCAACTCGGCAAGTCGCGACTGCATTTTCGAGGAAATTGCCTAATTCTGTAAAAAATACCGTAAATTAAGGAGTATTCGTTCAGTAGCAGGGCTTCTTAACGATTAGGTTTTTGCACAAATTTCAGTATTGTTAATTAATAATGACAAAAACTTAATATTTGCTCAGATTTCGACAGGCGGTTAGCTGTTGTTCTATTGATGAACAAGATCAAAAAAGTTGACCAAAATGACAAATTGCTTGGCGGTTAATTTATGCACTGATTTATCAGTAATTACTGATGTTGCAGACAATTTAAACACGAGCATCAAGGGCAGTTTTTTATTTTTGTACGATAAATGCTGATCTAATTATGATGTGAATGAATTACTTACATTTATCAGTAGTATCAATCAGAGTTTTTTATATCAATGCTGCGCTGATAATTAATTTGTGTTTATTAGACTATTACTCGCTATTATATTTTTGAAGTTTAGTATTAAAACAACTGACGCAATATTGGGAATATTATTGAGAAGAAATTAGAAGTCGTATTTTAAATGTCTATTTTCTGATTCAATCATGGAAAAATTACTGTTTGATTCCCGTAATTTAGTTCGGTGAAGTCCGTATTCTCCCGCTAGATTATTTTTATGGTACGTAAAAATAATCACTGCAAAATATAGGAAACTCTGATTAACCTAGAGTTTCTCGCGACACAAGGATGTGTCGCCAATTTCAAGAACGGTAAGTGA
>NZ_BAAGIC010000027.1:0-24332 GCF_054658315.1 Sessilibacter sp. MAH1
CCTTTGGCGAGAAAAATGGCCGACTATACCAGCTGGCCTCTTTTCAAGAAAATTGCACTTATTATCCGAAACCAAGTGAAATATATTCAGTTGCTTTTAATTAAATCAAGAATCAGTGAATCATAAGCTCGATTAAAAATTACCTATAGAGGATGTATTTATGCAAGGTTATGTGGGAGAGATTAAGTGTTTTGCGGGTACATTTGCGCCGCGTAATTGGCTGGCGTGTAAAGGGCAGCAGCTAAATATTTATGAATACCAAGTGTTGTACTCGATAGTTGGTAATCGTTATGGTGGCGATGGTCATCAAACTTTTGCTTTGCCAAATATCGCGCCCTTGCTCGGGGCGGAAACCTCAGAGCCATACGATGATTTAAACTATATTATTTGTTTTGAGGGTGATTATCCAGATCGTCCGTAATCATTAACATGTTGGTGTCGTTTTGTAGATTGGCCAGCATTTAAATTGTAGCGTTTTAAAAAGTATTGCTTTGGATTGTATTTTTTAAAATGTGTTTACTTGAGCTGTTTTTTTTTCAAATATTGTTTAAATACGTTTACTTTTTAAATACGTTGTTTTGATTTGTATAAAAACGAATTTATTTGCTGGTTGATTTTTAACAGCCTCTGATTATCTCCGCCGTGATTTAATCAGAGCGCCGAACTGGAAAACACGATTTCCAATGTTGTCACTATTTTGATCACTTGCTGTTCTTAGTATCGATGACACATCCTTGTGTTGAACAATTCCCGTTAATTAATCTATTGGAACCTCTGATTAACTCATCCTTGATTTAATCAGAGGGAAGAAATTGAAAATGTGATTTCCAATTTCTTCACAATTTCAATCACTTACAGTTCTTGAAATTGGCGACACATCCTTGTGTCGCGAGAAACTCTAGGTTAATCAGAGTTTCCTATTAATTAATAGTCGTTATTTTCTTAAAATATCAACAATGGCTTTTGTGCCTTCGTCCATGGCATCCAATGGTGTAACTAAAGATGTGCTCAAAATGGAGTGCGCATTGGATACCGGTTTTTGTTGATCAATTCGCTTTACTAAATCAATAACAATTTTCTGCGCTTTGGCGGCGTTTTCCATTAGGTTGCGGATTGCCATATCGGCAGAAACTTGTTCTTCGTGCGGGTGCCAACAATCGTAATCGGTAACCATCGCTAAAGACGCGTAAGCCATTTGCGCTTCCATAGCCAGTTTTGCTTCTGGCATATTAGTCATGCCTAAAATGCTCGCACCCATAGATCGATACCACAAAGATTCTGCCAGGGTCGAAAATTGCGGCCCCTCTATGGCAACGTAGGTTCCACCTCTGTGCAGGGTTACCTGACTTTCTTCTTCCAGGCTTTCAACCGATTGAGCTAAAACATCCGCTAAATTAGGGCATACCGGTTGTGCCATTGGTACGTGTGCAACAGCGCCCGATCCAAAAAAGCTGCTGTCACGCTTTTTGGTAAAATCGATGTACTGATCTGGAATAACCATGTGTTTGGGTGCAAGTTGCTCTTGTAACGACCCTACAGCGGATAAGGAAATAAGGTATTTCACACCACATTGTTTTAGCGCGAAAATGTTGGCTCTATAAGGGACTTCTGTAGGCAGTAAACGATGACCTCGGCCATGGCGAGCGATAAACACAACGGGAACAGAATTAATTGTTCCGCAAATCAACGCATCTGATGGTTTGCCAAATGGCGTATCCACAAAATGTTCAGTGACATTCTCCAATGCGTCCATTTGGTAAAGTCCGCTTCCACCTAAAATACCGATAGCAGCCTGTGGCAATGTTGTTGGCATGAGTTCTCCGAAAACACTCCTAAACTGAGTGTGATTATTAAATTAAACCATTGGGTATTGTTACGTCTGTATGGTTCATTATCTTTGATGAAAAATTTGTCTTCTAGACATACTAATTGCAGATTGAAGCGGTTGCTATCGGTGGGCTAAGTTGCTGTATTTGTGCTGGGCATAATCGACATATCGTCTTTTTTATTTAACAATAATTCTCATTTACTAGCTTCACCGCTATAGTTACTTTTCGAGCCACAAAATTTTAACGAAAAGTGAGAATTCAACGGAGCTTATTTTATGGGTTTTATCCGTGACAAAACCCTTTTCTTTGGTAATTTTTGCGATATTTAATGTTTATATTTTGCTAGGCGTATACGCTTCTTCTTTGAGATCTGAAACCTCATCAGCGGAAATAAATCTATTTTTGTGGTTAAATTCGTAAGCACCGTTAATGCTTAATTTAGTGAAGAGTTTTTTAATTAAAGATTGGCAAAATAGGCATGCTTGTGTACTTCTAGATACCATCAAGATTAATCGCAGATTGTTTTTATGTTTGTTAAATTCCGTCTAAGCGTTCTGCTTGAGCTAAAGCTAGTTGTACGGTTGAGAAATAATACTAGCTTGTACAAATCTTAAATTTTTTTTAACTTCTGCTATTAACTTTCTCGAAAGCCCTTGTATCCACAGCCAGTTCCGTAAATCGTGTCCGACGATTGAGCTTTTTCGCTCAGTACCAATGGAATTAGTTCGCAAGGTGTCTGTCATATTCGACCGATTAAGTTTTGTTAAGCCAATAAATTCCGCATATAAAGAACCTGAGGGCATTATGCACGCTACCTTGCCGTTGTTAGAAGTTACGGACTTTCCCGAGATTAACCGCGCTGAATTGACCACGCTTCAAGTCAACATCGGCTATTTGTGTAATCAGCGATGCTTACACTGCCATGTGAATGCAAGCCCAGATCGCAAAGAAATGATGTCTGAAGAGCTGATTCAACTGATTCCTGAAGTGATTAAAGCTCGCGGCATTAATACTCTCGATCTCACCGGTGGTGCGCCAGAAATGCACCAGCAATTTAGAGAGCTTGTGGCGAAAGTACGAGCGATGGGTGTACGTGTGATTGATCGATGCAATCTGACAATCCTAACGGAACCCGGATACGAAGGTACTGCGGAGTTTTTAGCCGAACATAAGGTTGATATAGTTGCTTCATTACCGTGTTATTCCCAAGATAATGTTGATAGCCAGCGCGGCGATGGTGTTTTTGATCGCAGTATTCTCGGTTTACAGATGTTGAATAAATTGGGTTATGGCTTACCAGATTCTGAGCTTTCCTTGAATTTAGTCTACAACCCTTTGGGTGCGACACTACCGCCCAATCAAGAAGCTCTCGAACAAGAATATAAAAAGCACCTGTTTGATAATTTCGGCATTCACTTCAATCAATTGTTTGCCTTGGCCAATATGCCGATTAAGCGTTTTGGTTCTACGCTCATTTCCAAAGGCAAGTTCGCAGATTATATGAATTTGTTAAAAACTAATGCTAACTTTGGGAATCTTGATCATGTGATGTGCAAGAGTCTGGTCAGCGTTGATTGGCTAGGTAATTTGTACGATTGCGATTTTAACCAACAGTTAGAAATGCCGGTTGTTATTGATTCCAACGGCGCTCGCGCACAGCTTAAAGATCTGCTTGAAAATAATTTGCAAGGTTGCGCGATTAAAGTAGCGGATCACTGCTATGGCTGTATTGCGGGTTCGGGTTCGAGTTGTGGTGGATCACTGAGTTAATTGAATTTTTATTCTTTTATCTTATTCGTATTTTTCTTTATTAAATACTTTGCTCGGGTTGCTGGCAAAACCTGTAAAAATTTCATGCTAGTGTGCCAGCAATTGAGATTGTTTTGATCCCAATGCTTTATTGAGCATGCGTAATGCTTTTATAAAAGAACAAAATTTGTTTTATAAGCCGTTTTGGCAAAGAAGGTAGTGACATGAAAAAAATTATTATCGTGATTGCGATCGCGATTTTGGTGGGGTTGTTCTTCGCGTTTGATGGAACACAGTACTTATCTGTTGAAGGTATTAAAAACAATGTAGATACCTTGCAGGCTTGGCGTGCAGAATCAGCTCTAACTTTTGCAATCATTTTCTTCACAGTCTATGTTATAACAACTGCACTTTCAGTCCCTGGTGCGGCTCTTTTGACCCTAGCTGCTGGAGCGCTTTTTGGATTTTGGTGGGGTGTTTTAATTGCGTCTTTTGCATCATCACTTGGCGCAACGCTCGCTTTCTTAGCGTCTCGTTATGTTCTTGGTGAATCCATACAAAGTAAGTTTGGGGATCGTCTGTCATCAATAAATAAAGGTATCGAGCGTGATGGGGCGTTTTATCTACTTACGTTAAGACTTGTTCCTGCATTTCCCTTTTTCCTTGTCAATTTGTTGATGGGTCTGACGCCGATCAAAACCATTACCTACTATTGGGTTAGCCAAATAGGAATGTTGGCTGGTACTGCGATATACGTAAACGCAGGCACTCAATTGGCGCAAATCGAGTCGGCTGGCGATATCCTTTCTACTGAATTATTTATTTCCTTCTTTTTACTTGGAATCTTCCCGTTAATTGCCAAAGCGATTGTCTCGAAAGTAAACGCTGCAAAGGTTTATAAAAAGTGGAGCCAGCCTAAAAAATTCGATCGTAACATGATCGTCATTGGTGCTGGTGCTGCGGGTCTGGTGTCTTCTTATATTGCCGCGGCTGTAAAAGCCAAAGTGACCTTAATTGAAAATCACAAGATGGGTGGCGACTGCTTAAACTACGGTTGTGTACCGAGTAAGGCGTTAATCAAATCGGCGCGTGTTGCTAAACAAATGCGTAACGCCGAAAACTACGGGCTAGAGGCCGTAGAGCCTAAGTTCTCGTTCCGTAAAATCATGGCGCGTGTGCAACAGGTTGTTAAAGACATTGAACCCCACGACAGCGTTGAGCGTTACGAAAGTCTTGGTGTTGACGTAAAACTGGGTCACGGTAAGTTGGTTGATCCGTGGACCGTAGAAATCACCGATAAAGAAGGCAAAAAATCACGTTTAACTGCGCGCTCCATTGTTATTGCCGCAGGTGCCGCTCCCTTGGTGCCACGTATTCCGGGCTTAGAAGAAACCGGCTACCTAACCAGTGATACGCTTTGGGAAGTTTTATCCGATCGTGATACGCCACCGGAGAAGCTTATCGTTTTAGGCGGTGGTCCAATCGGTTGTGAATTAACGCAAGCCTTTGCTCGTTTGGGTGCAAACGTAACGCAAATCGAGATGGCGCCACGTATTTTGCTGAAAGAAGACGAAGATGTTGCCGAATTGGTGACTAAATCGCTGTTGTCTGACGGTGTAAATCTGCTTACCGATCACAAAGCGGTGGGCGCTGAGCTGGTTACCGAAGGCGAAACCAAGAAGAAATACTTGATTGTTGAAGCCAATGGCGAAACCAAACGCATCGAATTTGATGAAATCATCTGTGCATTGGGTCGTATGCCACGTTTGAGCGGTTACGGCTTGGAAGAATTAGGTGTAAATACCAATCGCACCGTATCTACCAACGAATATCTACAAACGGTTTACCCTAATATATATGCTGCCGGTGACGTTGCGGGTCCTTATCAGTTTACCCACACCGCTGCTCACCAAGCTTGGTATGCCGCAGTTAACGGTTTGTTTGGTCAGTTTAAAAAATTCAAAGCCGATTACAGTGTGATTCCCTGGACGACCTTTACCGATCCAGAAGTTGCACGTGTGGGTTTGAGTGAGCAAGATGCAAAAGAGCAGGGTATTGCTTACCAAGTAACACGGTACGGTATTGATGATCTTGATCGCGCCATTGCAGAAAGCGAAGCGCACGGTTTTGTGAAAGTTCTGACTGTTCCGGGCAAGGATAAAATCTTGGGCGTAACCATAGTTGGTGAACACGCCGGTGAATTACTTGCCGAGTTTGTGACCGCCATGAAGTGGAAACTTGGCTTGAACAAAATCTTGGGTACCATTCATACCTATCCGACGTGGTCTGAATCGAACAAATACGCTGCCGGTGAGTGGAAGCGTGCGAATCAACCTAAGAAACTCTTAGAGTTGGTTGAGAAATACCACAATTGGCGTCTAGGTTAATTCGACGTTATTTCCTGTCGTAAAAGAACCACCTTCGGGTGGTTTTTTTATATCTCGTATTGGTTTGCTTGTGGCTTGGTGTTTTTTCACGCGTGGTTAAAAATAGGAAAACTACCTGTCTGGGTTAACTTATTATTGATTGACGATTATTTCTTTTATAATCAAACATTCGCGCCAACTCTTTTTCGAACAAACTGTAGCCTTACCTGAATGTCACCCGAGCTTTCTATTGTTGTCCCGGTTTATAACGAATCGGCAAATGTGCCTGAATTGCTGAGCCATCTTAAGCCCTACCAAGATAAAGGTTATGAGGTCATTCTGGTTGACGGACAAAGCACCGATGACAGTTTCGATTTGATTCAAGCTCAAGGCTTTACCGTGATTCGCTCAGAACGCTCGCGAGCCTTGCAGATGAATCAAGGTGCTAGGCATGCAACCGGCGATATTCTGTTATTTTTGCACGCCGATACTCGTTTGCCCGATAATGCCGATGCTCTTATCGTGCAAGCTCTTGCCAAACCTAATGCGGTTTGGGGGCGGTTCGATGCCTTTATTGTTGGGCGTCATCCCCTGTTAAAGGTTGTGGCCCGAATGATGAATTGGCGATCTCGGCTTACGGGCATTGCAACTGGTGATCAGGCCATTTTTGTGCGTCGTACGGTGTTTGAAAGCTTGGGTGGTTACGCACAGCAACCCTTGATGGAAGATGTTGAGCTCTGCCGACGCTTATTAAAGCTTGGTAAACCGGAGTGTTTGACGGCCAAAATAGCTACCTCGGGCCGTCGTTGGGAGCAACGCGGCGTTGTGCGCACCATTGTTTTGATGTGGCAATTACGTTGGGCCTATTGGCGCGGAGCTAACCCCGAAGATCTCGCTCGGCGGTATCGATAAAGGCTATTGAGTGATGAATGAATTTATCAGCTTAATAGCTAAATTCGCAGACAATTTTTTTACAAATTTACAGTCCAATCGACCCAAACTGAGGCATTTTTTGGGTCAGTGTCATTGGTTCAATCACCGTGATTGGATTATTCTTTCAGCGAGGTTAATAATGCCTCCATTTAGAAAAGCAGTCGTAAATGAACGCAAGAATTGCATTGATTGCAAAGGCTCCGGTCGCCGGTTTTGCCAAGACTCGATTAATTCCTGCTTTGGGTGAACAGGGCTCGGCAAAAATTGCCAAACGTCTGTTGGAACATGCCACCGCTCAGGCTGTTTCTGCTGAATTGGGCGATGCTTATTTGTTTGCATCACCTTTTCCTTTGTCACAATGGCCGGATGTTTGTATACCAGAAAGTTTACGAGTATTTCCTCAAGCCGACGGTGACTTAGGAAATCGCTTAATTCAAGCGTGTTTGACGATGCACTCCAACGACGATACCGTGAAGTTTTCGGCCTTGCAAAGTCTTGAGTCTGAGCAAACCATCGAGTTGAACTCACCAATTATTTTGATGGGAACCGATTGCCCGAGTTTAACAGCAGAAGTGCTTCGCATGTGTGCCGCTGAACTTGATACGGTTGATGCCTGTTTAATCCCGGCCAGCGATGGTGGCTATGTCGCTTTGGGATTAAAGCGGCTGCATCGCTCTATCTTCACCGATATTGAATGGAGCACTGAGGTGGTTTGTTCTACAACCGAGCAGCGATTTGAAGCGCTGCGATGGTCTTATACAAAATTGCCGACAATGCACGATATTGATGAGCAACAAGATCTGCAATGGCTGCCACCTGAGTGGTTAGCCGAACTCGATCAATAATGAATTGATGTAACTGAATTTGACTTTTAACTATTGTTTTTAGGGTAAAAATGTATGGAAAGCCATGATGTGGTAAAAGATTATTATGGAAAACAGCTGCAAAGCTCTAATGATCTTAAAACCGATGCTTGTTGTGACGCATCCGCCGTTCCAGATTGGTTGAAGCCACTGTTATCTAACATTCACGATGAAGTGCTTTCCCGTTATTACGGCTGCGGGTTGGTTTGCCCAACCAACCTACGCGGTGCTCGCGTTCTGGATTTAGGCAGTGGTTCTGGTCGCGATGTTTATGCGTTGGCGCAATTAGTTGGGCCTGAAGGCGAAGTGGTTGGCGTTGATATGACTCCAGAGCAGCTTGAAGTTGCGCGCCGTCATCAAGCATATCATGTTGATAAGTTTGGCTACGACAATGTCCGTTTTGTTGAAGGCTATATTGAGCGCCTAGACGAATTAGGCCTAGAGCCAAACAGCTTTGACGTGGTTGTTTCTAACTGCGTTATTAACCTATCTCCCGATAAAGATGCGGTTATTGCTGGCGCTTACAACCTTTTAAAAGAAGGTGGTGAAATTTATTTCTCCGACGTGTACGCAGATCGTCGCGTACCGGCTGCGGTTGCCCAAGATCCTGTATTGTTAGGTGAATGTTTGGGTGGCGCGCTTTACTGGAATGACTTCCTAGCCATTGCTAAGCGCCAAGGTTTCTTTGATCCTCGTTTGGTGGAAAAACGTACTCTTGAAGTTACCGACTCGGAATTGAAGGCCAAGGTCGGCTCGATTAACTTCATGTCTGCTACCTATCGTTTGTTTAAACTGCCAAAACTGGAGCCCGAGTGTGAAGATTACGGCCAAGCGGTAATTTACAAAGGCACTATTCCAGAAATGCCGCAGTATTTTGTTCTCGACGAACACCACGTGATTGAAGCTGGTCGTGTGTTCCCTGTGTGTGGTAATACTTGGATGATGTTGGCAGACTCTCGTTTTGCCAGTGACTTTGAATTTATTGGTAATTTCTCAAATCACTTCGGTATCTTCCCAGGCTGCGGTGGTTCAGCACCATTCGACAGCTTAATGATTGTTGGTGGTGATGAAGGTTCGAGCTGCTGTTAAGACCAAAAACTTGAATAAAAAAACCCGCTTAATGCGGGTTTTTTTATGGGTGATTATTCCGTTGGATATTTAACCCATTGGGTAGGGAAATTCTGCACTTACCGCGTCGATGGCTTTAAGTGTTTCTTCGTTAAGTGTTAGATCGATCGCGGCAAAGATTTCATCCAGCTGGTCAACATGGCTGGCGCCAACAATGGTTGAAGCGACAAAGTCGTGTTGTTTGCTCCATGCGGTCGCAAGCGTAATGGGTGAGATACCAATGTCGCGGGCGATTTCCATAAAGCGTTTGGTGGATGCGATGGTGGCGTCGTTTACAAAACGTTTTGCCATAATCTGCTGACGAGGACCGGCATTTTGGTAGTCGGTGAAACGAGCGCCCTCTGGAAAGCCATCATTGTATTTACCACTTAAAACGCCGCCCGCTAGTGGAGAATAGGGAATTAAGCTGACGTTTTCACGGCGACAGATGTTGGCAAGTTCATCTTCAAAACGGCGATTATTCAGACTGAAATTATTCTGAATGGTGTCGAACCGAGCTAATCCATTTACATCGGATTGCCAAAGGCTTTTCATTAAGCCCCAAGCATTTTCGTTACTGCAACCAATGGCGCGAACTTTACCGTCACGAATTAAATCGTCGAGCGCTCTTAAGGTTTCTTCGACGGGATAGTCTGGATCTGGCCAATGGGTTTGATAAAGGTCGATGTAATCGGTTTTGAGTTTTTTCAGCGAGCCTTCTACCGCAGCGACAATGTGGTTTTTATCCAAGGCCGTGTTGCCACCACGCAATGGCGGTACAAACCAGGTGTGACCGGGACCAGCAACTTTGGTCGCGATGATAATATGATCGCGAGGTTTGGTGGCTAACCATTTGCCAACAAACTCTTCGGTTTTGCCCACCCATTTGATGTCCGGCGGTACGGGATACATTTCCGCGGTATCAAAAAAATTAATTCCGGCTTCAAGAGAGGCATCCATAATGCGCATGGACATGGCTTCATCAGCTTGACTTCCAAAAGTCATGGTGCCCATACAGATATCCGGTACTACCAGACTGCTTTTACCGAGACGATTCTTTTGCATTGCTTAGTTGTCCTTATTTAATCAACAGGATTTTGGCATTTACAGAAATTATTCTGATGCAGAAATAAAAACCCCGGTAGAACCGGGGTTGAAAGTAGTTGTAATTAAACGCGATTTATACGGTCTGCTCTTCGGATTTTTCGGGGCTTTTATCGGTGCTCGGAGCCGCTTTAGATATTTCGCGGCGCAAGCGCTTTTCCCAAAAATCAGCGTGCTTAATACCCAGTTTTTCAGGATCAAATGTGTAGTTTTCAACGCCCGCTTTACGCTGAATTTCATAATCCTTGAGCGCGACAATCGCAGGTTTTGAGACTAGGAAAATAATTAAAATACCGACAACGTTCAGCCAGACGGTCATTCCCAAACCAAGATCACCCAGTGCCCAAACCACGCCTGCTGCTTTTACGGCACCGTAAAATGTCGCAGCCATCAGTGCGAATTTTAATACCATGCTCAGTGAAGGCATATTTAGGAAACGGTTTAAGTAGGCCACGTTGGTTTCGGCGATGTAGTAATACGCCAAAATAGTAGTGAATGCGAAAAACAATAAAGCTAGCGCTACGAAGGTAGAGCCAACGCCGGGCAGGGCGCTATCCAAGGCTGCTTGAGTAAATGCTGGACTGTTTGGATCAATGTTTGCGGCAAGGTTTTGAATTAAGAACACATCGCCATCACCGTGCACATTGTAGGAGCCGGTAATTAGAATCATGAATGCCGTTGCCGAACAGACAAATAACGTATCTACGTAAACGCTGAATGCCTGCACGATACCTTGCTGGGCTGGATGATCAACCTCCGCTGCCGCCGCATGATGAGGGCCTGTACCTTGGCCGGCTTCGTTGGAGTAGACGCCGCGTTTTACGCCCCAACCAATGGCAGCGCCAAGACCGGCCATGGGGGTGAATGCATCACCGACGATATTGGTGATGACGCCGGGTAATTCGGTAATGTTCAGGGCAATAATCACACAGGCCACGATAATGTATGCTAGAGCCATAAATGGAACAATTACCTGCGCAAACGCCGCGATACGTTTTACACCACCGAAAATGATAAATCCCAGAGCTATGATCACAAGAGTGCCACACAGGATTTTGGTAGAGCTGAAGGTGCCGATGGTGGTGTCGATCATGGTTCCCGCACCAAAAGCCGTTTCAACCGCGTTACCAATACTGTTGGATTGAACACCGGGAAGACAGAGCCCGCAAGAAATGATCATCGCAATGGCAAAAAGAATTCCGTACCATTTTTGGCCAAGCGCCTTCTCAAAGTAAAAAGCAGGGCCGCCGCGATAGAGGCCGTCTTTTTCTTCCTTATAAATTTGCGCCAAAGTCGATTCAACGTATGCGGTTGCAGCTCCCAAAAAAGCCACAACCCACATCCAAAATACGGCACCTGGACCACCAAAACCAATGGCTGCTGCAACGCCTGAGATATTTCCGGTACCAACACGGCCAGACAGTGACACTGCTAAAGCTTGGAAAGATGAAATACCTTTATCGTCTTTTTTGTTGGAAAACAACAAAACCCACATTTCGCGGAACATTCGAACCTGAACAAATCGAGTCAGGATCGAATAAAAAAGCCCTGCGCCTAAACATAGATACACCAGAATTGGGCTCCAGACGAATCCGTTTAGCGTGTTAATAATATCATTCATACCCTATGGCCTTATGCAGTCGGTGAGCTAGCGTGTTGTTCGTTGTCTTCGAGAGCGCCAGCGTGTGGATTGTTATATTGATCGATATCGAGTTTGTTCTCGCTTTTGGCGACCACACAGGTCACCGCTGCGTCACCAGTGATATTAACCGCGGTTCGGATCATATCCATGAGTCGGTCAACACCAATGATGAGTGCAATTCCTTCGGTTGGCAGATTTACTTGGCTAAATACCATGGTCAGCATCACCAAACCGACTCCTGGCACGCCTGCTGTACCAACTGAGGCTAATACTGACATCAGTACCACGAGCAGATAATCACTGAAACCTAAATCGATACCGTAAACATTGGCGATAAATACGGTGGCAACACCTTGCATCATCGCCGTGCCGTCCATGTTAATGGTGGCTCCAAACGGTACTGTAAAGGACGCTACAGAGGTATTTACACCCATTTTATTTTCTGTGGCGTGTAATGTTGCTGGAATGGTCGCGCTGCTGCTGGCGGTCGAGAAGGCAAACATCTGGGCTTCGCGAATTTTTGAAAGAAATGTAAGAGGATTTAAACCACTCAATAATTTGAGTGTAAACGGCAGTGTGAAGAAGCCATGGAAAATTAACACGCCACCCAATACAGAAACGTAAAGTAACAATTCAATAAATAATGTTATGCCTAGTTTTGCGAATATTGATGCGACCAAGCAGAACACTGCGTAAGGTGCAAAATGCATGACGATTTCTACCATTTTCATCATGATTTCATTCATCTCGTCGACGAATTTACGCACCGTAGGTACTTTTTCTTGGATTGAGAGAATGCAAATACCAACCACGATTGAATAGAAAATTATGGCGAGCATGTTGCCGTTTGCCATGGCTGCGACTGGGTTGCTTGGAATTATGCTGGTAAGCACACTAACGATGGAGGGAGCTTCTTTACTGCTGAACATTTGGTCTGTAGTAGGGGCATTTACTCCAGAACCTACAGAGAAAATTGTTGCCACAGTGAGTGCGGTCGTAATTGCAATGGCAGTAGTAGCCATGTAAAGGATAAATGACTTACCACCAATTCTGCCCAGTAATTTGATATCGCCGATACCAACCACACCACACACAATCGAGAAAAATACCAGCGGGACCACTAGCATTTTTAAGCCATTAACAAAAAGATTGCCGCCGAGTGCAAAAATCCCGTCAGAAAAATAGGTTGTTACAAAAGATCCCTCTTCACCAAAGCCCGAAAGGTTTAAGGTCAACCCTAAAAAAGTGCCGGAAATTAGGCCAATAAATACTTTTACAGTCAGATTCATAACGCAATATTCTGATTTGTGGTTAGTTTTTAGATGTTTAAGTCAGGTTAGTTTACAGTTACTCGCACGACTTATCAGGTTTGGGTGTAATATTTATTGGCCAGAATCGACCCTTCGTGAACGACAAGTGCCATTCAAACATTCATTGTAAGTGCCAAATACTCACCCCGAAGCATCGAAGGCTGCTAAATACTGTTGGCACTGAATTTTGATTGATACCTTAAACAAAACTACATCTGGTGCCAGTATCATCATAAAATTCTTAGGGTTAAGGCTTGAGAGTTAAGACGAGACCAAACTGGTCTACCGCAGCTTATCTGTCACGAAATCTGGTTCATAGTGGCGTAAGCTCGATAGAAATGCCCGTCTGAATGGATATTCTTCTAAAATTTGATAAGTCTAAGGCCTCTGGCATCGAACTGATAAACATAAAATAGTAGGAACATTTATGAACCATAAAGGCGCAATGCGCATAATTTTGAGCATCACGTTGCTGTTTGTGATGAAGCCCATTTTTGCGCAGTCTGACTCGCAAGCAGAGCCCAAGATTTATGTATGTGAGCTTAGAGACCTTACTCGTCGTGTTGAAATTGAGTATCTCGATCCTCTTACCGGTTTGCCGTGCAGTGTCAATTATTACAAAGACGACGAAGCGCCCGGCGAGATAAAGGTCTTGTGGCAGGCCGATAACTCAACCAGTTATTGTGAAGAAAAGGCCAATAGCTTTGTTGAAAAGCTCGAGACGTGGGGTTGGAGTTGCCATTAATGTTTGCTGATAAGTAAGCATTCAAAGCCTACTACTAATGGCAAGTACTTTAGTAGTGGATATTTAGGTATAATTCGGCCCGGTATTTTCTAATTGGCCTATTATGTGTTCTAGGTCAAGACAAGAAAAGTCTTATTTATCAGTAAGTTATTTGTGTTTTCGGGATGTTATTCAGCGTTCTGTAACGCGTCCCGGCAACCGTACGATTGTACGAACTCATGTTAGCTTTCGTGCAATCGGTGAATGACATGGAAGATCATTCTGTCCTATTGGGCATCGAAAGTTTCCAAATACGGAAGCAGCCAGTTGGTGCGCATGTGCGTGCCCAAGGCGCCAAACGAGCGAGCTGGAGTGCGAGCTCATTTGCGAGGTATTTTGCGCAGGGATAGAAATAAAACAACAATTCATCGTCGACTCCCTGCGTTTGTCTAACTGTGTAGCGCTCGCTAGCAACAATCGAGGTTTAAAATGACAACATCCGAGTCAACCATTATTTATACGAAAACTGACGAAGCTCCTGCTCTGGCGACTTATTCTTTATTGCCTATCATCAGAACTTTTGCTTCCAGTGCTGGCATCGACGTTACCCTAAGCGACATTTCTCTTGCTGGTCGAATTCTCGCCAACTTCCCAGAAAAACTCTCCGACGATCAAAAAATTTCTGATGAACTGGCTGAGTTGGGCCGACTCACTAACGAGCCGGGCACTAATATCATTAAATTGCCAAACATTAGTGCTTCAATTCCTCAGCTTAAAGCAGCGATTGCTGAGCTAAAGGAAAAGGGTTACGACATTCCTGATTTCCCAGATGAGCCTGCAAACGACGAAGAAAAAGCCATAAAAGATCGTTACTCCAAAATTCTGGGTTCAGCGGTAAACCCTGTGTTGCGTGAAGGTAACTCTGACCGTCGTGCACCTGTCGCCGTTAAAAACTACGCTAAGAAAAACCCACACAGCATGGGTAAGTGGGCAAAATCGAGTCAAACCCACGCGTCTTTCATGACCGGTGGCGACTTCTTTTCAGCCGAACAATCGGTAACCCTACCGAAAGCGACTTCGGTTAAATTTGAGTTTACCGATACTAACGGTAATATCACCGTTCTTAAATCAGAACTTAAATTGTTAGAGAGCGAAGTTCTAGACTCAATGCGCATGAGCAAAAAAGCATTGTGTGAGTTTTTAGAAGCTGAAATCGCTGACGCCAAAGAATACGACATTCTATTCTCGTTGCATTTGAAAGCGACCATGATGAAAGTCTCTCACCCAATCGTATTTGGCCATGCGGTGCGTGTATTCTTTAAGCCAGTTTTCGAAAAGCACGGCGCAACCTTTGATGCGTTAGGTGTAAATCCAAACAACGGTTTAGGCAACGTCTACGACAAAATCGCGTCTCTTCCTGAAGAACAACGCGCCGAAATCGAAGCTGATATTCAAGCGTGTTACGAAGAGCGTCCACGTCTAGCGATGGTTGATTCTGACCGTGGTATTACCAACCTGCACGTACCTTCAGATGTAATCGTTGACGCCTCTATGCCTGCGATGATTCGTAACGGCGGCAAAATGTGGGGCCCTGACGGTAAAGAATACGATACCAAAGCGGTAATGCCAGAAAGTACCTATGCAACCATTTACCAAGAAGTTATCAACTTCTGTAAAACTCATGGTGCGTTTAATCCAGCAACTATGGGTACCGTGCCTAACGTTGGTTTGATGGCGCAAAAAGCAGAAGAATACGGCTCACACGACAAAACCTTTGAAATGCCAGCTGATGGCGTTGTTAAGGTTATCGACCTAGACGGCAATGTGTTAATGCAACACGAAGTGAAAGCCGGTGATATCTGGCGTGCATGTCAAACCAAAGACGCGCCAATTCGCGACTGGGTTAAACTTGCCGTAACTCGCGCTCGTTTATCGAATACTCCCGCAATCTTCTGGTTAGATAAAGAGCGTGCGCATGATGCTCAATTGATCTTGAAAGTGACCGAATATCTAAAAGAGTACGACACCGAAGGTCTTGATATTCAAATTTTGGCTCCAGTTCCAGCGATTCGTTACACCATGGAGCGCTTAATTCGCGGCCAAGACACCATCTCTGTTACCGGAAACGTATTGCGTGATTACCTAACCGACTTGTTCCCAATTTTAGAGTTAGGTACCAGTGCGAAAATGCTTTCGATCGTGCCTTTAATGGCCGGTGGTGGTTTATTCGAAACAGGTGCCGGTGGTTCTGCGCCTAAGCACGTTCAACAGTTCCTAAAAGAAGCTCACCTTCGTTGGGATTCTTTAGGTGAATTTTTAGCGTTAGCTGTTTCTTTTGAAGATTTAGCCGTTAAAACCAGCAACAAAAAAGCCGGTATCTTGGCAAAATGTTTGGATGCAGCGACCGAAAAATTGCTTGAAAACAACAAGTCGCCGTTGCGTAAAGTTGGTCAGTTAGACAACCGTGGCAGCCACTTCTATTTGGCTATGTATTGGGCGCAAGCCGTGTCAGAGCAAACTGAAGACGCTGAGTTAGCGGCTAAATTTAAATCACTTGCAGAAACCTTAACCGCCAACGAAGCCGCAATTGTTGCTGAAATTGACGAGACCCAAGGCAAGCCTGCTGATATCGGCGGTTACTACATGCCGGTCGAAGAAAAAGCCGTAGCGGCAATGTGTCCAAGTAAAACGTTAAACGACGCGCTTGCAGCAGTGAATGCGTAAGTTATCGCTTTAAATCGTTTTAAAATGACACACAAAAAAGAGGGGGCGAACCCCTCTTTTTTCGTATATAGAGATAGAAAATATTTTTCTCTGTAAAGGATCAAAAACTTGTCTTACACGTTAAATCCACAGTCGTTTGATAAATCTGCGGCAATTGAAATTTTTCGAAATAATCGCCGCGCACGCATCTCGTCTTTCTTGTCGCTAGAAAGCGCAATTCAAATACAGCAAACCGTAATGTCGATACCTGTGTATCACCAAGCGTGTTTCGTTGATGGCCAATCGCAGTTGATAAACCCGACAAAGTTTGCCGAGTTAGATTTAAGCCAGCGACAAGAATTTATCAAAAAAATTTACGCGCAGGCCGCGCAAGGCACCGGTTTTTGGTACGGAAGATACGAGCCAAATGGCGAGGTTTTAGAATCTGTACAAAAAATAAAGAACTGGTTAGAAAGCGATGAAATGCTCTCTTTAATGAGAGAAGTAAGTGGCTACGGCGAGTTAACAAGAATAACCATGCAGCTCACACGCTACAACCCAGGCGACTTTTTAACACGTCACAACGACCTTGTATCCGCCGAAAATCGAAAAATTGCCTATGTATTAAATCTAGCACCAAAATGGCACCCCGACTGGGGTGGTTTACTGCAATTTTACCAACCAAACGGCACGCCCATCGAATCATGGAGCCCCGATTTTAATAGCTTTGGCATATTCGACGTCAGCTTGCCTCATTCAGTTACATCCGTCGCCCAGTTCTCACCTGCTAGCAGATACACCATCAGTGGTTGGTATCATTCATAAAGATATAGTCATCCAAAGTGTTATTTAATTAATGCTTACTTCTCGCGTTTTTAAAAAAAAGAATTCCCAGACTCTACGATCAGTATTTTGTTCCGAATAAATTTCTTGAAAAGTCGATTTATTTTGAGGGGCTGTAAGATTCAACCGTTTTAGAAGGCAAGCGAGTGTCAGATGAATACTTTATGTCAGTTGCAACACACGCCTTCCGGGTTGGATGTAGCTCACAGGCACCAAAGCTGGAAATAATCAGTCAACACACATTGGGATTTAAGAGATATGAAAAGAAAAGCTCTTTCGATTGCCGTGAAAGGTGCAATCGCTTTGACATCACTGTCTCTCCTGGCTGGTGGTAACGCCTACGCTCAGGATGAGGTGATTGAAGAAGTTACAGTTACAGGGTCGCGTCTAGTTCGAAAAGATTTGGAGTCTGTTTCTCCGGTCACTATTGTGAATCGTGAGGCGTTCCAACTGTCAGGTAACCTTAATATCGAACAAAAGCTTTCTGAATTTCCTTCGGTAACTCCTGCTTTTGGTCCTAGTTCTAACAACCCAGGTAATGGTACAGCTACCGTCGATTTACGTGGTTTGGGCGACTTCCGTACACTAGTACTGGTTAATGGACGCCGATACATTCCTGCAAGTCAAAACGGCGTTGTCGACTTGAACACCATTCCTGCATCCTTAATTGAGCAGGTAGAGATTACTACTGGTGGTGCTTCAGCCGTTTATGGTTCTGATGCAGTTGCGGGTGTTGTGAACTTCACCTTACGTGACGATTTCGAAGGCGTAGAAATCTCAGGTCTTTATGATATCACTGAAGATGGTGACGGTGAAAAGTACAACATTGATATAACAATCGGTGGTAACTTCGATGAAGGTCGTGGTAACGCTGTACTTTATGCTTCTTTCTTAGATCGTTCAGAAGTATTCCAAGGTGACCGCTCTTTTTCTAGCGTAGCTCTTCAAGATCGTAATGGTGCTTTGGTTCCGGGTGGTTCAAGTAGGGTGCCAGGTACTTTTTTGTCTAATGGCCCGCAGGTTGATCCAGATGGTATCCCCGGTAATGGGGATGAGTTTGCTTTAGGATTATTTGGGGAAAACGGTGTAGGTTTGCCGTTCAGAAATCCAGAAGATTTATTTAATTTCGCGCCAGATAATTATCTTCAATTACCCCAAGAGCGTTTCTTAATTTCTACTTTCGCTACGTACGACGTTAATGACAAGGTAGAGGTGTACTCTGAATTAGCGTTTTCTCAAAACGAAGTTCCACAGCAATTAGCCCCAACTCCAGCGGGCACTACAGTAGAAATTAACCCCGATAGCCCATTCTTCGATTCAGCAACACAAGCTGCGCTTGATGGTGTTCGAAGTGACACCAACGGTGATGGGGTAATTGATGGAGACGATAACGCAGTTTTCTTCATCGCTCGACGTCTTGAAGAAAACGGTCCTCGGATTTCTCGCGATAACCGAGATGCATTTCGGTTATTAGTGGGTTCTCGAGGCGAACTGAACGACAAATGGTCATACGACGCATATTTCAGCCGGTCTTCTTTAACTAATACCAACGTACTGCTGAATGATGCATCCGCGTCTAGATTTATTCAAGGTATTGCGGTAACTGATGATGGCACAGAATGTCAAAATACCTCAGGTGGATGTGTTCCAGTTAATATTTTTGGTCCTGGATCTTTATCTCAGGCTGCGATTGATTACATTAATATTAGTGCGTCAAATATTACTACAATCGACTCTGAAATTATCAACGCATCTGTAAATGGTTACGTAGGCTCTCTTCCTTGGGCTGAGAATGAAGTCGGCCTTGTATTTGGTTACGAGCATAGGCTTGAAGATTCTTCCTTCAATCCTGATACCTTTTTGGCTTCGGGTGATGTGTTAGGCTTTAATGCTGGTGAGCCAACCATAGGTTCGTTTTCAGTTGAAGAAATCTTCGCAGAGGTAAGTGTACCGATCATCGAGGGTAAACCAGGTATTGAAGAGTTAACTTTCTGGGCTGCCTTGAGATCTTCAGATTACAGCACTATTGGTTCGACAGAGACCTATGCAACCTCTCTAACCTATACTCCTATCCCACAATTAACTTTCCGTGCCGGTTTCCAAGAGGCAATACGAGCACCAAATGTGTCTGAGTTATTCTCTGGATTTGCTTCAGGTTTTCCTCCAGCTGATGATCCGTGTTCAGAAACCGGTTTTGATCCAGATTTGACCTCTGTTGAAACCTGTGAAGCTACAGGCGTTCCTGTTGGTCAGGTTAGTATTATCGAAACTGGCAATACCCAAGAAGAAGGCCTCTTCGGTGGAAACCCAGATCTTCAGGAAGAACAAGCTGAATCTTTCACCTTTGGCGCTGTGATCAAACCTACCGATGGTTTAGATATTACTATCGATTACTACAATATTGAAATTGAAGATTCTGTAGGTGTTTTCGCTGGCGGTGTAGCTAACATTCTAAATCTATGTTACAACATTTTGCAGGATGCTACCTCTGCCGAGTGCCAAGCTATCACTCGACGTACCGATGGCAATATCGATTTTGTTACTGCTCCTAATGACAATATTGGTGTGATAGAAACTTCGGGTATCGACCTGAGCGTTAATTACGTGACAGATTTAGGTTTCGGTCTATTTGGTAATGATTCTACGCTCCGTCTTGGCTTTGCAGGTACTTATCTAGACAAGTTTGAAATCGAACCAGTCGCTGGGGGGCCAACTACTAATAAATGTGAAGGTACCTTTGGTGTGACTTGTGGAGAGCCTCGGCCGGAATTCAAATGGACTTCTACAGTAACTTGGACCACTGGTCCGCTGACTTTAGCTGCTTTCCTACGTTATGTTGATGAAGTTGAGGATGATCGAATAGCTAACAATGGTGCAACTGCTTCTGATTTGGCTGTCCCAACAGTAAAAGAGGAGTACTATCTTGATCTCAGTGCCACTTACAAGGCTAGTGAGTCTTTCACAACGACTTTCGGTATCAAAAATGTGTTAGATACTGAGCCTACAAGACTTGGTAGCTCTCAGTCTCAGGCTAACACCTTTCCTGAAACATACGACCTATTAGGTCCTCGTTTCTTCTTAAGTGGTGTTTACCGGTTCCAGTAATAGATAAATTATCTTTTACTTGTAAAAAAAAGCGTCGATTTTTATCGACGCTTTTTTTAGGTGAGAGGTTTATATGAGTGAGACTTATTCTGAGCTATTCAACAGAATTTATAAATTAATTCAGAATAAAGACATTCCAAAGGCGACAGCTTTAATACAAAACTTAATGACTAAAAATAAAAATGATATAAATCTATATCATTTGTTGGGCATTGCCCATTTTCAGGATGGTAAAATCGGTGACGCCATAAAGTGCTTGGAAAAAGCTGTTCAACTAGGTGCGAAAGATCCTGAATTACTAAATAACTTGGGTAATTTTTATAAGTTCAATAATCAACTTCATCAGGCAGAGAGAGCTTATAAGCAGGCTTTCGAGGTACATCCCTCATATCTTTCGCCTAAACAGGGTTTGCTCAGTGTATTGGTGATGCAAAAAAAATACAGTGAATGCAAAAAATCCGTCGAAAAATTTCTATTGCAACATCCTACCAACTCAAGTTTTCACGGTGTAAGTGGAGATTTGTATCGACATGATTCTCATTGGGAAAAAGCCGAATTATCTTACCAAAAAGCTATAAAGCACGGAGTAGGAAAGAGCCTTGCTGCATATCTCAATAATTTAGGTTTAATCTATTTAGAACTATGTGAGTTTGAAAAGGCAAAGCAGTCGTTTTCGAAATGTCTAGAGATAGATAGCTCAAAGCCAGAGCCAATATATAATCTAAGCACATCTCTATATGAACTTGGTGACTATGAGTCAGCTCAGCGATTACTAGAGCAAATTATTAGTTCTTTTCCTAGATATCAGTTAGCTCATAAGAGTATTAATGAAATTTATTATCAAACAAATCAACTCCATTTATACGGATCTACCTACCAGAAATTCTTGTACGAAATAGAGTTTGACGAATATTTTGCTATTGAGTATTTGAAGTGTCTTTTGAAGAAAAATGATCTGCTTGAGGTGCGGAAATCTATTGATTCGTTTGGGGGGATTCAAAGTAAACATCTCAATATATTGATGGCTGAATATTATGAAAAAATCGGTAATGCTAATTTATCAAAATCACTGTACCAGTCTTTAACTCTTGAGGAAAATTCACCATCTGTAACATTAAAGTATGTTGAATATTTAATTAGAAATGAGTATCTCGAAGATGCTGAAGCTATAATGAGGAAATATTTCGATGTTTCCGAAACAGACTCACAGCTCGCTTTGGCGTATTACAGTGTTATATGGAAGAAAACTCAGGCTGGTAACTACAATTGGTTATGTGATTATAATAAGTTTGTGAAAGAATTTAGCTTATTCGATTTTGGATATTCAACAGAAGACCTTTCTCAGCTGAAAGTATACTTACTTAGCATTCATCCAAATCTTCGGGAACCAAGTAATCAAAGTGTGAGAGGGGGGTCGCAAATCCCGGGGAAATTGCTAAATAGAAATTCTAAAGAAATAAAAAAATTACGACAGAGTCTCGAGGAAATCCTTAAAAATTACATGTTGAGCCTACCATCAGATTCTACACATCCTTTTTTACGTCGAAATACAGGTAAATGTTCTATAGTTGGCTCTTGGTCGATTAAATTAACTCCGGGTGGATATCACCAGAGCCACATTCATTCGGATGGATGGTTGAGTTCCGCTGTATATATCGAAGTGCCAGAGTTCAATGAGTTTGATAAAAATGGATCATTGTTTTTGGGACGATCCCCATCAAGCCTGATACCAAATGATAACAGTGATTTAGATGTAAACCCAACAAGAGGATCAGTAGTATTATTTCCGTCGTATTTTTGGCATGGTACTGATAAATTCTTAGGTCCAAGTTTCAGAATAACTACACCTTTTGATGCAGTCCCAATACAGTAATATTTCATGAAAAGCAAATTACTAGAAATCTTAAATGAACTGAGCTCTATTAATACCAATAAATTAGAGTCATACATGCATAAATTTTCGTCAGAAATTACTTCGGTTGATGATTGTCTGATGGTAGGTAATTTTTTTCAATCAAGAAAAAATTATGCGGTTGCATTAAGTTATTTCGAAAAAGCATTGAGTATAGATATTAAATGTCAAGAGGCATTATACAATTGTTCTGCATGCTGCTATGTCTTAAACGATATTCAGAAATCTTTGGAATATTTAATAAAATTATCTAATGAAAAACTGCACTGTGACATTAATGTACCTGCGCTTTCATTGTGTAAGAAGCTCAACGCAACTTCACTTGCGTATAGGTTTATGTCAAGTATCAAAGTTTGGGATTTGGAACTTTTGGTTTTGCGTTGCGAAATAAATGCATTGTCTGGAGTCAGGCATTTATGTATTGGTGATTTAAATTATTTGTTAAATATAAAAAATATTTCTAGTAATCATCTAAAGCGTTTATCGATTATATCCGCAAAAATGAAAGATTATGATCTTGCGATAAAGTTTAATAATCAATACTTAAGTCAGGTGGGTAAAAACCCGATAGATTGTATACGCACAACAGATCTTTACTTAATGTCTCGAAATTTAGATTTGGCAAAGCAATCCATCGGATTTTGGGAGGAGGATCCTGTAAACGATTTCCTATTAAGTAAAAAAGAGTTGCTATTGGCTAAAATCCAACGCCTTGAGGGCAGGTATGAAGAGTCTTTGATCTCTGCGAGTAGGGCTGTGCTTATCGATTCATCTCTGAGCGAAGCTTGGAGTATTCTTTCCGATTTGTCTAAAGAGGAAGATTTGCCCGAATTGATCAATAACTTAGAGGCTGTTGTAACTCACAAGTCAATGAATGACTTCAATCTAGTAAATAGCCTGTATTCGTTAGGGAAGATGAAGGATAGATTAAATTTGAAAAATGAAGCTTTTGAATGTTGGACTCAGTCGAATAAGCTTCAACATCGATCGCTTAAAGAAAAAAACAAGCTATACTCTTCTGATCGACAGCGAGATTTCTTTTATAAATTTGTAAACTTTAGATCTAGATTCACCGATATTCCGAATGATCAGTTGCCAATTTTTGTTGTGGGTGTTCCTCGAAGCGGAACAACTTTATTGGAAAAGCTGCTTGGTCAGCATCCTGATGTACAGACCTGTGGAGAAATTGAGACTATACCTCTTATTTCTAGCCACTTTATTGATTCGATAAATGGAATGTCAAGTCAATATCAGTATGAAGAAATAGTTAAGAAACATAGAGACGATTATTTTGCGCAGGCAAAAATTTCACGAAAATGTTTTGTTGACAAAATGCCTCATAATATAGGTTATATTAGTGTTATTAAGGCTATATTCCCCAATGCTAAAATCATTGTAATGGAAAGAAATGTGTTAGATGTCGCTTTGTCGGTGTTTAAACATAACTTTTCAGATGGACATAATTACGCGTGTAACTTGGATGATATCGTAGATTACTATTACTTAACTAAGTCTATTACGCAGACATGGGTTTCTAGATATCCTGATGATATTAAAGTTGTGTCCTATGAAAAACTTGTTGAAAATCCATCTGAAGTTATGAGTAAGGTTTATAAGTTTTTGGGCTTTCGCTGGGAGGATGAGTATCTTCACCTAAAACGACATGATAAACCCAGTTACACATTTAGTGAGCTTCAGGTTAGAAAAACTATTAATAATAAAGGAGTTGGCTCTTGGAAAAAATATCATGATCAAATATTGCGTGATTTAAGTGAGAACAACAAAAAGAAGATAAGCATAGATTTTCCAGAGCTCTCATTGAGTTAAAATTGCAATTTTGTTCTTGAGCTTATTTTGTAGTTTTAATGTTTCCTGTTTTCTCTTATTGAAAGTATTTTGTAGGGCTATAATTTCTTCTGAATTTAAGCGCGGATTCCATAAAGATAAAATTAAAACAGTTCTCATTTTTTTATTTTCATTTTTGGCTTCATGAATGTAAGAGTCATCAAAAATAATAAGTTCTCTTTCTTTATTCCACATTTGCCATTGACCATTCACACCAATACTGTAGTGGTCAATTATTTTCATACCACCCTGTAGGAGGTTTTTATCATTTAAATGCTTTCTCAACTTCAGCTGGTG
>NZ_BAAGIC010000028.1:0-23364 GCF_054658315.1 Sessilibacter sp. MAH1
TTGCTCTTATTCGTTCCGGCCACAAAAGGCGTGGCCTTCACCGGACGCGCTAACGCGCGCCGCAAAGCAAAGCGTTATGTGGTAGTTAGATGAAGACGCATTATTTGGAAGCCGACTATAGATCCGAAACATTAGAAGAAATCTTCGTTTCGCTAGATCATGGGTTTGCTAGATACCAGAAAAAGTATGACGAGAATGAATGGTACGATGCGTATTGGGCGCAAGAGCAGACAGAGTCCATTTTTGGCATAGCATACGTGACTGCACAAACATATATTACAGGCGCAATCTCGGATGTTTCGAAAATTTCTGGCTATAACGCTAAGAGTAAAAAAATCGAGTGGCTCTCTACGGCTTGTAAAGAATTACAGAATGGCATTTCTACCATATTGTTTATAAATACGATGGCTAACTACTATAAGCACTATGAAGAATGGGGCCAGTGGAAAGCTACTGGCATCAACAAGAATACTATTGAAACACTACTAGCCTTCGATATAAACGAGGAAACTGACTTTCCTTGCTGGGAGGCTGCTAAAATATTAAGCGGTGAAAAATTTCCATCTAATGTAAGTTTTCTTGGAGAAATACTCATCGATTGGCGAAAAGGTCTGGTTCAGCATGTCAAAATCACATAACAAAAATGTCAAACATCGCTACATGCTTTCGGCATTCCACTGGACTCGCTCTTGCGTCGCTTGCCGCTTACATTAGCGTTATGCGATAAATTAATAGAAATGAATTTTGCATATTTAGACATTGAAAATAGATTTTCTTTAGAGGTTACTGCAAAGAAATTGAGCCAAGCTTTGGCAATAGACTTTGAGCCAGAAACATCAGGAAAATATGAAGAATTCCCTGCTTATATTGCAGTAACAGATGATTATTATTTTGCATTACTCGGATTTCCAGAATCAGAAAATGATCTACGCGATGAAAATGAAATAGATAATACATATTATGATCTTCAAATAAGTCCAAGGAATACACAGCAACCATCATCTACAGAATTTTCATATATTATTAATAAATCAGGTCTATTAACTTGCAAAATAGCAACATGAATAAAGCGCATAACAAGGCAAATCATGTTCAGCACACTGCGTGTGCTTGGACCTTCGCTGCTTCGCAGCTCGGCCCATGTTTGCGGCGTTAGAACCACTCGATGGTTTTATCAGTGGTAAATTTTAGTTGTTACGTAAACTGGAAGTTCTGGTTCTTAGTATTTTTAAGTAAGGTGTAAAAGGTTGACAGCTACAAAATCGTGGTAGCCAATTTGTAGTAAAAGGTAGATTTGCGTTGGGCAGTTTTGCTCTTCTTAGTTTCAATGAGTGAAGTGGTTGCGTGAGGCAGAACAGTTTTGTTCTTTGCGGTTTCAATTAGTAACGTGGCACGTAACGTTTGGTAGTTTCGTTCTTCGTGGTTGAAATTGGCAAACTTAGTCGCAGAAAGTAAGGTAACTTAAATGTTTAGTAGTACACTTTTAGTAATGCAAAATAGTTATTTTTGCAATTGTTCTAACAAGTTGCTCTTATTCGTTCCGGCCACAAAATGTGGCCTTCACCGGACGCGCTATCGCGCGCCGCAAAGCAAAGCGTTAGAACTACTCAGTGGTTTTATCGGTGGTAAATATTAGTTGTTACGTAAACTGAAAGTTTTCGTTCTTGGTGTTTTTAAGTAAAGTGTTAAATTTGAGTAATTACGAAATCGTGGCAGCCAGTTTTTAGTAAAAAGTAGGTTTATGTTGGGCAGTTTTGTTCTTCTTAGTTTCAATGTGTAACGTGGTTGCATAAGGCAGAGCAGTTTCGTTCTTCGCAGCTCAAATTGGCAAACTTGATCGCAGAAAGTAAGGTAATTCAATGTTTAGTTGTGTACTTTTAGCACGGCAAAATAGTTATTTTTGCAATTGTTCTAACAAGTTGCTCTTATTCGTTCCGGCCACAAAAGGCGTGGCCTTCACCGGACGCGCTAACGCGCGCCGCAAAGCAAAGCGTTAGAACTGTTCTGTGGTTTTATCAGTGATAAATTTTAGGTATTAAGTAAGCTGAAATCTTTCGTTCTTGGTGTCTTCAAGTGAAGTGCAAAATATAAACAGATACAAAATCGTGGCAGCCAATTTTTATTAAAAAATAGATTTACATTGGGCAGTTTTGCTCTTCTTAGTTTCAATGAGTAAAGTGGTCGTGTAAGGCTGGTCAGTTTCGTTCTTCGTGGCTAAAATTGGCAAATTGGGTATTGGAAAGTATGTTAACTCAAATGTTTAGTGGAGCACCTTTAGCACTGCAAAATAGCTACTTTTGTAATTGTTCTAACAAGCAGCTCAAACCGACCTCCACTGCGTTACTCGTTTTGTGCTTTTTCGCTACGCTCGCACAAAACAATCAACTTCGTTCCGCGGTTTAGCAGGTCGTTAGAACTACTCAGTGGCTTTATCAGTAGTAAATTTTAGGTGTTACGTAAACTGAAAGTTTTCGTTCTTGGTGCTTTCAAGTACAGTGTAAAATGTTAGCAGCTACAAAATCGTGGTAGCTAATTTTTAGTAAAAAGGTAAATTTTCGTTGGGCAGTTTTGCTCTTCTTAGTTTCAATGAGTGAAGTGGTTGCGTGAGGCAGAACAGTTTTGTTCTTTGCGGTTTCAATTAGTAACGTGGCACGTAACGTTTGGTAGTTTCGTTCTTCGTGGTTGAAATTGGCAAACTTAGTCGCAGAAAGTAAGGTAATTTAAATGTTTAGTAGTACACTTTTAGCAACGCAAAATAGCTATCTTCGCGGTTGTTCTAACAAGTTGCTCTTATTCGTTCCGGCCACAAAATGTGGCCTCCACCGGACGCGCTAAGGCGCGCCGCAAAGCAAAGCGTTAGAACTACTTAGTGGTTTTATCAGCGGTAAATGTTTGGTATTAAGTAATACTGAACGTTTTTGTTCTTAGTGCTTTTAAGTAGAGTGCAAAGTATTAACAGCTACAAAATCGTGGTAGCCAATTTGTAGTAAAAAGTATGTTTATGTTTGGCAGTTTTGCTCTTCTTAGTTTCAATGAGTGAAGTGGTTGCGTCAGGCAGAGCAGTTTTGTTCTTCGTGGTTTCAATTAGTAAGGTGGCACGTAACGTTTGGTAGTTTCGTTCTTCGTGGCTGAAATTGGTAAACTTAGTCGCAGAAAGTAAGGTAACTTAAATGTTTGGTGGTACACCTTTAACACTGCAAAATTGCTATTTTTGTACTTGTTCTAACAAGTTGCTCTTATTCGTTCCGGCCACAAAAGGCGTGGCCTCCACCGGACGCGCTATCGCGCGCCGCAAAGCAAAGCGTTAGAACTACTCAGTGGTTTTATCGGTGGTAAATATTAGTTGTTACGTAAACTGAAAGTTTTCGTTCTTGGTGTTTTTAAGTAAAGTGTTAAATTTGAGTAATTACGAAATCGTGGCAGCCAGTTTTTAGTAAAAAGTAGGTTTATGTTGGGCAGTTTTGTTCTTCTTAGTTTCAATGTGTAACGTGGTTGCATAAGGCAGAGCAGTTTCGTTCTTCGCAGCTCAAATTGGTAAACTTGATCGCAGAAAGTAAGGTAATTCAATGTTTAGTTGTATACTTTTAGCACGGCAAAATAGTTATTTTTGCAATTGTTCTAACAAGTTGCTCTTATTCGTTCCGGCCACAAAAGGCGTGGCCTTCACCGGACGCGCTAACGCGCGCCGCAAAGCAAAGCGTTAGAACTACTCAGTGGTTTTATTAGTGGTAAATTTTAGGTGTTAAGTAAACTGGAAGTTCTGGTTCTTGGTATTTTTAAGTAAGGTTTAAAAGGTTGGTAGCTACAAAATCGTGGCAGCCAATTTATAGTAAAAAGTAGGTTTGTGTTGGGCAGTTTTGCTCTTCTTAGTTCCAATGAGTAATGTGGTTGCGTCAGGTTTGCTAGTTTCGTTTTTCGTGGCTCAAATTGGCAAACTTGGTAGCACAAAGAAAGGTAGCTTAAATGTTTAGTAGTACACTTTTAGTAATGCAAAATAGTTATTTTTGCAATTGTTCTAACAAGTTGCTCTTATTCGTTCCGGCCACAAAAGGCGTGGCCTTCACCGGACGCGCTAACGCGCGCCGCAAAGCAAAGCGTTAGAACTGTTCCGGGGTTTTATAAGTGGTAAATTTTAGGTGTTACGTAAACTGAAAGTTTTCGTTCTTGGTTCTTTCAAGTACAGTGCAAAATGTTAGCAGCTATAAAATCGTGGTAGCTAATTTTTAGTAAAAAGGTAGATGTGAGTTGGGCAGTTTTGCTCTCCGTGGTTTCAATTAACAACGTAGCTGCGTAACGCCTGGTAGTTTCGTTCTTCGTGGCTCAAATTGGTAAATTTGGTAATGGAAAGTAGGGTAGCTCAAATGTTTGGCAGTACACTTCTAGCACTGCAAAATAGCTATTTTTTACTTGTTCTAACAAGTTGCTTTTATTCGTTTCGGTCACAAAATGTGTCCTCCACCGGACGCGCTAACGCGCGCCGCAAAGCAAAGCGTTAGGAATACTAATGGAAATAGATTGCGAAAAAGCTAAATTGAATGTCCTGTTGATACACCAATTTCTATCGGAAGAGTCTCAATGGGCAAAAGGAATTTCTCTATCAACTGTCCAAAAATCTTTGGAAAATTCGCTTTGCTTTGGCGGGTATGTTGGCTCAGAGCAAATAGCTTTTGCACGAGTAATAACGGATTATTCTACTTTTGCTAACCTTGTAGATGTTTTCGTCCTGCCCAATTATCGCGGAAATGGGTTTGGCAAAAAACTTATGGAGGCCGTTATCTCTCACCCAGAACTGCAAGGTCTAAGGCGCTTCACGCTCGCGACGGCTGATGCACATGGTCTGTATAGTCAGTGTGGTTTTGCCTCTTTAGTTAAACCGCAAACTTTTATGGAGCGTTATCAGCCTGATGTATATGTAAGTTCCTAACAAGGCCATCATGCATCGCCAGCAAGCTGGCTGGACAAATTTTCCGTTGCTCGTTTTGTGCTTAATCGCTACGCTAGCACAAAACAATCAAATCCAAATTTGCCGCATATGGTGACGTTAGATTACCAGGCTTTAAATAGAGCGCCTTGGAGAAATTATGGGTGAATATACAGCTAGTGATATCAATGTAATTAATCTTGCCAAGATGAGTGTAACTGAAGTAATAAAGATTCTGGAATCACATACATTGATGTTTTTACCCGAGAAGCATATTGGATATGCTGCAACTTTTATATCTGGCTATTTGTGTGGTAAAGGTAGCGGTGAAGACTATGAGGTAATGAGTGGATTTGATCGTTATATTGAGAGAAAATTTAATATAACCGCAACCCATGGCTGGGCTAGAAATATTTACAATAATAGTACAGACCCACATTCCGCTCTTGAGTACTTCTTTGTGTTGTTTGCAGAGTATCTCCGATGACAAATCTAACAATCCGCTGCACCAGACACATACTGCTACGCTCGTTTTGTGTATACCGCTGCGCGTCATTTATACATAAAATGCTCTCCGCAGTGCGTGCTGGTGAGCGGGGCGTTAGCCAGATGAAGGAGAAACTGTGAGATTAATTGGATTATTGGTGGTTGTGCTGTCTTTATGGATTATAACTCCATTTGCATTAGTACATTTCATGCCTTCCTGGGAATCTAGAGGTCAGTTCGGAGATCTTTTTGGTTCAGTGAATGCATTGTTTAGCGGCTTTGCTTTTGCTGGTCTTCTCTACACGATTTACCTACAAAGAAATGAATTGGCATTGCAGCGTGAAGAACTTCGCTTGCAGCGTGAGGAAATGGCTGCTTCACGAGCAGAGATCGCAGACCAAGGAAAAACTCAATTGCTTCAATATAGGGCATCAATTGTAGAGCTGAAGGTGCAGGCAGCAAACATGGAGGTTGAGGCGCTAAAAATGGAATCCGAGCAGAAAGTACCTTCGGCAAGAAAAGAGTATTACGAAAAAATTAGAGAACAAGCAAACAACGTTCAAGCTCTCGTCAATGAACTAGAAAATGGCTAACAAACCACTCAAATTCGTTCCGGCCACAAAAGGCGTGGCCTCCACCGGACTCGCTAACGCTCGCCGTTTAGCGGGGCGTTAGAACTGTTCTGAGGTTTTGTCAGTGGTAAATTTTAGTTGTTATGTAAACTGAAAGTTTTCGTTCTTAGTACTTTCAAGTAGAGTGCAAAATATTAGCAGCTAAAAAATCGTGGCAGCAAATTTTTAGTAAAAAGTAGATTTGCGTTGGGCAGTTTTGCTCTTCGTAGTTTCAATGAGTAATGTGGTTGCGTAAGATTGAGTAGTTTCTTTCTTCGTGGCTGAAATTGGCAAACTTGGTCGTAGAAAGTAAGGTAACTTAAATGTTTGGTTGTATACTTTTAGTGCTGAAAAATAGCTATTTCCGTGGTTGTTCTAACAAGTTGCTCTTATTCGTTCCGGCCACAAAAAGCGTGGCCTCCACCGGACGCGCTAGCGCGCGCCGCAAAGCAAAGCGTTAGAACTATTCAGTGGCTTTATCAGTAGTAAATTTTGGGTGTTACGTAAACTGAAAGTTTTCGTTCTTGGTGCTTTCAAGTACAGTGCAAAATGTTAGCAGCTACAAAATCGTGGTAGCCAATTTGTGGTAAAAATGCAGATTTGTGTTGGGCAGTTTTGCTCTTCATTGTTTTAATGAGTAATGTGATTACGTAAGGCAAAGTAGCTTCGTTCTTCGTGGCTCAAACTGGTGAATTTGGTCGCAGAAAGGGCGGTTAAATGTTTAGTGGTACACATTTAGCAATGCAAAATAGCTATCTTCACGGTTGTTCTAACAAGTTGCTCTTATTAGTTCTGGCCACAAAAAGCGTGGCCTTCACCGGACGCGCTAACGCGCGCCGCAAAGCAAAGCGTTAAATTTAAGGAGGTGTATCGTAAAACAGTTCCATTTATGGTTGCTTTGTACATTTTCTTTATCTATTGGCTTGTTTGGCATAATTTCTCTTGTAATAGTTGTCGCAATAGAAAATTCGGATTTAATGACAACCCTATCCGCGCTAGGAAGCTTTTTAGGAGGTGCTGCTGGTTTGGTTGCTGCTTTAGCCGCATATAGAGGAATTGATGCATGGAGGTCTCAAATAAAATATGGTAAATACATTTCTGTTATATGGTCGTGCGAGGAGAAGCTTAGAGAGTTTCAGCTGGATTTAATGGATTTTCAGGTTCAGGTTGCTATTCAAAGGTGTAGTTCTAATAAAGATTTAAATGAAGTCAAAAAGCATGCAGAAGAGTTGAATGCAAAGCTTCCTGTCCTTGAAAAGAATTTTTCATACATAGATAGTGTTGTAGAGAAAAATGGGCACCAATGGTCGAATTATATATCGGTTGATGCAAGCTTAAAGTTAAACGAATATATCGCAAAGTGTCTATGTAGAAATAGAGCCCCAGATTTAGAAATTGCAGAATTAGGGGAAGAACTTTCCAATATCCTAGAATGGCTACATCGCTTGTTAGATGGCCTGGAGAAAAAATACACAAAAATTTAACAAGTTGGTCAAGCAGACCCTCAAAGCTCCGCTTTGGGTCTGCTTACCAAGGCGTTATGTGGCCCAGATTTAGAGATCCGGTTTAATTTAGAATGAAAATATTTAATATTACATGCAGTACTCCTACAGCTAGCTTAACGACGATTAGGCTGGGGGAGCTAGTACTTGTGTAATATGAATTGCCCGTTTACGAAGAAGGCCCTCCCAGCAAAAGAACAGAGGGCCTATTACGTAAATTAAAGGAAATTCATATTATGAAAATGTATATATTGGTTAAAGAAGAAGTGCCGCTTGGGTATGCAATGCTAGCGGTGGCACATGCCTCGTTAGGCGCCTACCTCAAATATCGAGATTCGGAAGAGGTAAGCGAGTGGTTATCTGGGCCGTTTTATAAAGTAGTTTGCAAGGTCAACGAAAAAGAATTTGAAAAAGCAAAGTCTTTCCAAGACCATGTGGTAATAACTGAATCGGCCCTAGGAGGCGATGAGGTCGCAATAGCTTTTAAGCCAAGGTCTGAATGGCCAAAACCGTTTAGATTTTACAAACTATACAAGTAAAAATCACATAACAAATTGCTCCTGCGGACATTTTTTCCGTTAAGCGTTTTGTGCTTAATAGCACAAAACGCTTAACGGAAAAAATGCAGCAGAGCAAGGCGTTAGAACTGTTCTAGGGTTTTATCAGTGGTAAATTTAGATGTTACCTAAACTGAAAGTTCTCGTTCTTGGGGCTTTCAAGTAAAGTGCAAAGTATTAATAGCTACAAAATCGTGGTAGCTAATTTTTAGTAAAAGGTAGATTTGCGTTGGGCAGTTTTGCTCTTCGTGGTTTCAATTAGTAAGGTGGCACGTAACGTTTGGTAGTTTCGTTCTTCGTGGCTCAAATTAGCGAAATTGGTAGTGGAAAGTGAGGTGGTTCAAATGTTTAGTAGTACACTTTTAACACCGCAAAATACCCATTTTCGCAATTGTTCTAACAAGTTGCTGTTATTCGTTCCGGCCACAAAATGTGGCCTCCACCGGACGCGCTAACGCGCGCCGCAAAGCAAAGCGTTAGAATCATTTAGTGGTTTTGTAAGTGTTAAATTTTAGGTGTTACGTAAACTGAAAGTTTTCGTTCTTGGTTCTTTCAAGTACAGTGCAAAATGTTAGCAGCTATAAAATCGTGGTAGCTAATTTTTAGTAAAAAGGTAGATGTGAGTTGGGCAGTTTTGCTCTCCGTGGTTTCAATTAACAACGTAGCTGCGTAACGCCTGGTAGTTTCGTTCTTCGTGGCTCTAATTGGCAAACTTGGTCGCAGAAAGTAAGGTAACTTAAATGTTTAGTGGTGCACCTTTAACATTACAAAATCGCTATTTTTGTAATTGTCCTAACAAGTTGCTCTTATTCGTTCCGGCCACAAAAGGCGTGGCCTTCACCGGACGCGCTAACGCGCGCCGCAAAGCAAAGCGTTAGAACTACTCAGTGGCTTTATCAGTAGTAAATTTTAAGTGTTACGTAAGTTGAAAGTTTTCATTCATTGTACCGTCAAGTAATGTACGAAATTAGAATAATTACAAAATCATGGCAGCCAATTTTTAGTAAAAGGTAGGTTTATGTTGGGCAGTTTTGCTCTTCATTGTTTTAATGAGTAATGTGGTTGCGTAAAGCAGTGCAGTTTTGTTCTTCCTGGCTCAAATTGGTAAACGTGGTAGCAGAAAGTAAGGCAACTTAAATGTTTGGTGGTACACCTTTAACACTGCAAAAATCGCTATTTTTGTACTTGTTCTAACAAGTTGCTCTTATTCGTTCCGGCCACAAAAGGCGTGGCCTCCACCGGACGCGCTAAAGCGCGCCACAAAGCAAAGCGTTAGAACCATTCAGTGGTTTTAATCAGTGGTGAATTTTAGATGTTACGTAAACTGAAAGTTTTCGTTCTTGGTGCTTTCAAGTACAGTGCAAAATGTTAGCAGCAGCAAAATCGTGGTAGCTAATTTTTAGTAAAAAGGTAGATGTGAGTTGGGCAGTTTTGCTCTTCTTAGTTTCAATGAGTGAAGTGGTTGAGTTAGGCAGAGCAGTTTTGTTTTTCGTGGTTTTAATTAGTAAGGTGGCACGTAACGTTTGGTAGTTTCGTTCTTCATGGCTGAAATTGGCAAACTTAGTCGCAGAAAGTAAGGTAACTTAAATGTTTAGTAGTACACTTTTAGCAACGCAAAATAGCTATCTTCGGGGTTGTTCTAACAAGGTGCTCTTATTCGTTCCGGCCACAAAAAGCGTGGCCTCCACCGGACGCGCTAACGCGCGCCGCAAAGCAAAGCGTTAGAACTACTCAGTGGTTTTATCGGTGGTAAATTTTAGGTGTTGCGTAAACTGGAAGTTTTCGTTCTTGGGGCTTTAAAATAGAGTGCAAAATATTAGCAACTACAAAATCGTGGTAGCCAATTTTTAGTAAAAGGTACGTTTACGTTGGGCAGTTTTGCTCTTCGTGGTTTCAATTAATAATGTAGCTGCGTAAGGTTTATTGGTTTCGTTCTTTGTGGCTTAACACTGGCAAATGTCGTCACAGAAAGTAAGGTAGCTTAAATGTTTAGTGGTACACGTATAGCAATACAAAATAGCTATTTTTGTACTTGCTCTAACAAGTTGCTCTTATTCGTTTCGGCCACAAAAAGCGTGGCCTCCACCGGACGCGCTAACGCGCGCCGCAAAGCAAAGCGTTAGAACTACTCAGTGGTTTTATCAGTAGTAAATTTAGGTGTTACGTAAACCGGAAGTTCTGTTTCTTGGTGCCGTCAAATAAGGTACAAAATTAGAATAACTACAAAATCGTGGTAGCCAATTTTTAGTAAAAAGGTAGATGTAAGTTGGGCAGTTTTGCTCTTCTTAGTTTCAATGAGTAATGTGGTTACGTCAGGTTTGCTAGTTTTGTTTTTCGTGGCTCAAATTGGTAAATTTGGTAGCAGAAAGGGAGGTGGCTTAAATGTTTAGTGGTACACATTTAGCAATGCGAAATAGCTATTTTTGTACTTATTCTAACAAGTTGCTCTTATTCGTTCCGGCCACAGAATGTGGCCTTCACCGGACGCGCTAACGCGCGCCGCAAAGCAAAGCGTTAGAACTACTCAGTGGTTTTATCAGTAGTAAATTTAGGTGTTACGTAAACTGGAAGTTCTGGTTCTTGGTATTTATAAGTAAGGTGTAAAAGGTTGGCAGCTACAAAATCGTGGTAGCCAATTTTTAGTAAAAGGTAGATGTGAGTTGGGCAGTTTTGCTCTTCTTAGTTTCAATGAGTGAAGTGGTTGCGTGAGGCAGAGCAGTTTTTTTCTTCGCGGTTTCAATTAGTAACGTGGCACGTAACGTTTGGTAGTTTCGTTCTTCGTGGTTGAAATTGGCAAACTTAGTCGCAGAAAGTAAGGTAACTTAAATGTTTAGTAGTACACTTTTAGCAACGCAAAATAGCTATCTTCGCGGTTGTTCTAACAAGTTGCTCTTATTCGTTCTGGCCACAAAAAGCGTGGCCTCCACCGGACGCGCTAACGCGCGCCGCAAAGCAAAGCGTTAGAATCATTCAGTGGTTTTATCAGTAGTAAATTTTAGGTGTTACGTAAGCTGGAAGTTCTGGTTCTTGGTATTTTTAAGTAAAGTGTAAATGGTTGGCAGATACAAAATCGTGGCGCCAATTTTTAGTAAAAAGGTAGATTTGCGTTGGGCAGTTTTGCTCTTCTTAGCTTCAATGAGTAAAGTGGTTGCGTAAGGCGTAGCAGTTTCGTTCTTCGTGGCTCTAATTGGCAAACTTGGTCGCAGAAAGTAAGGTAGCTTAAATGTTTAGTAGTACACTTTTAGTAATGCAAAATAGTTATTTTCGTGGTTGTTCTAACAAGTTGCTCTTATTCGTTTCGGCCACAAAGTGTGGCCTCCACCGGACGCGCTAACGCGCGCCGCAAAGCAAAACGTTATGTGCCCAGGCTAGGCTGGTACCGGAATAAAAATTAATGAATGACTCTGTTGTAAAAGAAGCTTTAATTAACTCTGTCAAAGAGTTGGAAGCATCCGGTGAAATAGTCGTAGTAAACCCTATTGAAAATGCTGTAGCACTTAGGCTATTCGAAAAGGTTCAGCAAGTCTCGCCAAACATGCTTACAGCATCTGAGCTTGGCGGTATTATTAATGCCTTAAATGCGAACAAATTGGGTTTTGGGCTAGACGATGATGATTTCCAAACTATTGTAGGAGTATCCAAAGAACAACTTGCCATAGCGGTAGAAAAACTAAAGGCCATAGAGTGGTAAAATCACATAACAAGGCGCTCAAACATCGTTCCGGCCTGCGGCCTCCACTGGACAGCCAAAGCTGCGCGGCTGTTGTGTATTCGCTGCGCTCATTATTGCACAACAACCACACAACTTTGTCTGCCGTTTAGCGTAGCGTTAGAACTACTCAGTGGTTTTATTAGTAGTAAATTTTAGGTGTTAGGTAAACTGAAAGTTTTTGTTCTTTGTAGCTGAAAATACAGTGCTAAATCCTAGACGTACCAAAATCGTGGCAGCCAATTTTTTAGTAAAAAGGTAGATGTGAGTTGGACAGTTTTGCTCTTCTTAGTTTCAATGAGTAATGTGGTTACGTCAGGTTTGCTAGTTTCGTTTTTCGTAGCTCAAATTAGTAAATTTGGTAGCAGAAAGGGAGGTGGCTTAAATGTTTAGTTATACACATTTAGCAATGCGAAATAGCTATTTTTGTACTTGTTCTAACAAGTTGCTCTTATTCGTTCCGGCCACAAAAGGCGTGGCCTTCACCGGACGCGCTAACGCGCGCCGCAAAGCAAAGCGTTAGAACTTTTCCGGGGTTTTATCAGTAGTAAATATTAGGTGCTAGCTAAGCTGAAAGTTCTCGTTCTTGGTAGCTGAAAATACGTTGCTAAATGTTAGTAGCCAAAAATCGTGGCAGCCAACTTTTAGTAAAAAGGTAGGTTTATGTTGGGCAGTTTTGCTCTTCATTGTTTCAGTTAATTGTGTCCACGCATAGGGTTTATTAGTTTCGTTCTTCGTGGCTCAACTTGGTTAACTTGGTCGCGGGAAGTAGGGTAACCTAAATGTTTAGTAGTACACTTTTAGCACTGCAAAATAGCTATTTTCGTGGTTGTTCTAACAAGTTGCTCTTATTCGTTCCTGCCACAAAAAGCTGTGGCCTCCACCGGACGCGCTAACGCGCGCCGCAAAGCAAAGCGTTAACTGTGCGAGGTGATCGACATGGGAAGTCTTGATTCTTGGTCTATTAAGTTCGAAAAAATAGGATGGTTTATTCCCCCTTATGTAACCATGGGGCAAATGGATGAAATTCTAAAAAGAAATTTTCAAAATCAGAATGGCCTAACTCAAGCAGAGCTAGAAGTGATATTGGCTGAGATATATTCCCCTTTGAATATGGCGAATCTATACATAGAGAAATACTCCGTCACGCCTTTTATAAAAGATTATATGAAGATCTTAGGTGATGGGCTGGAAGCCCATTTTCTTGGCTTGCATTATGCGGCAGTTGCAACGTTGATTCCGGTTATAGAAGGTGTTTCTAGACGGCTTGCTGAGAAGAGGAATGTAGGCCATAAGTATATAAAGCAGACAATAAAAAACTTATGTGAAAGCTGCAAAGCAGAAGTTACTAGCCGAAAATTGGGAGCATATGAGGAAGTGGAGTCGATGATTGACTCGTTCGAGCAGTTCGCAACCAAAAAATTGTATGCCGACTCTACCCAATATCCACATGATGACAATACTAATAGGCACGGTATCACACATGCTGCGTATGCCGATTCAGACTACGGCAAGCCAATTAACTTCTATAAAACAGTTGCAGCAATTAATTCGCTTTGCTTTTTGTCCGCTATTGATTCAGAGGGATCGTGGTTTCCGCCGAAGGGAAGTGAGTCTGGTATGAAAAAATCTTTGTATTATTCTATGTGTCAAAAGCTAGCAACTAATAGAGAGCAAAACAGTTAACAAACGCAGGCACGGCGACGGCTTTTTCGTTGCGGCTTTGCTTTCACTACAAAACCGCGCGTGCTGCGGGCGTTATACGTGTTCTTTGTATTATTCTTAGCGAATTTAATCGTTGCGTTACTATTGAAATTCATCATTCTTGGTCGCTGAAACCTTGGTAAACTAAAGTGTTAAATAGCTAACGTGGTAACCAATATTTTGCATCTTTCGGTCTGAAGATTAATCTCGTTCGTTCTTCATAGTCCGCGTCAAACTGTGGTAAATTTTCAGTTTATTGGTCCGCATTTTAAAGCGGTAAATTCAACAATAGTGGTGAAGGTTGTTTATGTTAAAAACGTATAACAAACCGCTCAAACATCAGGCAAAAACAGTGTTTTTGCCTTGGACTCGCCACTGCGTGGCTCGCTGTTTAGCGGGGCGTTAGAACTATTTTGCGGTTTTATCAGTAGTAAATTTTAGGTGTTACGTAAACGGAAAGTTTTCGTTCTTGGTGCTTTCAGGTGCAGTGCAAAATGTTAGCAGCTACAAAATCGTGGTAGCTAATTTTTAATAAAAAGGTAGATGTGAGTTGGGCAGTTTTGCTCTTCTTAGTTTCAACGAGTGAAGTGGTTGCGTGAGGCAGAGCAGTTTCGTTTTTCGCGGCTCAAATTGGTAAATTTAGTTGCAGAAAGGGAGGTGGCTTAAATGTTTAGTGGTACACATTTAGCAATGCGAAATAGCTATTTTTGTACTTGTTCTAACAAGTTGCTCTTATTCGTTCCGGCCACAAAAAAACGTGGCCTCCACCGGACGCGCTAACGCGCGCCGCAAAGCAAAACGTTAGAACTACTCAGTGGTTTTATCAGTAGTAAATTTTAGGTGTCACGTAAACTGAAAGTTTTTGTTCTTGGTGCCTTTAAATAAAGTGTTAAATTTGAATAATTACGAAATCGTGGCAGCCAAATTTTAGTAAAAAAGTGGATTTGCGTTGGGCAGTTTTGCTCTTCTTAGTTTCAATTAATAACGTAGCTGCGTAACGCCTGGTAGTTTCGTTCTTCGTGGCTCAAGTTGGTAAATTTGGTCGCAGAAAGTAAGGTAGCTTAAATGTTTGATAGTACACTTTTAGCATTGCAAAATAGCTACTTTCGCAATTGTTCTAACAAGTTGCTCTTATTTGTTCCGGCCACAAAAGGCGTGACCTCCACCGGACGCGCTAACGCGCGCCGCAAAGCAAAGCGTTATAAGGCTTGAGTATGTGGAAGCACGTAATTGCATCTAGCATCCAATCAGCTTTCCTAGGGGCTTTGCTTCTAATAATCGTTAGCTTGCCTTCATATGGCGGGGCAGCAACTATTTTTGGTCTCATTGCTTTCCCCGTAGCTCTTGTTATTTGTCTATTGCTGGCGTATCCATTAATTCGCTTGTGGCAATTTTACTCTTGGTCAAACTGGGTAAGCATCGTCGTTTATACCCTTTCAGGCTTTGTTTTGGGCTTTTTTACTCCGGTAGTTATGTTTGGTGTTTCGGGCACAGAGTTTAGTTTTCAGTCTATTACCTTTCTTAGTGTTTATGGCGGGCTAGGTCTTGTTTGTTCCCTTTCAGCATGGAGCTACGTGCGTAAAAATGTCGCCTTATAACAAGCCGCTCAAATTCGTTCCGGCCGCAAAAGGCGCGGCCTCCACCGGACTCGCTAACGCTCGCCGTTTATCGGGGCGTTATACGTATTCTTTGTATTATTCTTGGTGAATTTAAGAACTGTTTTGTCGCTGAAGTTTGTCATTCTTGGTAGCTGAAGCTTCAGTAAACTAAAGTGTTAAATGGCTAAAGTGGTAACCAATATTTTGCATCTTTTAGTCTGAAAATTAATCTCGTTCGTTCTTCATAGTCCGCGTTAAACTGTGGTAAGTTTTCAGTTTATTGGTCCGCATTTTAAAGCGGTAAATTCAACAATAGTGGTGAAGGTTGGTTATGTTAAAAACGTATAACAAACCGCTTAAACATCAGGCAAAAACAGGTTTTTGCCTTGGACTCGCCACTGCGTGGCTCGCTGTTTAGCGGGGCGTTAGAACCACTCGATGGTTTTATCAGTGGTAAATTTTAGTTGTTACGTAAACTGGAAGTTCTGGTTCTTAGTATTTTTAAGTAAGGTGTAAAAGGTTGACAGCTACAAAATCGTGGTAGCCAATTTGTAGTAAAAGGTAGATTTGCGTTGGGCAGTTTTGCTCTTCTTAGTTTCAATGAGTAATGTGGTGCGTAAGGCGTAGCAGTTTCGTTCTTCGTGGCTCTAATTGGCAAACTTGGTCGTAGAAAGTAAGGTAACTTAAATGTTTGGTGGTACACCTTTAACACTGCAAAATCGCTATTTTTGTACTTGTTCTAACAAGTTGCTCTTATTCGTTCCGGCCACAAAAGGCGTGGCCTTCACCGGACGCGCTAAGGCGCGCCGCAAAGCAAAGCGTTATGAGTTTCCATGGTTGAAATAGAAGAGTGTAAGAAGCTTGTATTAGAAGTAGTTAAAGATCGTTTCGAACTAGGAGAGATCAAAGCTACCAGTTGGGGTTACATCGTTGGTTGGAGCGAGAGCATTCTGGGTAGCGGTCCAGCTTTAGTGGATGGCGAAACCGGATATATCTTCATCACCAGTTCTAAACTAAAGAAACAGGATGAAATTAGAGAGTTTGGTATCGTAATGGAAACGTTAAAAGGCAAATCTATACAAGAAAAAAAGGACGCTTGGGTAGAGCATTATAAAACATTTGAAATTATCCCTTTTTTCTAGCCAAACTCATAACAAGCGCAACCACGCGGAACAATTTTCCGCTGCGCTTCAAATTGTCCGGTGTTACGGGCGTTAGAACCTCTCTGGGGTTTTATAAGTGGTAAATTTTAGGTGCTACGTAAGCTGAAAGTTTTCATTCATTGTGCCGTCAGGTAATGTACGAAATTAGAATAATTACAAAATCGTGGCAGCCAATTTTTAGTAAAAAGTAGGTTTATGTTGGGCAGTTTTTCTCTTCATTGTTTTAATGAGTACTGTGGTTGCGTAAGGCAAAGTAGCTTCGTTCTTCGTAGCTTAAATTGGTAAACTAGGTCGTAGAAAGTAAGGTAGCTTAAATGTTTAGTAGTACACTTTTAGCAATGCAAAATAGCTATCTTCGCGGTTGTTCTAACAAGTTGCTCTTATTCGTTCCGGCCACAAAAGGTGTGGCCTTCACCGGACGCGCTAACGCGCGCCGCAAAGCAAAGCGTTGTACGTCTTTCGTGGTATTTTCTTAGTTTTAATTTGGCTGTATTTTGTCGTCTAAAATCGCAATTCTTGGTTTCTTAAACTCCGGTAAACTAAAGTGTTAACTATTAATTGTGGTTACCAATTTTAAAATTTTCCAGTTTTTACTGCTTTTCCCGTTTGTTTTTCTCTGGTCACGTCAAATTGCAGTAAATGTCTAGTATGTAAGTCCGTTCATTCGTTGTCCGCGTTAGTTTGCAGTAAGCTTCAGGTCTCAGGCACGTTGATTTCATGGTAAATTGAGGCTTGGTGAAGTAATTGTTATTACTTCAAGACGTACAACAAGTGGGTCAAATTGAAAGCCGCTGCGCGTCTTCAATTTACCCAAGCGTTAGAACCTATCTGGGGTTTTATAAGTGGTAAATTTTAGGTGTTACGTAAGCTGGAAGTTCTGGTTCTTGGTATTTTTAAGTAAGGTGTAAAAGGTTGGTAGCTACAAAATCGTGGCAGCCAATTTTTAGTAAAAAGGTAGATGTGAGTTGGGCAGTTTTGCTCTTCGTGGTTTCAATTAGTAATGTAGCTGCGTAGGGATAGGTAGTTTCGTTCTTCGTGGCTTAACATTGGCAAATGTCGTCACAGAAACTAAGGTAGCTTAAATGTTTAGTGGTACACTTTTAGCGATGCGAAATAGCTATCTTCGCGGTTGTTCTAACAAGTTGCTCTTATTCGTTCCGGCCACAAAATGTGGCCTCCACCGGACGCGCTAGCGCGCGCCGCAAAGCAAAGCGTTAGAACTGTTCCGGGGTTTTATCAGCAGTAAATGTTAGGTATTAAGTAAACTGAACGTTTTTATTCTTAGTGCTTTTAAGTAGAGAGCAAAATGTTAGCAGCTACAAAATCGTGGTAGCTAATTTGTAGTAAAAAAGTAGGTTTACGTTGGGCAGTTTTGCTCTTCTTAGTTTCAATGAGTAATGTGGTTGCGTAAGGCATAGCAGTTTCGTTCTTCGTGACTCAAATTGGCAAACTTGGTCGCAGATAGTAAGGTGGCTCAAATGTTTAGTGGTATGCCTTTAGAACTGCAAAATAGCTATTTTTGTACTTGTTCTAACAAGTTGCTCTTATTCGCTCCGGCCACAAAAGGCGTGGCCTTCACCGGACGCGCTAACGCGCGCCGCAAAGCAAGGCGTTAGAACTACTCAGTGGTTTTATCAGAAGTAAATTTTGGGTGTTACGTAAACTGGAAGTTCTGGTTCTTGGTATTTATAAGTAAGGTGTAAAAGGTTGGCAGCTACAAAATCGTGGCAACCAGTTTTTAGTTAAAACTAGGTTTATTTTCGGCAGTTTTGCTCTTCGTGGTTTCAATTAGTAATGTAGCTGCGTAGGGCTAGGTAGTTTCGTTCTTCGTGGTGTAAATTGGCAAATGTCGTCACAGAAAGTAAGGTAGCTTAAATGTTTAGTGGTACACGTATAGCAATACAAAATAGCTATATTTGTACTTGTTCTAACAAGTTGCTCTTATTCGTTCCGGCCACAAAATGTGGCCTCCACCGGACGCGCTAACGCGCGCCGCAAAGCAAAGCGTTAGAACTACTCAGTGGTTTTATCGGTGGTAAATTTTAGGTGTTACGTAAACTGGAAATTCTGGTTCTTAGTATTTTTAAGTAAAGTGCAAAATATTGGCAGCTACAAAATCGTGGCAGCCAATGTTTAGTAAAAGGTAGGTTTGCGTTGGGCAGTTTTGCTCTTCGTGGTTTCAATTAATAATATAGCTGCGTAAGGTTTATTGGTTTTGTTCTTCGTGGCTTAACATTGGCAAATGTCGTCACAGAAATTAAGGTAGTTTAACTGTTTAGTAGTACACTTTTAGCAACACAAAATAGCTATCTTCGTGGTTGTTCTAACAAGTTGCTCTTATTCGTTCCGGCCACAAAAGGCGTGGCCTTCACCGGACGCGCTAACGCGCGCCGCAAAGCAAAACGTTAGAACTACTCAGTGGCTTTATCAGTGGTAAATTTTAGGTGTTACTTAAACTGAAAGTTTTCGTTCTTGGTGCTTTCAAGTACAGTGCAAAATGTTAGCAGCTACAAAATCGTGGTAGCTAATTTTTAGTAAAAAGGTAAATTTTCGTTGGGCAGTTTAGCTCTTCTTAGTTTCAATGAGTGAAGTGGTTGCGTGAGGCAGAGCATTTTTGTTCTTCGCGGTTTCAATTAGTGACGTGGCACGTAACGTTTGGTAGTTTCGTTCTTCGTGGTTGAAATTGGCAAACTTGGTCGCAGAAAGTAAGGTAACTTAAATGTTTGGTGGTACACCTTTAACACTGCAAAATCGCTATTTTTGTACTTGTTCTAACAAGTTGCTCTTATTCGTTCCGGCCACAGAATGTGGCCTTCACCGGACGCGCTAACGCGCGCCGCAAAGCAAAGCGTTAAGTGTACAAGATGATATCGAAACTATTCCCAATAAAACCGAAAAAATACTCGGCCGAGATAAAAGCTGAGTTTATCGAAACCTGGTATTTCGGTGGATATACTCGAACAGCAGATAAAATCTTTACCGATGAAGCAACACCTTTACCTCCACTTGTATTTCATGTGTTCAATTATGAATTCGAAGGGGTAAGGTATGAATTTAAGATGAGAGACTACAAAGAGAAAAACAGCTTTTCATCTGGGTTGTCCTATCAGGTGTTTGTAAACCCATCAGAGCCACTGACATGCTGGTTTCATAAGCAGGAATTTAAAGGGTACATATGGGAGCCAGATGAGGAAGATGATGAGTATTGAAAATATACACTTAACAAGTCAATTAACTTCGCGCCTTCGGCGCCGGACGCAGCAAAGCTGAGCCGGTTATTGAGACGTTAGGCATTCAAACGACATGAGTGATGAATTGTATTTTATTACTGGGGCTTTTTCGGTTGGTTCAATGCGCTCGAGAGAGCTTCACGAGACATTTCGAGTAATGGATATCGAATCTAAATTCGACGAATCATCAGTGACGTTGTTCCAAAATGTAGAAATAAGCATGGATAAAGGATTGTGTAGTTTTTCTTCAGAATCAGCTGATATGGAATTTCTAAGACTTATATCATCTGCTATATCTGAAGCGCTAAAAAATGGCGCTATACATCATCAAATAGAAGTAACAGACGGCGAATGGAATACAATTCATGTTTATAAGCTTTAATAAAAGGCAACGTAAGCCTAACAATTTGCACCAGTCGGAAAATTTGTTCCGTGGCTTTTTTGTGTTTCCGCTACGCTATAACACAAAACGCCACTCCACAAATTTCCGCTGTGCAAGGCGTTAGCACTCAGGAAGATCACACCATGTTCGAATACCATGCCTGGATAACAATTTGGGAAGCCTCGAACGAGGAAGAAGATGATTCTGCCCTTTTAAAGAAAAACATTGCAGACATAAATCTCACTATTAAGGAATGCGGAGAATTGGGTCGTATTGAATTATTTCAAGAAAACGGATCTGCGTACGTGAGAATGGATGGTGACCATAATCATTATCATCCGTACGTTTTAAATTTATTTACTAAAATCGGAGAAATAGCAAAGGGTTCGTATGGTTTGCTATATATCAGAGACGATGAAAACGCTGAGTTTAATAACGAGTTTCAGGTATGGAAAATGGCAAAAGGTGTTGTAACAAAAATGAAAGACCAATTTCTTTCACCTTGCAATCCAACTTTGGAAACCTAAAGTGCTAACAAACGGCTCCACGCAGACGTCCAAACCTACGTGGTTTTTGTGGTTTCGCTGCGCTACACTTTAACACAAAAACCACTCCGGTTTGGCCGCTGGTGAGCCGGGCGTTAGAACTATTCAGTGGTTTTATCAGTAGTAAATTTAGGTGTTACGTAAACTGAAAGTTTTCGTTCTTGGTGCTTTCAAGTACAGTGCAAAATGTTAGCAGCTACAAAATCGTGGTAGCTAATTTTTAGTAAAAAGGTAAATTTTCGTTGGGCAGTTTTGCTCTTCTCAGTTTCAATGAGTGAAGTGGTTGCGTGAGGCAGAGCAGTTTTGTTCTTCGCGGTTTCAATTAGTAACGTGGCACGTAACGTTTGGTAGTTTCGGTCTTCGTGGTTGAAATTGGCAAACTTAGTCGCAGAAAGTAAGGTAACTTAAATGTTTAGTAGTACACTTTTAGCAACGCAAAATAGCTATCTTCGCGGTTGTTCTAACAAGTTGCTCTTATTCGTTCCGGCCACAAAAAGCGTGGCCTCCACCGGACGCGCTAACGCGCGCCGCAAAGCAAAGCGTTACATGTCTTAGGGAATATCGTGGTTACTCAAAAGGAAGTATGCGAAAAATTTAAGGCCGACTTTATACCTTGCTCTGAAGCAGAGAAGCTTGGTCTTGCTTTAGAGACGCTAGGTAAACTTCCAATAAACGGTTTGCGTCATAAAGCAGAAAATGGAACATGTGGCTGGTATATTTGGTGCGGTGAAGAAATGAGCCAAGAAAATGATTTTTTTAAACCGCTACACGTGAGTCATGTAAAAGAATACTTACCTGAAATAGAGCAGTATTTAGCATTGCCCCCAGGGTATAGATTTTTAATCGCTGATGATTATGAGGATGTATGGCATGACGCATCGCTCACCAACATGTAACAAGTGCATGTTGCATCAGCCACTGCGTGGCTTGGACGGTTTTTCCGCTCGTGCCTCGCTACAAAACCGCCGCAAATGCAGGCGTTAGAACTACTCAGTGGTTTTATCGGTGGTAAATATTAGTTGTTACGTAAACTGAAAGTTTTCGTTGTTGGTGTTTTTAAGTAAGGTACGAAAGTAGAACAATTACAAAATCGTGGCAGCCAATTTGTAGTAAAAAAGTAGATTTACGTTGCGCAGTTTTGCTCTTCTTAGTTTCAATGAGTGAAGTGGTTGCGTGAAGCAGAGCAGTTTTGTTCTTCGCGGTTTCAATTAGTAACGTGGCACGTAACGTTTGGTAGTTTCGTTCTTCGTGGCTGAAATTGGCAAACTTAGTCGCAGAAAGTAAGGTAGCTTAAATGTTTGGTGGTACACCTTTAACACTGCAAAATCGCTATTTTTGTACTTGTTCTAACAAGTTGCCCTTATTCGTTCCGGCCACAAAATGTGTCCTCCACCGGACGCGCTAACGCGCGCCGCAAAGCAAAACGTTAGAACTACTCAGTGGTTTTATCGGTGGTAAATTTTAGGTGTTACGTAAGCTGAAAGTTTTCTCTTTTGGTGCTTTTAAATAAAGTACAACATATAAACAATTACAAAATCGTGGAAGCCAATTTTTAGTAAAAAGTAGTTTTACATTGGACAGTTTTGCTCTTCTTAGTTTCAATGAGTAATGTGGTTGCGTAAGGTTGATTGGTGTCGTTCTTCGTTGCTTAAATTAGCAAATTTGGATCGGAAAATAAGGTAACTTAAATGTTTAGTAGTACACTTTTAGTAATGCAAAATAGTTATTGTTGCAATTGTTCTAACAAGTTGCTGTTATTCGTTTCGGCCACAAAAGGCGTGGCCTTCACCGGACGCGCTAACGCGCGCCGCAAAGCAAAGCGTTAAGCATATGAAAGCACTGATACTTACAATTGCATTATTCTTCCTTCAGGGGTGCGTAAATATAGCAGTAAGTCCTGCCGTCAAAGGGAGGGTTACTGATGAGAATGGTTTGCCTGTTGAGGCAACGGTACTGATTCGACACAATCAATTGGAAAAGAAATCAGAAAGCACTACCACAAACAAAGATGGGTATTACTCATTACGTAAACTTCGCACTTGGACACCAGTGCCTTTTTCAGCTATCCGGCTATCTAGCACGGTTTCTATATCAGCTCCTGGGTATAAATCTGTAACCTTTGAGGCTGACAGCTACGAAACGGTAATAAGAAATATTCAATTGGAGGCCGAGTAAATGCTTAACAAGCACATCAAAAATCGCTCCACTTCGTTGCGCTGGACGTCGCTGACGCTCCACCTTTTATGTGGGCGTTATATTTCGAGAGTGCCATGAAACAGTTTTCAAAAATATTCAAATCAGGTCCTTTGAAATTCCTAAGGTCAGCGAAGAACACCCTTTATATGGGCGGTTGCTAGCTAGAGAAATTAGTAAGCTAACATCATTACCAGATTTTTCTGAAGATAAAGGGGTATTTATACTTTCAGATTTTGGAGGTGAGCATAAAGGAGCGAACTTCTCTACATATTCATTTTTGATCTGCTCAGCTGATAAGCGTGCAGTATTTGAGAACGAAGTTATAAAAATTAGGAAGAAGTACAAGCTGAATGACCCATGGAAAGAGTTAGGTTATAAAGATCTTCGCTATGGTCCAATCAAAAGGGCATTAGATGAAATTCTTGATGCGGCAGACAGGCTAACTCATGGATTACTATTGACAGTATCAATAGATAAGAACATCGAAAGTTTATTCGGCCTCAATAAAAAGGAAGCACATTCAGAGATTGTTTCCTTGTTCGAACAAAATGGCCTTGGGCAATGGAAAGGAAATGAGGCCGAAAAACTACTAAGAGTATGCCATCCAATTGCACTATTTCTTTCTATCCTTGGTGAAAATGGTCATAAACTTCTTTGGATTTGTGATCATGACTCAATAAATGTGTAGTGGTCAATTATTTTCATACCACCCTGTAGGAGGTTTTTATCATTTAAATGCTTTCTCAACTTCAGCTGGTGT
>NZ_BAAGIC010000029.1:0-9353 GCF_054658315.1 Sessilibacter sp. MAH1
ATCACTTACCGTTCTTGAAATTGGCGACACATCCTTGTGTCGCGAGAAACTCTAGGTTAATCAGAGTTTCCTATAAATTAATTCACGTCTATTTAGTTCAATACTCGATCTTCACTCTCTCATTCTTTACGCTTTTCCGACCGCGAATGCTTCTGTAATTGTTGATCATCAAATCGTTAAAAATCCAATCTCGTCTCTGTTGAGCTTAGCTACACTTCTTATCATTACTTTTTTGATAATTTCGTGTATAAACAACTTTTAATTTAGAGAAAAACAAATAATAAAACACGGGTTTTACTCTGTAAAACATCAATACCTAGAATAATAATGACGGAGAGTTTGCATGCCTCAATTCTTTGCTAACACAGTCAAAACCACGCTAGCGAGTGTGTTAACCAGCCTAAGCTGCGCCGCTATGGCTTGGGAACTGCCCGGCACACACACGGTTGAGTTGATAACCAATCAAGATAAGGTCTTTGAATTAGGTAAGCTCACCGTTACTTCAGACAAAAACAGCCAAGGTGAATATTTGTTCACGTTTACGCCTAAAACGGGTTCTTATGAAGTCTATTTCTTATCCATGCGCAATTTTGACTGCGTTACGGGCGACGTTGAAGTATTTTGCCACGTAATCTATCCCTACGAATATTCAAAAGTTATCTCAGAGACAAACTTAACTTGGCTTGAGCACAGCTTTTTATTTATGCACAAGTCTCCCAGTGAGTTTTCGGCGAAGTTGTGGAATGGTGTTATTTATGAAATGCAAATTACCGACAATGGAATTGAAGGTTACGCACAAGCGGTAGATTTAAATGTAATTAGCTCGCCGCCCGATGAAGGCGTTGCCCCCTACGGTGATGGATCAAATACCGATATTGGTGAACGCTCCAGTATTAATCCGCAATCGCGCGAATTTAATAGAATTCGAATTTATTAAAGGAAACTCTGATTAACCAGAGTTTCTCGCGACACAAGGATGTGTCGCCAATTTCAAGAACGGTAAGTGATTGAAATTGTGAAGAAATTGGAAATCGCATTTTCAATTTCTGTCCTCTAATTAAATCATGGATGAGTTAATCAGAGGTTCCTAAACATACAGCGCTCTGGTGAAATCATGGTTACCTAAATCGGACGCTTTTAGAGTTTGCGATGATTTAGTCTCGTTCAAATCGATAATTTTTACGCAAAAAAAGAGGCCTTTCGGCCTCTTTTTAGTACAACACATTGGTACTGACATGCGTTTATTTTGGTATTAATAGAATCCAAAATACTTAAAGAATTTGCGAATTTTTCGTTCAATCTTTTTCGCTTTACCGCGATTTTTCGCGTCCATTTCCAAGCTAACTAACACAGGGTTATGGTCAGAACTGCGATAAGGTCCTACCGAGGTGAAATCAATTAAATCACCGTTGGCAGGATTATAGAACGCAAGTGCTTGGTCGTAAGTTAACTGGAACAACTCAGTGGTGTTGATATCCCAATGCGTTACATCAACTGTGGCATCGGCCGCAGCAGGCGTCGCTAACACATGATCGAGAGCACCGATTTGGTCAGCGCCAAAGAAGTAGAACGAGTAACCCTCTGGATCAAAGGTATCGCGCAATGGAATATAACCAAAGGTCTCAGTTACCGGTACAGAAACGCCACCATCAAGCTGGGTGTTAACCGCAGTTACAATGGTATAGCCGCGTTCTTCTGGGGTGTATTCGGTAAGTACTGCTAGAGGATCTTCCTGGCTGTAGCTGTTTAGATCGCCCATGATTAACAGTTTTTCAGGCAAGTTCATCGCATCAAGCGCATTACCTAAGGTTACCGCCGCAGATACACGGAATGCGTTACAGCTGCCTTGAATGGAATCTAACGCCGTTGGGTTAACGTCATCTTCAAAACAAGTTGAGCCTTTTGATTTAAAGTGGTTAATCGCTAGCGCGAATTGATCACCAGTGGCGCGGTGACGGAAACTTTGTACCAAGGTATTACGTTGGCCAACAAAACGACCATTATTATCTTGCGATGGCAATGCAATACCGCGTAATCCGCCACGGGCAATTACTTTACGATGTTTGTAAATGATCGCGTTAGTAATGGCATCGGTACCGGTAATGGTTTCGTCGTCAGAACGAGCGAAACGATACACACGATCACCCAGTTGCGCGTTGATCGCATCAACCAATTGACGAATAGCACTGTCGTCGCCAAAGCCATCGTTTTCAACTTCGATCAAACCAATAACATCGGCGTCCAAAGCAATAATAGCGTTAACAATTCGAGCTTCTTGTAACGCGAACTCTTCTTCGTCAGCTGCACCACGGTTGGCTGGGTAGTCGAAGGTTACACTACCGTTGTCCAGTACAAGGCCATTAAAGTAGTTCAACACGTTAAAACTTGCGACAGTAACATCGGCAGGAATTAAATCAGGCGCCGCGGTACGAGTAGATGCAATTGAGAAGGTCTCTTTTACTGGGTTGATGCGATAGTTACCAAAAGAGAACATCACAGGACCAGTAGCAGAAACCGTTTCACCTACGCGAGGAGCGTTATCGTAATTCAAACCATCAAATTCTGGTGTTGAGTAATAGCTGATTTCATCTGGGAAGGTTCGACCATTATTGTCGTCAATCAACAAAATGTTCGCACTGGCATTAGCAACAGCCGCGTCATATTCAGGGCTGAACGGCGCACCGGCTTCGGTTGGAGTTAACTTAACAGAATCACTCAAGAACATTTCACCAAAGCGGGTGAAATTATCAAGGCTATAGATTGTTGCGTCGGTAACGGTTGCAACCATGCCTTCTACGGTTTCAAGATCAAGTTGACCTTCGTATGGCATTGGAATAAATGCAGGAATGACAGACTCAGCCGCAACACCACAATCTAATTGTTGCTCGGCGGTGATTTGACTGTTGTTAAAGAATTCTGAAGGAACACCCAAAACACGAGCGGTATCACCAACTTCTAACTCATCTAAAATGGTTGCAAAAACGAAGATACCTTCAGACGTTGCCGCATTACCATCAGAATCGCTAGGTTCTTCTTGTAGGAAATAACCATTATCACGTAAACCAGTGATAATACCTTCAACAACTACAGTATCTGTAGTGGTAACGCTTGCGCCATCACCTTGAATAGCACTGATCAAAGTCGCATCGCTAAAACACGCGCCAATCTCAACCGGTGGCGGAGTGTCGTCGTCATCATCGCCGCCGCCGACAGTGGTAAAGGTTGCCAAAGGCAAAGGATTGGCCGCTGTGGCGTTGCTGGTTTCACCATCGTAGGCGTTTGGCCCGCTGAAACTCCACTCAGTAATATCAAAAGTGCTGCTTGCCACCGAACCACTTAAACGATAAGCCCAACCGTCTAGGTATTCCCACGGTTGGCCGGTGCCATCAACGTCTACTTCACCGAACAAATCGACAACACTGCCGTTAAAGAACAACTCAATAGCGTCATCACCATTAATGCTCGCCGAACCGGATTCAAAAACAAACTCAGGCGTTACACCAAAAAAATCCGAAAAAGAAACGCTGTCGGTAACAACATATACATAACTGCCAGCACTCAAACTAACCGGAGAAAAGGTGAACTCTTGACCGTCGCTACCACCGCCGTTATTTGCCGAACCAAGGCCGTACAATGACGCATCGGCAATGTCTTCGGTTACATAAACTTCGTAGCCTTTAGGTAAACCACCGGGTAAAGGGCCGTCAAATATTCCTGTTAATACCATGCCGGCGCTGGCGCCCATACTCAACGAGAGTAAGGGTGCTGCCACGACTAACTTTTTCATGTCCATGGAAGATTCCTTTAAATAATTATTCAAGCGTTATTACAATCGTGCTGAACAAACACCACAAAGACAAATTCAACCGCTCCTACTGTTGAATCTTATTCAGCACTGACTATTTTGATCGTGAATTCGGGGTATTGAAGTATAACTGTTAGAGCCCCCTTATAGATAAGAATACATTGTGGGTTTTTCTAACATATGACGGTTTTAAGACAAGAAGACGTAATAAGAGAACGTGAATCGTTGATTAAAAATAAAAAACTTTGACTAACCCAAAGCTGCTAGCGACACCAAGAAGTGTCGCCAATTTCAACATCAAAACATTATTGCAGAACTAACGTTATTAAGCATGGTACTTTAATTTTCTAGCGTGTATTTAATGCAAAGGTTTTAATCAGAGATTTTACGAATTGTATTCACACAGGTAACCAACACAAAACTCACGTACATTAATAAATACCAAGCAATCAACTTTGAAAAAGAAACCAACTGCCAACCCTGCTGTTGATTGGGATAAACCCACACACTTGCATAGGTTGATATATTTTCGGCAAACCAAATAAATAACGCCACTAAAAACCAACCTAACAACAACGGCATGGCGCGATACTGTTTATCGACTCGAAAATAAATATTGGATTTATAAAAACAACCAACAATCAACGCTAATATAATCCACCGAAAATCCACAATAAAATGATGCGTAAAAAAATTCGCATACACCAACAGAGCTAAAATAAGTGTTATTCCAAAACGTGGATAATAATCAAAGCGAAAATCAAAAATTCGCCAAATTCTAGCAATATAACTACCCACAGCGCTGTACATAAACCCCGTGAACAAGGGTACATTACCAATACCCAAAACATAATCTTCTGGATACGTCCAAGAACCTATTGCGTCAGAAGTTTTAAACAACTCCATAAGCGTTGCAACAATGTGAAAAATCACAATAACCAACGACTCGCGCAACGTCTCAAGCTTAGTTGCCAACAAAAAAAGCTGAAAAACCACCGCTGACAAAAAGATAAAATCGTAGCGATGTAACGACTCAAAGGGATACCAAATCTTAGTTACAATAATAACCCCTAACAAAAACCCACCAAACAAACACGCATAAGCCTGCTTCAAGCCAAACAACCAAAATTCCCAAACAAAACGCTTAACCTTTTCCACAACAGCAATCCATATAATCAATCTAAGCGCCGTTTTTGCGAATTCCACGCAAAAACTCTTATAAAAAGTCCGCAGGCATGTAACAAGAAAAAAGTGTTAGCAATAAAAACAACTCAAGCTACTTTTTAAGCCTCGTTACAACAATAAATTATAGCATCAACCAAGTTTAATTTCGCAGAACTATAAAATAATTTCTTAAAATAGGAACAATCCAAAAACTCCTTATTTCTCAAAAAACTAGATGGAAATTTCCATCTAGTTCTTATTGAAAGAGCGTTTTAGCATTTTCTTATTCAAAATAACAAAACCAAATAGGGAATCTAAAATGAAACGAGAATTAATTTATTTACTGTCGGGTAGTTTATTACTATCTGGCTGCGGTGGCTCGAAGGGCCAAAGATCACCAGAAACAGCACAGGGAGTTTTTTTAGATGAGGCTGTGGAAGGGCTTACCTATGTTTCTGGTGAGCAAACAGGTGTTACCGATGAAAATGGTACCTTCACTTACGAGATTGGTAGCGAAATAATTTTCAGTATTGGGGATATTATAATTGGTAGTACACTTGGAGCCCCAATAATTACGCCGGTAGATTTGGTGACAGATGCCGAAGACGAAACCGATCCAACAGTCACCAATATCGCTCGATTTTTACAAACGCTGGATGACGACGCTGACCCATCCAACGGTATCCGTATAGTTGAAGGCGTTAGCGACGCTGCGATTAATATAGAAATCGATTTCACCTTGAGCGTGGCAAACTTCACCGAAGATGGCCAAGTGCAAACAGCTATTACCGATTTAACAACGTTCACTACAGCCGGAGCACGCAACCTAGTATCCGTGCTTAGCGCCCAAGCCCATCTTAGTACGACATTAATTAGCCAGTTTGCCGGGCAATATCAAGGTACTTTTCTCGGTGAGGAGGATGGTGAGAGCTTTGGTGGCAATTATACCTTCACGATTAATGCATCGGGAGAGTTAATGGGAAGTGGTACCGGTGATGATGGTCCGTTTGGTTTCGGAGGAAGTATTAATAGCCGTGGTGATGCTACAGCCGCGGGTGCGTCTGGTGGCGTATTTGGGGAAGCAACAACATTTCAAATTTCCATCTCAGAAGACGGATCTTTCACAGGAACATTTCAAAATACTGTGGAAGGTTTTGAAGGCACTGTTGAAGGCAATCGCAGTTAAATTCTAAACCAACTAACTGCAAATACATTAATAATTATAAGCGGGCCATTTACACCTCTGTAAAAATTTCACTGACCGGATGAAAAGGAATTCACCGGAACTTTTAATTTCCGATAGCCTCGATAAAAGCCTTGATCAAGACATCAATAACAACAAGCACTTTTCATAACCCAATGTTTACTAGAGAGTGGAACCTAATTAAACCTGCTATATAAAACAATCTCTCCCTAGATACATCGCCAAATTTCACCCTCAACCTCTCAACTACGTTACCGGCATACTTGTATTGTATGTTTGCTTTTTCAGCAGCCCTCTTTAATGGAATTCCTTCGGCTAAAAGAAGTAGTAGTTGCTTTTCTGTAAAGGAGAGTTTTTTCAAGAAAGGCAGATAAAAATTAGCTTGGTACTGCGGCGTTAAAATAATACGATCGCTGAAGATTCGGCACAACCGACTAAACAATTGTATTCGTTCATCAAAAAGCTTATCGAAATAATATTTTTCTTCGGAGCTAGTAATACTAACACCAGCAATACTATCGCCATTTTTAAAAGTGGGAATAGAAATAGCGTTTTCAATTTGATAATCGGATCTGGCAATCTCAATGAGTCTCTTTTCGTCCCTATCCACTCGTCTCTGTTCAACTGCTTGCCACCAATGAACAGGCTTCAGATCATTATTCAAAACGCATTTAATGACAAAGTCGTGCTCACCCAGATTATCTTCCTCGTACTGGGAAATAAATCCGTCACTGAAAGTATCAGACTTAACAAACACTGGCGAGTTTTCTTGTAGATTATTTAAAACAACAGGAGGAATATAGGTATAAGAAACGCCCTCAAAACCCAACTGATTGGCGACAACTTCTAACGAGTGGAATAAATCAGACATGGTTTTAGAATTATCAAGAGACTCAATAAAATCCAAAACCATGTTGGCGTAAGCATTACTTCCCTGTAAAGAATTTACATCCGTATTCATAATTTTTTTACAATTGAGGTTTAACTAAGACCAAAAAATTCATACCTCCAAGATAAAACTTTTGATGGCATGATTCAACATCAAATCCAACCGACAAACATTCTCGTGCCAAATCTCCCATACTAATAAAACTGGCTGTATTATTATGCGCGAGAGATTCATTGTGCTGCTTAAAAATATTCCAAAAAGGATGCCTAACAAGTTCTCGCCGAGAATGCTCTAATAATGCCGCTATATTAATAGCTTGATTAGCCGTTGCCAAAACAAATTTCCCACCCGGCTTTAATAATGCATATATATTTTTTAGTTTTAAAATTGGATCAGTCCAAGAATAATAACTCATTATGGAGACAGCACTATCATAGGTACCGTCGCAATAAGTCTCAATATCCCCTACAACCGCATTAAAATTATCGCAATTGAATAACGAAATTGTATTTTTTGTTGATTCGACCATTGAAATAGATAAATCTATTCCGGTATAACTGGTAATATTACGATTACTCATTAAATACGAAACCAACTTACCTGTTGCACAGCCAATATCAAGTACATTACCGTTTAATTGCTGAGCGCATTCAACATAAACCTCATGTTGAACAAATGTTGTTACTTGTGCGTGACAATTAGCGTATTGATTCCAATCTTCTATTTGATAATTAGGACAAGCATTAGTCATAACTACCTCCTAGTCGAACTCGAAATTGAATATCTCGATCTTCATCGGTCCAAAAGATATTCTCAAAATTTTGAAAAACAGCCCCTAAGGGGCTGTTGTTAGAAAATGTAATAATTGGTGCGTTCTGGGTAGGAGACATAATCGGCTTCATGATACACATTATTGGCGACATGATGCTTCTCATAATCGGGCCCATGATACGCATAATAGGCGACATGATGTTTTTCATAATCGGGCCCATGATACGCATAATAGGCGACATGATGTTTTTCATAATCGGGCCCATGATACGCATAATAGGCGACATGATGTTTTTCATAATTGGGCCCATAATGCGCATAATCGGCGACATGATGTTCTTCATAATTGGGCCCATAATGCGCTCGTCAAGCTCTAATTTCGACGTTAATGCAGTATTGGAATCTACCGGCAGAGTCATGGTTGAAACTCTATTTATTAAGTCAGTTAAATACATGGTTATACTTCCTAAATGAATAAATTTTGAAAATTCCCAGAGCCGGCTTCTGAGAGTTCATGCCCAATTAATCTCGGACATTCACATTTCAACTTTTTTTAAAGCAAAATAAAATTAAACGTGGGTTCGGTAACCAAAAATCGCTTTCCGAACATTTCGGAACTCGCCAGAACCCAAAATAAATATTTAAAAACAACACCTTATGGCCGTCGACACTACAACTAAATATGTTGTTTCACCTACGTACAGGTACCTATTTGAATCTAACCAACTGGCGCAGGGTTATTCATTCAGTGCAATAATTAAGGATTTGTGCGAAGAACAGTTTTCAGACTTAGAAGGAATTCCGTCAGACGATGTACTCAAGAATTTTTTTAAACAAAAATTCTCATATCGATTGCGATCGCCTTTACAAGATAAATACCCAAACCTAATAAGTGCTGGCACATTCAAAAAATGGATAACTCAACTTTATTCAGGTGAATTAGATACAGACCAGCCATTGTTAATGATGCATTGGGCATCATGCAGATTGTTAGAAAGAGAAGAAAAGAGTGGTACAAGAAATCTACCGGAATTCAATGAATTCATTTTAGCGGTAAGACCAGCAGATGAAGACCCAATTACAGATGGTGAAAACGTATTTTATGGAACGTCTAAGTCACCGAGCAGAGGTGCATTACTTCAGTTAGAAGACTGTAACAATATTGTAAAAATTAGAATTACCGACACCCAATATCAAGGCCACCAAAATAATCTAAAAGATTCGGTCAAGATCGAAGTTAAATCCCAAAATGCTCAAACAGACTTATCCGATGTACATACTGCCGAACTATCGGATGCAAGAGATAATTACTTCTCTCATTTACAGAAAATTGCCTTAACCATTTCGTTATTATCGATTTTAACAATAATGCTTGGTTACTACTATTACAACAATAGCAACAATCAGCCAAACGATAATTCAGTAATTGACGCCAGTAAGAACACTTGGTTTCAAGTAATAACTGCAATCAATTATGCAGCAAGTAAATCTACTCGCTGCCCTAAAAATAATTCATTCGG
>NZ_BAAGIC010000030.1:0-7997 GCF_054658315.1 Sessilibacter sp. MAH1
ATTGTTATTACTTCAAGACGTACAACAAGTGGGTCAAATTGAAAGCCGCTGCGCGTCTTCAATTTACCCAAGCGTTATGTGTATCGCATAAAATGAGCATGGAATTAAATCAAATAGTAGAAGCTGAAGCGGTTGAAGTATTAAGTTTTGGAATTAGGTTTAATTACCAAGGCGAATCTATTTTGGTCAAAAGTCCAGAATTGTCTTGGTACCCCGGACCGCTTGATGAAGATGAATCTATTAAGGTGGGGGAAAAAGCATCAGTAAAAATACTTCATAAATTGGAAAGTGAATACACAGGTTCTGTCAGGGAGGCTCACCCGGAAGAAAACCCTTGGATTGCTCCCCCGGCAATTGGTGATACCTCCTCTGGAACTGTAGTAATCACCACTGAATATGGTTATGTTATTCGCCTATCAAAAACTCTTTTAGGTCTTTTGCTCAGCGAAAATACAAAAAACACATACAATGTAGGCCAGCGGGTAGCTGTCGAAGTAATTGACGTTGATACAAAACGCAAAAAAATTAGCCTTATCGAACAATGCTAAAAACACATAACAAACGCATAACCTGAAACAGCAAGCCATGGCCTTGAAAAGCAGGCCATTAAAGCGCTTGCTATTAAGGTTATGCGGGCGTTAGAACTACTCAGTGGTTTTATCAGTGGTAAATGTTAGGTATTAAGTAAACTGAAAGTTTTTGTTCTTAGTGCTTTTAAGTAGAGTGCAAAGTATTAACAGCTACAAAATCGTGGTAGCTAATTTTTAGTAAAAAGGTAAATTTTCGTTGGGCAGTTTTGTTCTTCGCGGTTTCAATTAGTAACGTGGCACGTAACGTTTGGTAGTTTCGTTCTTCGTGGTTGAAATTGGCAAACTTAGTCGCAGAAAGTAAGGTAACTTAAATGTTTAGTAGTACACTTTTAGCAACGCAAAATAGCTATCTTCGCAGTTGTTCTAACAAGTTGCTCTTATTCGTTCCGGCCACAAAATGTGGCCTTCACCGGACGCACTAACGCGCGCCGCAAAGCAAAGCGTTATGCTCAAGTATGAATAAAGCGCAATGGTTTTGGTTCAATGTTGCACTACCTCCTATGGGAGTAGGAATTGTGGCGTTTTTTTCCTCTATATACATAATGTATATGGTTCAAGGTGATCTCTGCCAAAAACTAAATCATGTAGGGGTTTTTATTTGTGTATTTTTGTCATTCGGAAGCATTTCTGTAGCTACTTTATTGGCAGCTAAAGGTAAATATTTACAATCAAAAATTATCAAGCGGGTTTTTAGCTATATGCTCGTTTTTATTAGCTTTTATTTTGGTATATATCTTTTGTGGTCTACAGGGTCACATGTATATTTTAGGTATTTGGGGCGTCAAGCATAACAAGCTTATCAACCTGACCTCTACTGCGTTGCTTCGTTTGCGTTTAATCGCTACGCTAACGCAAACAAATCAACTCCGTTTCGGCAGGTTATAATAGCGTTAAGTGTCCGAGCTACCCGAGAATATGAACATCAATGAAGTATGTAACAATCTATTAGACAATGCGGATGTCACATTAGATTTTTCTCAATATCCAAAAATCGTATTGAGCTTTATTGTTGCTGGCACAGTAGACTCAAGGTTCTGGGAAGTTGAATTTGTATTAGAGTCTGTGGTTTCGCTAAATATTACAAATGACTTCGACCCAGAAGCTAGCCCGAATGACTCATATTTAGTATTTGAAGCAAATGTTCAGAATTCAAGTCATGATAGCTATGATGCATATATAATTACTATGGCAAGTGGTGACATTGATTTTAAAGCAAAAACTGTTGGCTTTAGCTGACAAGCATTGCCATTTACCGCTAATGAATTTCGTGAGAGACACCCTCATGTATTTAGCATCTAAACTTAACAAGCTTAGGCACGCACTGGCAACAAGTTGCCTCGGACTGTCGCTACTTCGCAGCTTCAGACCGTGCCAAGGGCGTTAGAACTACTCAGTGGTTTTATCAGTGGTAAATGTTAGGTATTAAGTAAACTGAAAGTTTTTGTTCTTAGTGCTTTTAAGTAGAGAGCAAAGTATTAACAGCTACAAAATCGTGGTAGCTAATTTTTAGTAAAAAGTAGGTTTACGTTGGGCAGTTTTGCTCTTCTTAGTTTCAATGAGTAAAGTGGTTGCGTAAGGTTGGATAGTTTCGTTCTTCGTGGCTCAAATTAGCAAATTTGGAGCGGAAAATAAGGTAACTTAAATGTTTGGTAGTACACCATTAGCACCGCAAATCGCTATTTTTATACTTGTCCTAACAAGTTGCTCTTATTCGTTCCGGCCACAAAAGGCGTGGCCTTCACCGGACGCGCTAACGCGCGCCGCAAAGCAAAGCGTTAGCACTTAAACTATGAATCACCTTGAGCAGTTAGTAGCAGAATGGTACGAATACAGAGGATATTTCGTTCGTCGAAATGTCCAAGTCGGACCGCGTTCAACAGGTGGGTATGAATGCGAGCTTGATGTAGTTGCCTTTCATCCAAGTCTTCATCATCTAGTGCACATTGAACCGTCTATGGATGCCCATTCTTGGGCTAAACGAGAAGAGCGCTACTCGAAAAAATTTGAAGCAGGCAGGAAATATATACCGGCCCTATTTGAAGGCATAAACCTACCAACTGATATTGAACAAATTGCATTACTAGGCTTTGCCAGCAACGCAAATGTTAAAACCTTAGCAGGTGGTCGTGTAATGACTACCTCTGAATTATTCATTGAAATGGTTGCGGAGATTTCAGGTAAAAAGGTGGCGTCAGCCGCAGTGCCGGAGCAATATCCGCTTTTACGTACAATACAGTTTGCCTGTGAGCATCGTGTTTCGGCAGGCTGGTGCTAACAAGCACCTGCACCGGAAAACCAAAAGCGCCGCTTCGCTCTGCTTTTGTTTTCCGGTGAGGTGAGCGTTAGAACTACTCAGTGGTTTTATTAGTGGTAAATTTTAGGTGTTACGTAAACTGAAAGTTTTCGTTCTTGGTTCTTTCAAGTACAGTGCAAAATGTTAGCAGCTATAAAATCGTGGTAGCTAATTTTTAGTAAAAAGGTAGATGTGAGTTGGGCAGTTTTGCTCTCCGTGGTTTCAATTAACAACGTAGCTGCGTAACGCCTGGTAGTTTCGTTCTTCGTGGCTCTAATTGGCAAACTTGGTCGCAGAAAGTAAGGTAACTTAAATGTTTAGTGGTGCACCTTTAACATTACAAAATCGCTATTTTTGTAATTGTCCTAACAAGTTGCTCTTATTCGTTCCGGCCACAAAAGGCGTGGCCTCCACCGGACGCGCTAACGCGCGCCGCAAAGCAAAGCGTTAGAACCATTCAGTGGTTTTATCAGTAGTAAATTTTAGGTGTTACGTAAACTGGATATTCTGGTTCTTGGTATTTTCAAGTAATGTGTAAAAGATTGGTATATACAAAATCGTGGTAGCCAATTTTTGGTAAAAAAGTGGATTTACGTTGGATAGTTTTGTTCTTCGTGGTTTTAATTAATAAAGTGGCGCGTAAAGTCTGGTAGTTTCGTTCTTCGTGTCTCAAATTGGTAAACTTGGTAGCAGAAGTAAGGTAACTTAAATGTTTAGTTGTACGCTTTTAGCACTGCAAAATAGCTATTTTCGTAGTTGTTCTAACAAGTTGCTCTTATTTGTTCCGGCCACAAAAGGCGTGGCCTCCATCGGACGCGATAAGGCGCGCCGCAAAGCAAAGCGTTATAAGGCAACCAAGATTTAGCAATGGGATTAATCGAAGCAATACTATTAGGCATCCAGTTTAAGAGGCTACAAAAGCCTTTAGTTTTCTTTTCTATGCTTATTGGTCTCATAGTATTTAGCGTTTTCGGTGTAAGCCTAGTCTGGGCTTTAGTGACAGAGCTTGCATCTACAGACAAAGAGTTCACCTTACAGTTGGTCGGTGCTACTTTTGGCTTGCTTGCAATATCAGTCATATTTCTTGGGCTAGCGTGGGTGTGTGGTTATTTTATAAAAAGGTGCTTCGAGTAATGCCTTATAACAAGTTGCTCAAGTACACTCCGCCAGCTAAAGCTGGCTCCGCGGGACGCCAATTGCATTGGCGCCCCTTAGCAAGGCGTTAGAACTACTCTAGAGTTCTATCAGTGGTAAATTTTAAGTGTTACGTAAGCTGAAAGTTTTCATCCTTGGTGTCTTCAAGTAAGGTGTCAAATTAGAATAATTGCAAAATTGTGGTAGCCAATTTTTAGTAAAAAGGTAGATGTGAGTCGGGCAGTTTTGCTCTTCTTAGTTTCAATGAGTAATGTGGTTGCATAAGGCATAGCGGTTTCGTTTTTCGTGGCTCAAATAGGCAAGCTCGGTGGCGGAAAGTAAGGTAACTTAAATGTTTGGTTGTATACTTTTAGTGCTGCAAAATAGTTATTTTTGCACTTGTTCTAACAAGTTGCTCTTATTCGTTCCGGCCACAAAAAACGTGGTCTCCACCGGACGCGCTAACGCGCGCCGCAAAGCAAAGCGTTATGCTTCCTAGGCAAATTGCGATGAAATCTATAGTTGAACGTGGTGAAATTTACGAGGCGCAGTTGAAGCCGATTGAAGAAATTCTTTCGAGTTTTTCCCTTTCTTATGGTTGGGAGTTGGGAAACTATGGGCGCCGACCAAATGTTGGTATATTCGGGAAAGTGGGTATGTCAGACGCAAACGTACTTATTGAATCTAGGGAAAGCGATTGGGAGATACTACCTGATAAATTGGATTCAGATTTCGCTTTCCACCTTTGGAGTTCGATTTGGCGTGACACTGAAAAAGGTAGAGAGACAGCAAACGCGTATCTATTCTGGAGTGCTACATTCTCACAATTGGAAAAGGTCGTCCCAAGGTTTTTAGATTCAGTGTCATCAATGCATACTGAAGTAGGTAATGGGGTAGAATTTTTGTTTAGAACGAGACCGGTTTCTAATCCCGATGTCGGTCCTAATTTTGGTGGAGTACGTAGGTATGAAACATAACAAAGCCACCAACGGCGCATTAATTGCAAAAAGCGCAATTAATGCTGGACTCGTTCCGCGTTGCTCCACTCGCCCGTTGTGGCGGCGTTATGCAAACAAAGAGAAAATATGAAAGCAAAAGAATGGTTTGAGCGAGGAAAACAGCAAAACGACCCTTTAAATGCTTTTAGCAATTACTGGAGGGGGTTCAATCATCTATTTGCTGGGAACAAAAATGAGCGTGATTTAATTTCACTTTATCTGAGCAGTTCTATATCAGAGGAAACAGCTGAAGTTATCTTAAGTTCTAATGTGGAGGAGGCCCAAGTTTTACTTAGGACCCCGGTATTGGATATGAGAGGAAACGGGCGTAATACTCGACGGTATCAAAAGCAATTTCATTCCCAAAATACTGCAATTGAGAAGCTGGTTGCATTATTCATGATTATTTACCAAGTTCGATGCAATTTAGAGCATGGCCAAAAGTCTCCAAATCGCGATAGGGACATTCAATTATGTCAAGCGTCATGTCCATTTATAGCAGCAATAATTGAAAATGCATAACAAGTTGCTCCACCTGACACAGTAGTCTCCGCGCTTTTTGTGCATGCACTTCGTGCATTGTCACACAAAAAACCGCTCCAACTGCTGTGCTGGTTAGCAAGTCGTTAGAACTACTCAGTGGTTTTATCAGTAGTAAATTTTAGGTGTTACGTAAGCTTGAAGTTCTGGTTCTTGGTATTTTTAAGTAAGGTGTAAAAAGTTGACAGCTACAAAATCGTGGCAGCCAATTTTTAGTAAAAAGGTAGATTTACGTTGGGCAGTTTTGCTCTTCTTAGTTTCAATGAGTGAAGTGGTTGCGTGAGGCAGAGCAGTTTTGTTCTTCGCGGTTTCAATTAGTAACGTGGCACGTAACGTTTGGTAGTTTCGTTCTTCGTGGTTGAGATTGGCAAACTTAGTCGCAGAAAGTAAGGTAACTTAAATGTTTAGTAGTACATTTTTAGCAACGCAAAATAGCTATTTTTGTACTTGTTCTAACAAGTTGCTCTTATTCGTTCCGGCCACAAAATGTGGCCTTCACCGGACGCGCTAACGCGCGCCGCAAAGCAAAGCGTTATGTAACTCATGAAAACTAGTGAAATTGTTGCTTTTTTGGAATCTGAAATTACTTGGCAAGAGTTCAAGGAATCCCACTCTACGACATTTAAAATCTTTGGAAATCGAAAAGATGGAGCATTTGTTTCTAGCGATGCAAAATTGCAATTTGACCAATCTCTAATATTTCAAAAGAAGCATTTGAAAATCATCTGCAGCCTGCCTTCAAATGATAGATGGCAATTTGCTAATTTGGTCTCCTTGTGCAATTTTAGTTTTAGCAACCAAGAATGCGAGGAAGCCCTTTATGCTCTCTGCGAATGAGACGTTACATAACAAAGCGCTAAACTTGTTCCCTGCGGTCACTGGGACAATTACGCAATGCGGCTTCGCCATTTTCGCATTGCATAATTGCCCGTTAGCTTAGCGTTATGTGTTTCATGATTATCAAATCACTTAAAGTGACAATCCTTGCAATCTTTACGGTGCTGTTTGTCGTATTTGGTGCCTACTATTTGGTGTCGTTCGCTCCATACATTTCAGCGCTGAAGGCGTTATCCCACAGGGGACAAGAAGTAGTGGCTCCTGTTGAAGCGAGGGTTTATCAGCTAGCGATCGTAGCTGAATGCGACACGGCAATTCGCTCCTAGGCCATGCGACAGGGCTATTCCAATCTCGTCTACAAGCACCGCAAAGGAGCCACGATTAGTTGGCAACTCGACAACGCACTATGGTTGCTGGCTAGCTATATCCATCTTGACGACCAAGAAGTATTTGGCATCTGGGTTGAGTGTGTATTTTCGACCTGTCGAGATGATTTAAACGCAGCAGCCCATAAGTACTTTGGCGAAAATCTAGTTACACTATCTGACCATCAATTGGGTGCTATAGTAGCGTCGGCCAGGAGCCCAGTAATGTTTGCTCAGGGCTCTGATCGTGGCAAGATTCGAACTAAAGAGATTTTGAGACGGGCGAGAGACACATAACTAGGCCGTCATGTGGGACCTCCGTTACGCAACTCGTTTTTTGTGGTTGAATACCACAAAAATCAAGCTGCTTCACTCCGGCCCCATACGGCGGTGTTAAGAGTCATGGAAAGTTCGGTGCATAAAACAATTTATCATGCCAGCGATATGTGCCCCGCAGGGTGTGGGCAGGTCATTTACTTAGAAGGAATATCAAATAAAAGAATATTTTGTTATTGCACTGGTTGTGGAATAGCTTTTGATCATCCAAATAAAGCTCAATGGGATAGCGACATTGATGAAATGAAACATATTAAAGATTTGTCCCCGGAAGGTGTTCGTTATCCAATGAAGGAAGCCATAGAAATGGCAGGCTTTGGTGACAACATTACCGGTGTGGATTGAGGCCCACGTTGCTATTCTGAGCAAGAGCTAAATGAAGAGCATCTATAAACTCTTAACAAAGTCAAGCACAATCGTGCAATGCAAAAAACGCATTACACTGGACCTCGCTTCGCTCGGCCTGTGTTGGTGGCGTTAGGTGTCAGTCGAGCATGAGCAATTTAAGACGAAAATTAGAGCTACGAATTGATCCAGTGCAAGAACCAGTTTTGGAGCTAGATGACTGGAATCATCGAGATTACATTGAATATGTATTGGTTGAGCACTTTGATATTGACTATGAATACCTGGTCGAAGATGACAAGTCAGGTAAATACACGTTGTACTTTTGTGAGTCCAATAAAGTAGCAGACATTGAAAATGCGATTGAAGCTATTAATAAACATCACTCATCTTCACAAGACTATATAGCACAAACACTTAACAAGCAAAGGTAGCATCGCCTTGTGGGCTGGACGCGCTATCGCGCACCGCTTCTTTGAGCATTATGTTTTTAGATGAATTACGGAAATTGGGAAAAGGCAATATTAAGAAGTGTCGTAAGCGGCTATATCCTGTTAGG
>NZ_BAAGIC010000031.1:0-7671 GCF_054658315.1 Sessilibacter sp. MAH1
TTTATAGGCCATTTGTAGGTTCCTTTGTTTGGGGCAGTTTACCCTACAAGCTGGTACGAGATTATTAAACCACTACATAGTACTAGGGATAAACTTTCTGAAGCGGTTCCTATTTTCTATGAGTGCTTTTTATAAAACAGATATTGTGACTCTATATTGAGGAAGTGTTCGGAACTTGATGATGAAGAAAAGAATACTTTCAACGGTAAATATTAGACAATTATTGAACCACTAAATAATCTAAAGAAAACAATGAAAGGAGTATGCCCTAAATGTTTTGGTGAGGTTTATGACCAAGTAAATCTAGATATAGAAAATATAATTGATAGTGTTGATGAGGTGCGATGGGTATTGCCAAGTAATATATTTTACTCGTCTGAGATAATCTAACCGTTACTAGTTTATCATATAATAAATGCAAATTTATATTTTAATTAAGTTGCTTTATTTATTTTGCGCACCAAATTTTTTCCATAAATACAATAAGAACAGCGCTCAAGTTTAAGCTGAACACTAATATAAAGCAGATTTTTTCTTGGATAATTTTTGACTGTATCTAATTAAAGGAATACGAAAAATTAATATACCTCCCCTATCAGAAAAATACAGCGAAGGTTACGCAACTAAGAATGAATGGTTGTTAAGGTATTTCGAATATAGGTCTTCTTATTCGGCTATCGAATCTAACTCTCATGAAATAAGAGCTTTTCAATCATCATTAGGTAAGAATAGTTCTATTTTAGCAGATCGTTTCCGTGGTTGTTTATTGGGGCTCGCCATTGGGGACGCTTTAGGTACTACTTTAGAATTTAAAACCCGAAAGGAAGAGGAGTCCCATACAGAAATTACCGGTGGTGGAGTATTTAATCTTAAAAAAGGTGAATGGACCGACGATACAAGTATGGCGTTGTGCTTAGCATACAGCCTACTCGATAAAAAAGCGTTTGATCCCAAAAACCAAATGCAGCTTTATCAAAAATGGTATCGGGACGGGTTGTTTAGTTCTAACGGGAGTTGTTTTGATATTGGGAATACGACCTCTACTGCAATAGAATTATTTGAACAAACGGGAAACCCATTTTCTGGCTCCGAAGATGAGCGGTCAGCTGGTAATGGTTCTCTTATGAGGCTTGCTCCTGTTCCTTTATTCTTTGCTTCTATCCCTTCAGAAGGAATATTAAATGCTGGTCTCAGCTCTAAAACTACGCATGGAAACCAAGTTGCTGTTGATGCTTGTCGGTATTTTGCAGCTTTGATTCTGGGTGCGTTGGTTGGAGTAAAAAAAGATGTTTTACTCAATGATATTTATGAGCCAAGTAAAGATTATTGGAGTTATTACCCATTATCAGAGGTGATAGTTGAATTAATACGTAGTAACTATCTAATTAAGAAAAGAGAAGAAATAAAATCAACGGGTTATGTTAAAGACAGCTTAGAAGCCGCGTTGTGGGCTTTTGGCACTACCGACTCCTTCGAGAAAGGTATGATCCGAGCAGTAAACCTCGCCGGAGATTCGGATACTATAGGAGCTATATACGGGCAAATTGCTGGAGCTTATTACGGCGAGACTTGCATACCTTATAGATGGATTAAATCAATTAAATATAATCATTATTTCTACTATCTAGCAGATGAGTTAGTTAGTTTTTATAGTGGTATTCCAGTTACTAAATAAACGCAGTAATTTTTATACTTTAATATCAATTAAACATTTACCGTCATTAAAACACAATCAATAGTGCCTATCCAACGAAAACGGCGAACGCTACCAGCTGGAATACGACGGCAACGAACGCCTTACCAAAGAAATTGGCTTTGATGGCCGCGTACAAGCCTATCAATACGACGCCGCTGGATTCTTAGTCGCACACATCGAAGGCGACCACAACAACAGTCATCAAGTCAAGCTCAACACCACCCAATTTAAACGCGATGCGTTGGGTCGCTTACTTGAAAAACTCAGTCCCGATGGCGAAGTAACCACCTTTGCCTACGATAAGCATGGTCGTCTAGCTCAGGCCAACAACGCCTCGCAACAACTGCGTTTCCGCTACAATGCCAGCGGCCGTTTGATTGAAGAACATCAAGGCGAACAGGTTTTACGCCATAGCTACAACAGTTTGGGTTTACGCACCCAAACCACCCTGCCCAGTGGCGATACCCTAAAGTATCGGTTTAATAACATTGGTCAATTACAGTCGGCCTCGTTTAACGACCAACTGATTACCCAACTAAAACACAATAATTCAGGCCAAATTGCCGAGCGTAAACAAGGCGAACTCACCAGCGAATACGACTACGACGCCATGGGTCGTTTGTCGGAACATCGCGTACTCAGCCAAGCGCAAAAACACGCCGTTATCCAGCGCAACTATCGCTACACCCAAGCAGGCAATTTAGAGAGTATCGACGACCTTAACAAAGGCAGCACCCAATACTTTTACGACGCGCTTGATCGCCTAAAACAAGTCGAAGGCTTTGTTAACGAACAATTCGACTTCGATCCAGCCAACAACCTTATCCAGCAGAGCGAACAACCCAAAGCTGAGCAGGCTCAACAAAATTCCAATCAAGCCACAGAAAACTCCAATCAAACCACAGAAAGTGCCCAAGAATTTGCAAACAACAACGTCGTATCTCTGGATAAAGCCCGAGAACAAAAAGCGGAAAAACAAGCCAAAGGCAACCGCCTCGCCTTCCAAGGTGACAGACACTTCACCTACGACTCGCGCGGAAATTTAATCAAAGAAGCGAGAGGCAAAAACGGCAAACTCATCACCGAATTCCGTTACAACGCCCAGAACCAATTAATCGAAATTGATCATTGCGGTACTAAAACCCAATACCAATACGACGCCTTGGGCCGCAGAACCAAAAAAATCAGTGCAGACACAGAAACCCAATTTCTGTGGAATGGCGACGTACTGTTAAGCGAAACCCAGTATGAGAAGAACGCAGAGCAAAAAGAATTATTAAACGCAAAAATCTACGTCTTTGAGCCCAACAGCTTCAAACCGCTGGCGCAAATCCAAAACAACGAAATCTACCATTACCATCTCGATCACCTAGGCACACCACAAGAACTCACCAACAATCGTGGAGACATTGTTTGGAGCGCCCAATACAAAACTGTAGTGGTTTAATAAACAAATATACACTAGAAGCTAGAAAGCCCAACAACTCCGATGAAATAACATTAATATCGTTACGTTTTTCTTCAAATAGCAAAGTTTCTAGTGGTGACTTTATAGATACGCCAGAAATAAAACCGTACGATTTTTCAGTTATTCCAGGGGTTAATTTAGTTCAGGAAAGCTATTTGATAAATAATAAAGAGGTAAGTTTTACACACAAAAAAGACTCGAATTATCTTTTTGAGATCAACATCAACATACATTGAAATCTCGAAATTTTGTAGCCACTTTATAAGATCTAGAAGTTAAACGGGATGTGTAAAGGTATGAGGATTAAGTCTTGTGCTTTAATTATCACTAAAATAGTAAAGCGAAAACGTAGAGCTCTATTTTTAGGCTGCATACAGAGGAGCATAATAAAGGACATCCATAAATTTGACTTTACTTCAAACTCATCTCATAACCCCAAACCATTACTAAACCTCGCTCCGAACAAGTCTCAATCGACGATACACCGTTTTACCACTAGATGGTTCGCTGTGCGCGTTGTGCTTTTATGTGTGGTGATGATCACGAAACCGATGAGAATTTCGATCATCGAAAACAGTTGGATTCTTAGTCGCACACATCGAAGGCGACCACAACAACAGTCATCAAGCCAAGCTCAACACCACTCAATTTAAACGCGATGCGTTGGGTCGCTTACTTGAAAAACTCAGTCCCGATGGCGAAGTAACCGCCTTTGCCTACGACAATCATGGTCGTCTAGCTCAGGCCAACAACGCCTCCCAACAACTGCGTTTCCACTACAACGCCAGCGGCCGTTTGATTGAAGAACACCAAGGCGAACAGGTTTTACGCCATAGCTACAACAGTTTGGGTTTACGCACCCAAACCACACTGCCCAGTGGCGATACCCTAAAGTATCGGTTTAATAACATTGGTCAATTACAGTCGGCCTCGTTTAACGACCAACTGATTACCCAACTAAAACACAACAAATTAGGCCAAATTGCCGAGCGTAAACAAGGCGAACTCACCAGCGAATACGACTACGACGCCATGGGCCGCTTGTCGGAACATCGCGTCCTCAGCCAAGCGCAAAAACACGCCGTTATCCAGCGCAACTATCGCTATACCCAAGCGGGTAATCTAGAGAGCATCGACGACCTTAACAAAGGCAGCACCCAATACTTTTACGACGCGCTTGATCGCCTAAAACAAGTCGAAGGCTTTGTGAACGAACAATTCGACTTCGATCCGGCTAATAACCTTATCCAGCAGAGCGAACAACCCAAAGCCGAGCAAGCTCAACAAAATCCAAATCAAACTACAGAAAATTCTCAAGAATTTGCAAATAGCAACGTTGTTTCACTCGATAAAGCCCGCGAACAAAAAGCCGAAAAACAAACCAAAGGCAACCGGCTCGCCTTTCAAGGTGACAGACACTTCACCTACGACCAACGCGGAAATTTAATCAAAGAAGCGAGAGGCAAAAACGGCAAGCTAGTCACAAGCTTTACCTACAACGCCCAAAACCAATTAATCGAAATTGATCATTGCGGTACTAAAACCCGATACCAATACGACGCCTTGGGCCGTAGAACCAAAAAAATCAGTGCAGACACAGAAACCCAATTTCTATGGAATGGCGATGTATTACTTGCTGAAACTCAAAACGACAATCAACCAAAAATCTACGTCTTTGAGCCCAACAGCTTCAAACCATTAGCGCAAATCCAAAACAATGAGATTTATCACTACCACCTAGATCACCTAGGCACACCCCAAGAACTTACCGCCAACGACGGCAGCATCGTATGGAGCGCCCAGTACAAAACCTACGGTAACCTCGCCTTAAAAGCCGTAGAAACAATCGAAAATAATATACGGTTCCAAGGCCAATACTTCGACCAAGAAACAGGCTTACACTACAACCGCCACAGATACTACAACCCCAACACTGGGCAATTTACCCAACAAGACCCCGTTGGGTTATTGGGAGGATTAAATAACTACCAATATGCGCTGAATCCGATTGGGTGGATTGATCCTTTTGGTTTGACCTGTAAGGAAGGCTTCGCATATATCTATCATTATGAGGGGCCAACTAGCCCTCATTTCACAATTGTTACCGAATTTGATGGAAAAAAGTTTGGTACAGAGCAGATAGGAAGTGAAGGAGAAAGAACTCTAGATATGGAGTTCAACCCTCTTGACGCAGAAATGCCTCTTCTTGCCGTATATAAAGTAAAATTAGCTGACGCTGAAGCATCTCAAAAATATCAACGCGACCTGGTGGATCAAGGTTATGGCGCTTTGGATCGTGCTGGCTATGATCCTGATAGGCTTGATACACCTATGTATTGCGTGGAAACACAAAGCTGCTTGACTCATGTTTTTGATGTATTGAATGCCGGAGGTAAACCAGCTCCGAAAACCTCACCTGTAGGCTTATCTACAAGAAGATACATGAAAAGTATCGAAAAGGAATCTAAATCTTATGACTCGAAAGGTTAGTTGATATGGCTCAATGGTTGTGTAGACAGCACGGTAAAATAAACCATATTCCTGCGTGTATTCATATAAAGCAAAGTGTTTGTGATCTGAAGTTATTAGAGTTTAGATTAGTGCTGGAAGAGCTGTCACAGGTAGGCACGAGTTATATTACTTACCTTCTATGTAAAGACTGTGCTGAAAAGATAGGTATGCAAAATAAAGCCACTATCTATTTCGATCCGCAACTTCGAAAGTTTGAACAAGATGAGGATTTTGATGAAGAGGAAGCGATATATGAGGGTATTTTCGATCAGCTTGATGAAGGATTGGTTTCGATTTGTGAAAAATGCTTATTAGATATTTTTCCTGAATTTTTTTCGGTATTAGATGAATATAAAAAAGGTGTGGTAGAGGTACCGAAAAAACAAGGTTGAGTGCTGACAAAGGAAAGTAGCATGCTATTCAATTACTAATTTCTTCAATGAAGTAAAATGGGAAAAAAATATAACATAACAACAAATATGAAAAGGTGATAATTACGGTATTAAAACCGAATACCGATACGACGCCATGGGCCGCTCGTCGGAACATCGCGTACTTAGCCAAGCGCAAAAACACGCCGTTATCCAGCGCAACTATCGCTACCCGCAAGCGGGTAATTTAGAGAGTATCGACGACCTTAACAAAGGCAGCACCCAATACTTTTACGACGCGCTTGAGCGCCTAAAACAAGTCGAAGGCTTTGTGAACGAACAATTCGACTTCGATCCGGCTAATAACCTTATCCAGCAAAGCGAACAACCGAAAGCCGAGCAAGCGCAACAAAACCCAAATCGAGCCAAAGAAAACTCCAATCAAACCACAGAAAGTGCTCAAGAATTTGCAAACAGCAACATTGTTTCACTCGATAAAGCTCGCGAACAAAAAGCCGAAAAACAAACCAAAGGCAATCGTCTAGCCTTTCAAGGTGATAGACACTTCACCTACGACTCGCGCGGTAACTTAATCAAAGAAGCGAGAGGCAAAAACGGCAAGCTGGTCACCGAATTCCGTTACAACGCGCAAAACCAACTGGTGGAAGTAAACAGCAATGGCACTAAAACCCACTACCAATACGATGCTTTAGGCCGCAGAACCAAAAAAATCAGTGCAGACACAGAAACCCAATTTCTGTGGAATGGCGACGTACTGTTAAGCGAAACCCAGTATGGGAAGAACGCAGAACAAAAAGAATTATTAAACGCAAAAATCTACGTCTTTGAGCCCAACAGTTTCAAACCACTGGCGCAAATCCAAAACGACGAAATCTACCATTACCATCTCGATCACCTAGGCACACCACAAGAACTTACCGCCAACGACGGCAGCATCGTATGGAGCGCCCAATACAAAACCTACGGTAACCTCGCTTTAAAAACCGTAGAAACAATCGAAAACAACCTACGCTTCCAAGGACAATACTTCGACCAAGAGACCGGCTTACACTACAACCGCCACAGATACTACAACCCCAACACTGGGCAATTTACCCAACAAGACCCGATTGGATTATTGGGTGGGATTAATAATTACCAATATGTTCCTAATCCAATCACGTGGGTTGATCCGTTTGGTTTAAGTTGTAAAGAGGGGAAAAATCGTCAATTACCGTTAACTCCAGAGAGTGCGCCAAAAAGAGTAGACTTCTCTAATCTAAACCCTGCATTTATGGAGTTGTGGAAGAAAAGCTTTCCGAAAGGAATAAGCCAAGAGCACGGAGGAACTTTAGTTTCAATTAAGGGGAAAATACAATTAATTAATAAAGGTGCGGGGGATCGAGGAAGTTTTTCCTCTGACTTAAATGTTCCTGATGACACCCAGGCTGTTGGGATTTTTCACACACACCCTTACGATGAAACTGAAGGTGGACACACGGGCATATCTCTCAGTGGTGGTGATGCCGCATATTTAATTAATCAAAACCTGTAGTGGTCAATTATTTTCATACCACCCTGTAGGAGGTTTTTATCATTTAAATGCTTTCTCAACTTCAGCTGGT
>NZ_BAAGIC010000032.1:0-6370 GCF_054658315.1 Sessilibacter sp. MAH1
TTTATTTTAGATTATTCATTGATAAACGGTATTCTCAAATAATAATCTAAATATTTTTAGGTTAATCAGAGGTTCCTTTAGTTTACCGAAGTTCAAACGACAACGAATTGCAATTTTAGACGGCAAAATATAGACAAATTAGAACTAAGAAAATACTACGAAAGACGTACAACGCCGCCAACACAGGCGGCCGGAACGTAGTGTAGGCCGTCCAGTGCAATGCGCTTTTTGCATTGCACGATTGTGCTTGGCTTTGTTATGCATTTTACTCGATACCTAGCTTCTGAGCTGATTTTTCACTAGCCCAAGCTTCGAGATGTGCGCATATACCATTGAAAGGAACTTCAGCGACCATAACTATTGAATGAGCTTTAATCGGACCCTCCAACTTAGATATAGCTTCTGGTGAAGAGTGTAAAGCTAGGATAATGCCGAAATTTTCATACCCTTTGAGACCCTTCGGCGACTTAAGTTAAACAGAAACCGAACTATCGGAAATGGTTTTGTATGAGCGAAGTTTATTGACAGCTGATTCGTTAAAGATCTTATCTAGAAATTGACCGCAGTTCTGAATGCTATTTACGCAGATTGTGAGTAGCTCACCTGACTCTATAGCAAGATTTCGTGCAAAAGCATAACCAGCTTGAAGCTCCTGCGGCTTAACTATATCTGGAGAAAAATAATAATATCTATCCATCGTGCATTTTTTCCTTGAGATGCATAACGCTTTGCTTTGCGGCGCGCCTTAGCGCGTCCGGTGGAGGCCACGCCTTTTGTGGCCGGAACAAATAAGAGCAACTTGTTAGAACAACTACGAAAATAGCTATTTTGCAGTGCTAAAAGCGTACAACTAAACATTTAAGTTACCTTACTTCTGCTACCAAGTTTACCAATTTGAGACACGAAGAACGAAACTACCAGACTTTACGCGCCACTTTATTAATTAAAACCACGAAGAACAAAACTACCCAACGTAAATCCACTTTTTTACCAAAAATTGGCTACCACGATTTTGTATATACCAATCTTTTACACATTACTTGAAAATACCAAGAACCAGAATATCCAGTTTACGTAACACCTAAAATTTACTACTGATAAAACCACTGAATGGTTCTAACGCCAATGTAAACGGCGAGCGACGCAGGAGCGAGTCCAGCGGAATGCCGTAGGCATGTAGCGATATTTGACATTTTTGTTATGTGCAGATACGCCTATATAGTTTGTACTAACCATACCCACACCGAAAACCAAGAAATACCGCTAACAAGTAAAACTGACAAAGCCCCGTTTGGAAATTTATTAACGGCTTGGTAAGCGATTACCAGTGAGTTTCCAAAGACACTAAACAAAATAATATAGGTTAAATACAGCGGTAACGGAAATAGTTTTAGCCATACCGAGAAAAATCCGCACATGACCAATACAATGGTAATTTTTGGGGCAATCCAGTACGAAACTAGGTACTGACAAATAAAACCCTTATTCTGCTCTATAGGATTCATTATTCCTGTACTCAACTACACATAACGCTTAGGTAAGGGGCGGCAAAAGCAGAGCTTTTGGCGTCCCGTAGAGCCAGCTATGCTGGCGTAACGAACTTGACCTACTTGTTAGCTTTTGTTGTTTAAAGCCGTTATTATTTTTTCATAGGTCAAATAAAAAAGACAAGCTACCACAACAATAATTGCATTGCGCTGGTTAACGGTATAAGCGTAATAAAATAATGCTCCACAAACCATAGCTTCCATGTATTTCAGGGATTCACCCAAGACGAGTAAGACTGCTTGCTCTTTTTCGGTTCTGCGTGTTATGAAATTTGAAATTAGCTGGCGCAGAGAATTTATAATTAATTTGACAACGTAAAGACAAATCAGGAACCCCACGAGGATGGAGACGCCCTGAAAAGAAGGAGAAATAGCCTTATAAGTTTCATAACCTGCATAAACTACGAAAACAACAAAAGCCGTTTTTAAAATGACTTTAATTAGTTTAGTTCTGGTAAGTATTGTATTCATAGGACGAAAGTTAACGCCCAGCTAAACCGCCGGAACGAAGTTGATTGTTTTATGCGAGCGTAGCGAAAAAGCATAAAACGAGCAACGCAGTGGAGGTCGATTTGAGCTGCTTGTTAGAACAACCGCGAAGATAGCTATTTTGCGTTGCTGAAAGTGTACTACCAAACATTTGAGCTACCTTACTTTCTGCTACCACGTTTGCCAATTTGAGCCACGAAGAACGAAACTGCACTGCCTTACGCAACCACTTTACTCATTGAAACTAAGAAGAGCAAAACTGCCCAACGTAAACAAACCTTTTACTAAAAATTAGCTGCCACGATTTAGTAGCTGTCAACTTTTTACACCTTACTTAAAAATACCAAGAACCAGAACTTCCAGTTTACATAACACTTAAAATTTACCACTTATGAAACCCCAGAACAGTTCTAACGACCAGCTAAACCGCCGGAACGAAGTTGATTGTTTTGTGCGAACGTAGCGAAAAGCACAAAACGAGCAACGCAGTGGAGGTCGATTTGAGCTGCTTGTTAGAACAATTGCAAAAATAACTATTTTGCATTACTAAAAGTGTACTACTAAACATTTAGGTTACCCTACTTCCCGCGACCAAGTTAACTAATTTGAACCACGAAGAACGAAACTGCTCTGCCTTACACAACCACATTACTCATTGAAACCAAGAAGAGCAAAACTGCCCAACTCTCATTTACCTTTTTACTAAAAATTAGCTACCACGATTTCGTAGCTGCTAACATTTTGCACTGTACTTGAAAGTACCAAAAACAAAAACGTTCAGTTTACGTAACACCTAAAATTTACTACCAATAAAACCACTGAGTAGTTCTAACGACCAGCTAAACCGCCGGAACGAAGTTGATTGTTTTGTGCGAGCGTAGCGAAAAGCACAAAACGAGCAACGCAGTGGAGGTCGATTTGAGCTGCTTGTTAAGTGTTGGGCTGCGCATATACTTCAATGCCTTTACCATATATAACCCAACCGGTTTTCGTGCCTAGACTTATTTTAATCGCCATAAAATCTTTAACGTAGCGAATGCGCTCAACTTGTAATATTTGGTCTGGAGAAACATCAAAAGCTTTGGTGCAACCTACTTGTGATTGATAACCACATTCTCAGTCATTATATGCCGCATGTTTTCGCTGATTTTGATTGCCTTACTTTGGTCATTAGCAATATCCGCTTGCCACAAACCTGCGGAAACTATTATTACGGCAATTAATATTCCGATGTTTAATTTCATAGCAACACTTAACGCTTTGCTTTGCGGCGCGCGTTAGCGCGTCCGGTGGAGGCCACATTTTGTGCTATTAAAGCACAAAATAAGCGACGCAGCGGAGGTCCAAGCAGCTTTAGCTGCTGATGGTTGAGCGGTTTGTTATGTTTTGGTTTTAAACACATAGTAACGAAACACACCTGCTTGAAACAATATTGCTGCGCCGAAGAACAATGCTGAGAACAGACCGTATATTGCCCAGATAAGCAATATGACGATGCTGCAAATATAGAGATAAAACCGCCATTCTGGATTTGCCCATTTACAAAGCGAGAAGTGCACTGGAATGCCTATAATTACCCACCCACAAATAGATAGCCCCCAATACGTAACTGAACCTATACCAATTACAAGAAATTGCTCAGCAGCATTAAAGATATAGCCATCTATTATCTGAGACGAAAATAGCCATATCCCTAACAGGATATAGCCGCTTACGACACTTCTTAATATTGCCTTTTCCCAATTTCCGTAATTCATCTAAAAACATAACGTCGCGCTCAGGGGAAAAACAGAGCGAAACTAATTTGTGGTAAAGTGAGTGCAGCGAACCACAAATTGGTGGAGCGTAGTTTTTTCCCTTGCAGCGCCTTGTTATAGCATTTTAAGCACATCATTCTTTACTGTTTTTAATTGGCTCCAATGGATTAAATCTAGAGGTAACTTGCTGCTCTCTCTAATTTTACTCCAGCCTTTTTTGTATAAAATCTCCTCTGAACCTTCTAAGCACTCCTTTTCGTTAAGAGCATCAAATGCGTTGTTTAATTCATTTAGAGCATCAAGAAGCTTACTGTCAAAGAAAGAAGGAATCGAACGATTATTCAATTTTTCCCTAAACTGAGACACTGCAAAATACCACTCATACCATGCAGTCAGAAATGGACACTCACCATCCAACTCTTCAACCTGCTCATTTGCAGGCAAGCTTAACTTTTCAAGGCTTTCTCCGAACTCAAATACGGATAATACAAGTTCTTTATCCTTGTGAGACGCCCATTCCCAAATTAATTCTTCGATATTCATTTTTTTGCTATAACGCCGTTGTAAATTGCAGTTTTGGAGGAGCCCGTTTGTGCTATTAAGCACAAAAAGGAGCGGCGGAAAAACTGTCAATTTGACAACTTTGTTAGGCATTTTTACTTTTATCTTTTATATATGCAAATAATACTGAACAAACCACTGTAGCTACAAACCAAAACAACACCAGAAATACCATTTGTATAGGTACAAAATTTGGGGTCATACGACCAAACAGCGCTTGAGTTAGATTGCTCATCAACTCTCGATTTTCTAGAAATGGCATAAGCTTACTTGGCGCAAGAGCGACATATATCATTGGATGCGAATAAGGCTCTGGAATTAGAAATGCATTTACAAGTAGTAGAATCGGAACTGCGATTTCAAAAGATAAATGAATTAAAATTACTTTCCCTTTCACTTGCGGTGCCTAACGCTTTGCTTTGCGGCGCGCGTTAGCGCGTCCGGTGGAGGCCACGATTTTGTGGCCGGAACAAATAAGAGCAACTTGTTAGAACACCACGAAAATAGCTATTTTGAGTTGCTAAAAGTGTACTACTAAACATTTAAGTTACTTTACTTTCCGCGACAAAGCTTGCCAATTTGAGTCACGAAGAACGAAACTGCTTTGCCTTACCCAACCACTTTACTTATTGAAACTAAGAAGAGCAAAACTGCCCAACGCAAACCTACCTTTTACTAAAAATTGGCTACCACGATTTTGTAGCTACCAACCTTTTAAACCTTACTTAAAAATACCAAGAACCAGAACTTCCAGTTTACTTAACACCTAAAATTTACCACTAATAAAACCACTGAGTAGTTCTAACGCCCAGCTAAGCCGCCGGAACGGAGTTGATTGTTTTGTGCTAGCGTAGCGAAAAAGCACAAAACGAGCAACGCAGTGGAGGTCGGTTTGAGCTGTTTGTTAAGAGGCATCTGCACGACCTGACTCTACAAGTTTTTTTAAAGCGAATTTCCCTCTTTCAGAGACAGCATCGGAACTATCTGATGCAAATTTGTCCGCTAATTCTTTTCCGATACCACCTAGTGTGTCTAGCTCTCGAATCAATATTTCTGCGGAAACTCGACGTACAATTGATGATCGATCTTTTGCAGATTTTTGTAGTAGATCGAGTATAGGTGTTTCGACGCTCAACTTCCGCTCAGAAACGATAGGAATTAGTTTTTTTTCGCAATATCGGATATCTGTCCAGACCCATTTGCGTCCTTCTAACCAAGTTACTCTGCTTTCAAATAGACTGCGATAAGCTTTCGCACGTAATGACGGTTGTACGGCGAATGATGCGATTTCTTCCATACGCCCGTCCAATATAGGTGTACGGCCTAGCTGAGAGAATAGAGAAGTCATTGGCCCAGAAGCTGAAAACATTATCTTTTGGATAAGTGATTGCGCAATATTTTCATCACCTATAATGTTTAGAAGAACGTCTTTATCTGCATCCTCGATTCTACCCCACGAGCCCCAGTTTGAAAGAGCAACACACAACGCCTCAACTACGTATTCGGGGTTGGATGCCTTGGCTAATTCTAAAAGTGTATCTCGCGCAGCAGCACGAACCTCTGGAACCCAATCATTTAGCCTCCTAACTGCTAATGAAAAAAAGAAAGTGTTTGGCGCTGCTCCAGAAAGGGTACGTAAAGTTTTTTCACGTCTATAACCATCCCAACTGGTAAGATCTAGCCAAGTTAAAATTTCGATGGGCTTTGACCATGGCTTCCATTTAGAAGGAGTGCTTTCTCTCATAGCAGTAGAAAACTCAGATCGGATCAAACGCTCCCAATAGTCGAAATTTGAAAGGGGTATTTGAGACGTAGCTTCAACCAGCGACGACATATCAGCCATGACTTTACTTCCTGGTTTGATCGAGCTGGCAAATTCTTTGACTGCTAAAACGATTCTATCTTTCATAATTTCTGGCTGGTACACCTTCTTGCCTCTTAACGCTTTGCTTTGCGGCGCGCGTTAGCGCGTCCGGTGAAGGCCACGCCTTTTGTGGCCGGAACGAATAAGAGCAA
>NZ_BAAGIC010000033.1:2026-5258 GCF_054658315.1 Sessilibacter sp. MAH1
GTTGGCAAATGCCACTAATCTCCTGGCGAGATTAGGTTCTTTAACAAGGTGGAAGATTAAGTAATAGTAATATTGCTGAGTTGTTGGTGTTTGGTTGGTTGAGAAATTGACTGATTAAATACTGATGAATCGAAAGTGACTGAGCTTTTGGATTAGCTGATTCTTAGAATACGTTATGAAGAAAGAAAAACTCTGTCCGGTGGTATTATCGTTATCAATTGCAATCAAAGAGAACGTTTTTACGATTTGCTTTTTAAATGTTTATTAAGCGAATGGTAAAGACACTATCAATTGTTGTAAGTCGCAAAAAAAATCAGTGGCTTGAGTTATATGGTCAAGCGACTAAGTGCACACGGTGGATGCCTTGGCAGTTAGAGGCGATGAAGGACGTAGGAGCCTGCGATAAGCGCGGGGGAGCCGGCAAACATGCTATGATCCCGCGATTTCCGAATGGGGAAACCCACCTGTTTACAGGTATCTTATACTGAATACATAGGTGTAAGAAGCGAACCCGGAGAACTGAAACATCTAAGTACCCGGAGGAAAAGAAATCAACCGAGATTCCCTAAGTAGCGGCGAGCGAACGGGGAGAAGCCGATTGTTACTGTGTTAGTGGAACCTTCTGGAAAGTTGGGCGATACAGGGTGATAGCCCCGTACACGAAGATGCAGTAATGACACATTAAGTAGGGCGGGACACGTGTTATCCTGTCTGAAGATGGGGGGACCATCCTCCAAGGCTAAATACTCCTAACTGACCGATAGTGAACCAGTACCGTGAGGGAAAGGCGAAAAGAACCCCTGTGAGGGGAGTGAAATAGAACCTGAAACCGTGTGCATACAAGCAGTCGGAGCAGACTTGTTCTGTGACGGCGTACCTTTTGTATAATGGGTCAGCGACTTACTGTCTGTAGCAAGGTTAACCGTGTAGGGGAGCCGTAGAGAAATCGAGTCTTAATAGGGCGATAGTTGCAGGCAGTAGACCCGAAACCCGGCGATCTACCCATGGCCAGGTTGAAGGTGCCGTAACAGGCACTGGAGGACCGAACCGTCATCTGTTGAAAAAGATTCGGATGAGCTGTGGGTCGGAGTGAAAGGCTAATCAAGCCGGGAGATAGCTGGTTCTCCCCGAAAACTATTTAGGTAGTGCGTCATGTCTCACCCTCGGGGGTAGAGCACTGTTTGGGCTAGGGGGTCATCCCGACTTACCAACCCCATGCAAACTCCGAATACCGAGGAGTGCAATCATGGCAGACAGACGGCGGGTGCTAACGTCCGTCGTCGAGAGGGCAACAACCCAGACCGCCAGCTAAGGTCCCAAATTACAGTTAAGTGGGAAACGATGTGGGAAGGCTTAGACAGCTAGGAGGTTGGCTTAGAAGCAGCCATCCTTTAAAGAAAGCGTAATAGCTCACTAGTCGAGTCGGCCTGCGCGGAAGATTTAACGGGGCTCAAACTGTAAACCGAAGCTGCGGATGCTTTTAAGCATGGTAGGGGAGCGTTCTGTAAGCCGCTGAAGGTAAGTTGTAAAGCTTGCTGGAGGTATCAGAAGTGCGAATGCTGACATGAGTAACGATAAAGGGGGTGAAAAACCCCCTCGCCGGAAGACCAAGGTTTCCTGTCCAACGTTAATCGGGACAGGGTTAGTCGGCCCCTAAGGCGAGGCAGAAATGCGTAGTCGATGGGAAACGGGTTAATATTCCCGTACTTTTTATTACTGCGATGGAGGGACGGAGAAGGCTAGGCCAGCACGGCGTTGGTTGTCCGTGTTTAAGCGCGTAGGCTGAGGACTTAGGCAAATCCGGGTCCTTAAGGCTGAGACGTTACGACGAGCTCACATGTGAGTGAAGTGGTTGATGCCCTGCTTCCAGGAAAAGCTTCTAAGCTTCAGGTAATAAAGAACCGTACTCGAAACCGACACAGGTGGTCAGGTAGAGAATACCAAGGCGCTTGAGAGAACTCGGGTGAAGGAACTAGGCAAAATGGTACCGTAACTTCGGGAGAAGGTACGCCGGTTTTGGTGATGGGACTTGCTCCCTAAGCTGAGGCCGGTCGAAGTGACCAGGTGGCTGCAACTGTTTATTAAAAACATAGCACTCTGCAAACACGTAAGTGGACGTATAGGGTGTGACGCCTGCCCGGTGCTGGAAGGTTAATTGATGGGGTTAGCGTAAGCGAAGCTCTTGATCGAAGCCCCAGTAAACGGCGGCCGTAACTATAACGGTCCTAAGGTAGCGAAATTCCTTGTCGGGTAAGTTCCGACCTGCACGAATGGCGTAATGATGGCCACGCTGTCTCCACCCGAGACTCAGTGAAATTGAAATCGCAGTTAAGATGCTGCGTTCCCGCGGCTAGACGGAAAGACCCCGTGAACCTTTACTATAGCTTGACACTGAACTCTGAGCCTACTTGTGTAGGATAGCTGGGAGGCTTTGAAGCGGTGACGCCAGTTACCGTGGAGCCGTCCTTGAAATACCAGCCTGGTATGTTTGGGGTTCTAACGCTGGCCCATTATCTGGGTTGCGGACAGTGTCTGGTGGGTAGTTTGACTGGGGCGGTCTCCTCCCAAAGAGTAACGGAGGAGCACGAAGGTTGGCTAATCATGGTCGGAAATCATGAGGTTAGTGTAATGGCACAAGCCAGCTTGACTGAGAGACTGACACGTCGATCAGGTACGAAAGTAGGTCATAGTGATCCGGTGGTTCTGTATGGAAGGGCCATCGCTCAACGGATAAAAGGTACTCCGGGGATAACAGGCTGATACCGCCCAAGAGTTCACATCGACGGCGGTGTTTGGCACCTCGATGTCGGCTCATCACATCCTGGGGCTGAAGCCGGTCCCAAGGGTATGGCTGTTCGCCATTTAAAGTGGTACGCGAGCTGGGTTTAGAACGTCGTGAGACAGTTCGGTCCCTATCTGCCGTGGGCGTTGGAAAGTTGAGAAGAGTTGCTCCTAGTACGAGAGGACCGGAGTGAACGAACCTCTGGTGTTCGGGTTGTCATGCCAATGGCATTGCCCGGTAGCTATGTTCGGACGGGATAACCGCTGAAAGCATCTAAGCGGGAAGCCTCCTTCAAGATTAGCTTTCCCTGGGATCTTGAATCCCCTAAAGGGCCGTTGAAGACTACGACGTTGATAGGCTGGGTGTGGAAGCGTTGTGAGGCGTTGAGCTAACCAGTACTAATTGCCCGTGAGGCTTGACCATATAACTGAAGACATTGGTTGAGCGACA
>NZ_BAAGIC010000034.1:0-1083 GCF_054658315.1 Sessilibacter sp. MAH1
CGCGGTTTCAGATAATAAGTGCAATTGGTAGTTGAGAGGCCAGCTGGTAGAGTCAGCACCTCTCCCGACCAAGAGAAAAGCACTAATGCGCTACAACCAGCTGACCGAAAACGAACGATACCAGATTGATGCATTTATTAAAGCAGGGCTTTCACAAAAAGAAATTGCTGATCAATTAGAACGCAGCCCTTCAACGATTAGTCGAGAACTGAAACGTAATAGTGGCCTGAGAGGTTATCGGCCAGCTCAGGCGCAACGACTCAGTTCTAGTCGAAGAATTAAGGCTTATAAAGCGATTAAATTAACAGAGGAAGTGAAAACCTGGATTACAGATCTAATACGCCAAGAGCTAAGCCCTCAACAGGTTGTGGATTACCTATTGAGGCATAAAAAATTGTCCTTGCACCATGAAACAATTTACCAATTAATTTATAGCAACAAGAATAATGGTGGGAATCTTTATCAACACTTGAGGATTGCGTCCAAGCCGTATCGTAAACGTTACGGAAGTTATGAGCGTCGAGGAAAAATTAAGAACCGCATAGATATTGATGATCGACCGGCAGTTGTAGATCGGCGTAATCGAATCGGTGACTGGGAAGGCGACACCATTATGGGCAAAGGGAGAAAAAGTGCGTTGCTGACCTTGGTTGAACGAAAAACACTGTATACCGTGATTGTTCGGTTAACAGGCAAGCGAGCAGATTTACTGGCAGAAGCAGCCGTAGCAAACATGAAAAGCCTTAGCGACAAAGTAAAAACTATTACCTTTGATAACGGCCTTGAGTTTGCTGAGCATGAACGAATTGCTGCGGGACTGAAAGCGGATATTTACTTCGCTCACCCTTATGCGTCGTGGGAAAGAGGTATCAACGAGAATACTAATGGGCTTATACGACAATATTTCCCAAAAGGAACTGACTTTAATCGAGTCAGCGATGAACAGGTAAGACTTGTTATGGAGCGACTCAACAATCGCCCGCGAAAGACAAGAGGTAGTCGCTCACCTAATGAATTATTTATGGGACAGCGAGTTGATTTACTCGCTGCGTTATGAAATTGCAGTTATTACTTGAAACCGCG
>NZ_BAAGIC010000035.1:0-692 GCF_054658315.1 Sessilibacter sp. MAH1
CCTTGGTCAATGGTCATTCTCTGTTTTTTGACTCGGCCCAAAACTAATAGTGTGGCTTCAATGTGTTTCCAATGTCAATCACAAATCGATATTTAACGTCGGCTTTCTGGAGACGCTCCATTGCTGTGTTCACATAATCCATAGGAATTACTTCAATTTCCGGTCTAACATTGTGTTCAGCAGCGAAATTAATCATTTCTTGTGTCTCCTTGATTCCTCCAATGTAACTACCCGCTATACTTTTTCTCCCCAAAATTAAAGGTGGGAGAAGCAATTCCAGAGGTTTCTCCGGTGCCCCAACAGCTACTAGTTTCCCATGAGACTTCAATAGATCAATCAAGGGCATGATAGGGTGGACTGCAGAAACAGTATCAATTATACCATCCAAGGTGCACATTGCAGCCTGCATTTGATCTTGGTCTCTACTGACCACAAAAAAATCAGCTCCAAGATGTTGTATGGCTTCATTTTTCTTTTTAGGAGAGGTACTGATGACAGTGACCTTCAAGCCAAGGGCTTTTGCAAATTTGACAGCCAGATGGCCTAGTCCACCAAGACCAACCACACCCAGATGCATGCCAGGTTTGTCAAGCCCAAAATATCTCAAAGGACCATACACTGTGATCCCTGCACAAAGGAGAGGAGCTGCAGCATCAAGAGGTAGGGCACTTGGAATGTTGACAACAAAGTGC
>NZ_BAAGIC010000036.1:0-579 GCF_054658315.1 Sessilibacter sp. MAH1
CTCCAAGCAAGAAAAAGCAAGAAAGTGATGACAAGTAAGTTGAGGCGGATTAGTTGTAATCGGGATGGGCCAAAAGGTAAGCCTCAATGGCCTTGAAGAGAGCATCAGCCTTGGCTTTTCCAGTTTTGAGTTCGTCTTGGTTGGGCTCAGCATCTCCTTTTGTTTCGTATTTGACAGTGAGCTTCCCAGCAGACCCTCCATTGGGACCAGCAACCAATTTGGAGTCGAATGTGATCTTCTCCGCCGTGTCTGGCAATGCAGCACCCCCAACCACGCTGTAGCTATATCCCAAGTTCGCCTCATCAATGCTTTCTATTTTGTGCAGCACAAACTTGGTTTCTCCATCCTCAACGAAAGTGATCTTCTTGATGGTTCCTGGGCCACCATTTCCCTCAACGTTTTCAACACTCTTGAAGGAATCAAGAGCCTTTGGGATGACGTTGTCGGCATCTGTAACTAGAGCTTTGTAAAGAGTAGCAGGAGCCACAGGGGAGGTGATTTCGTCCTCGAATGTGAAAATACCCATTTATGATATTTTCTTTTTAATGGAAATGGAAGAATAATAATACTTCTAGTTTG
>NZ_BAAGIC010000037.1:0-567 GCF_054658315.1 Sessilibacter sp. MAH1
CTGCCCTGTTCCTGAAACATTACCAATAGTATTAACACGAACACCGGAGTCGGTATCGAAAGCTGTGATAGAGGCTAAGGTTGCATTGTTGTTATTTAAGGCAATGCTATCGCTCGCATCGCCATTAATGGTATTCACATCTTCAAAGCTCACACCAGCTTGGGTGTTAACGGCTAAAGTGGTGCCATTTAAATCGAAAGATTCAGTTAATCCACTGTCGCTAACAACGGCATCAACGCCAGTAACTGTTGAGATAGTACTGATGCTGGTTGTGCCTGAAGTAATAACACCACCGGAAAGATTAACACCGAGATTTGAAAGTGCGATGCTGTCTGCATCGCCACTGTTGCCCTGCACACTGCTAACCTCGGTAAAGGTTTGGCCAGAGACCGCAACCTGCTGGTCAGCGGTCAATGTAAAGGCTTCATCGAGTCCATTGCTGCCCGTTAATGTACCGGTGTTGTTGACGGTTTCTGCGTTGGTAACAAGAACGCCAGAATCGGTTGTAAAACCGGAAACGCCCAAAGAAGCATTATCGGTATTAATATCAACGGTATCGGTGCCATT
>NZ_BAAGIC010000038.1:0-509 GCF_054658315.1 Sessilibacter sp. MAH1
AGGTTACGCCATCAACTGTGTCGATATTGGTGTAGGTGATACCCGATACGGTAAAGTCGGCAGTATTAAGACTGGCCAATGAGCCTGCGCGTACCGTTAAGCTATCAGTTCCACCATTACCATTAACCGTAGAAACACCTTGGAAAGCGAAACCATTGGTATCAATTTGGTTATCCGCAGTTTCATCAAAGCTATCGTCTCCAGTGGTACCGGTTAAGGTACCAACCTGGGTTGCAGTTGTTACGTTGGTATAGGTAATACTGTTACCGCTGGTGAAGTCGCTTGCACCAAGGGCGACACCAGAGTTGTTGACGTTAACCATACCGGCTGTATCGCCATCAACAGTATTTACACCACTGAAAGCAAATCCTAACAATGACACTTGGTTTGAGCCGGTTTCGGTAAAGCTGTTGCCGCCTGTGACCGAAGCGTTACCCGTTAACTGCCCTGTTCCTGAAACATTACCAATAGTATTAACACGAACACCGGAGTCGGTATCGAAAGCTGTG